>NZ_CP169639.1:1789500-2116000 GCF_042134615.1 Flagellimonas cixiensis
ATATTGAAGATTATTTGAACGTGGCCCAAATGGCTTATGTTGATCAATGGGACACCGACCAAACCAATAATAGGGCCGAGGCCTTTGTGAACCCAACCTGTTTGCTGGTGTATAACGAATTTTCACCCAATGGCGATGGTGTAAACGATACCTTCCGAATTGATTGTTTGTCCAGATATCCAAATAACAAGCTGGAAGTGTTCAACCGCTGGGGAAATATGGTTTACCACACCAATAATTATAAAAATGATTGGGATGGAACACCCAATGGCCGTAGCGTAGTGCAAAAAGAAGACGGTTTACCGGCCGGAACCTACTATTACGTGTTGGACCTTGGTGATGGATCGGAACCGCTAACAGATTGGTTGTATATAAATAGATAAGCATGGGGATGGTATCAGCAAGATATAGAAGGAATATAGTTGGGCAATTAGGTTTGTTACTGCTGTTTTTGTTACCCCTTGCGGTAAAAGCACAGCAAGACCCCCAGTTTACGCAATACATGTACAATACCATGAGTGTAAACCCTGCTTATGCAGGTTCTAATGGATATTTAACGGCATTGTTGATGCACCGCTCCCAATGGGTGGGAGTAAATGGTGCTCCAAACACACAAATTTTGGCTGTAGACGCACCGTTGGAAAATAAAATAGGCCTGGGCGGAATATTGGCGCATGATGCGCTTGGGCCTTCTTCTGAAATATTTTTGGACGGAAATGTTTCTTACACCATTCAGTTGGATAGCGCTGGCAAAACATTATCTTTTGGGTTAAAGCTGGGAGGGCGCATTTTTGATGTGGATTTTTCCAAAGGCTTGGCAGAGGATGCCGATGTGGCCTTTCAAAATAATATAAAGAGCAAATTTTTCCCAACCATAGGTGCTGGTATTTATTATAACAGTGGAAAAGGGTATTTAGGGTTTGCGATTCCTAATTTTTTATCACAGAACCATTATGATGGGGCGGAACAGGAGATTGCTGCCGAGCGCATGCACTATTATGTGATTGGTGGAAAAGTATTTGATGTTTCGGCCGATGTAAAATTGAAACCTGCCTTTTTTGTGAAATGGGTTCCTGGAGCACCCATGATTGCCGATGTTTCGGCGAACGTGCTTTTAAAGGAAACCTTCACTTTTGGATTGGCCTATCGTTGGGACGATTCATTTTCGACCTTATTAGGGATGCAAATCAACCCCAATTTTAGCGCTGGCTATGCCTATGACCTTACTTCATCCAACTTGGCAAGCTATACGGGAGGTTCTCACGAGCTGTTCATTAGGTATGAGTTTAAACCCAAAGAGACTCAAAAGGAAGCTCCTACTTTTTAAAGGTTAAAAGTGCTGCTGCACAGACGTGCTTCATCCACAGAAATAGTGATTATCTTTATAGCATTAAATTGATGTTATGGAAAGGAATGAGCTATATCCCATTTTTTTAAAGGTATCGCAGTTACAAGTGCTCATAGTTGGTGGTGGAAATGTGGGGTTGGAAAAGCTTTCATTTTTATTGAAATCGAGTCCAAATGCCAAAGTACAAATGGTGGCGCCCGAATTTTTGCCCGCCACTTTGGAACTAGCAGAAAAACACGATGTTGTGATTATCGAAACAGTGTATAAAAAGGAATTTTTAGAGGGAAGGCACATGGTAATTGCCTGTACCGACAAGCCTAAAGTGAACGAGGAGGTGTACCATGATTGTAGGGAACGCAGTATTTTGGTGAATGTAGCTGATAATCCACCGTTTTGCGATTTTTACATGGGAGGTATTGTGACCAAGGGTAATGTAAAGGTGGCTATTTCTACCAACGGAAAATCCCCAACGACCGCCAAGCGATTGCGACAGTTTTTTGAGGATGTGTTGCCGGAGAATATAGATGATCTGGTAAAGAACCTAAATGAATACCGCAAAACCTTAAAAGGGGATTTTGAAGAAAAAGTAGAAGCGCTGAACGAGTTTACCAAAGGCTTGGTGAACCGAAAAGAATAAGGGGAATTATAGAAGCTATGCGATTCTGGGACAAAACAAAAAAAGCAGCTTTTTTAAGCTGCTTTTTCTGATCAATGGATAGGTTTTTATTCCGAAACTTCTTCTACAGAAGCATCGGGAGCATTTTTTTTAACGGAAGCAACGCCGTTTTCCATAGCGGAATCGCTGGAATACATCTCACTATTGCCAATTACTTGGCCATTGGATGCTTTTAGGTTAAAATACGGACTTCCATCCTTTGCAGTCAGTCTTTCAAAGTTACCATCGTCCTGCGAGTGTTTTTTTACCGACTCAATGCCGTTTTCACAGGCAGCTTTGGTAGTATACCCTTGACTGCTTAAAATAACTTGACCGTTCCCAGCTTTTAAATTAAACCTGAACTTGCCAGCTTTATCCGTTTTAATCTCAAATTTTCCCATGCTATTAAATTTTGAATACTAAAGCTATAGATTTTATTAAAAATTGACCAATAATTCAGTTATAAATTATCATTAAATCAACTCTGTCGGTCTTTTTTTGAATTAATATGTGCCCAGCACAAAAAAAAGGAGACCAATTGGCCTCCTTTTTTCTATTTATGTTGATGGGGTTATACCCTGATCTGTCCATCGCCAAATACATAGTATTTGTTGGTGACCAATTGTTTAAGTCCCAATGGTCCCCTGTGGTGCAGTTTATCGGTACTGATGGCCAATTCTGCCCCAACGCCCATTTGACCACCATCGGTAAAACGGGTAGATGCATTTTGGTACACAGCGGCACAGTCCACATTTTCCATAAAGGTTTGGGCCACACTGTTGTTCTGCGTCATAATGGATGCCGAGTGTCCGCCAGAATTTTTATTTATTTTGATGATGGCCTCATCCAAATTGTCCACGGCTCCGATTACGCACTTCATGGCCAAAAATTCCTCTTGCCAAACTGAAGCATCGGTAATGCTTTCCTCATTGGTAAGCACATTTTTTACTTTGTCATCTACCAAAATGGATACGCCTTTTTCGGACAATAGGTTTTTAAGCTCTACCAATTTTTCAGCATACCCTTCAATTTGGGTATCGAGCAAAATTTTGTCCAAAGCGTTACAGGCCGAAATCTTGTGGGTCTTCGCATTTACGATGACCTCCAAGCTCTTTTTCCAATCGGCCTCTTTGTGCACATACAGAAAATTATTTCCTCTACCACTCACCAAAACGGCGCATTTGGCGTGCTCTTTTACAAAAGCGATCAAACGTTCGCCTCCCCTTGGCACAATCAGGTCCAAATCTTGATTCGGATTTTTCAAAAATTCTTGGGTCTGGGATCTATCCATTTCCAAAAACTGGATATAATCCTCCGAAAGTTCATTTTGGGTTAAAGCTTGATGCCAAAACTTTACCAAGGCCTTGTTGCTATGGTAGGCTTCTTTACCTCCCTTTAGCAAAATTTTGTTGTTGGCCTTAAAGGCAAGTACGGCTGCCTCTACGGTAACATCGGGTCGGGATTCGTAAATGATCATAATGGTTCCAAAAGGAGCCGTTTTGTTGATGATCTTTAATCCGTTGTCCAAATTTCTGGTCGATATTTCTTTGCTTACAGGGTCTTCCTGCAACCGGACTTCTTTTACGGCCTGAATCATTTGGTCTACCTTGCTGTCGTTCACGATCAAGCGATCATACAATGCTTGGTCGTCCCGATTAAAGGCATCAAGATCTTTTTGATTGGCCCGGAGCAGCTCTTCTCGATGGGTATCGAGAATGTGCTCCATATCTTTAAGTACTTTATTTTTTATTTCTGTGTTTAATAATTTCATTACTGTTATTTTGAAACTTCTGTTCCCACATTTTTTCCTTCTACAACATCTATAATGATGTTATCTCTTTTTCCATTTACAATGTAAGATGGAATGTTGTCGGCTGCAGCTATTTGAGCGTAGTTGAGTTTAGAACCCATACCACCACGGCCTTCACCTTCTTTTTTGTTTCCTTCTTCAATGTATTTGTCCAAATCTTCCCTTGGCTCAACTTTTTCAATAACCTTGGAATCGGCCTTGTCAGGATGTCCGTCATAAAGCCCGTCGATATCGGTCATTAAAATCAATTTGTCCGCATTCATCAATTGGGCCAAAAGTGTGGCCAATTCGTCGTTGTCCGAAAACATGGACATGGATACGGAAACGGCATCATCCTCGTTGGCAATCGGAATTACTCCTTCAGAAAGAAGCCCCTCGATACAATTGATCATATTATCGCGATGCACACCAGGGTTAAAATCCCTTTTGGTTGGTAGCACCTGGGCACATTTCATACCATAATCACTAAAAATATTATAGTAATGTCGCATCATTCGAGGTTGTCCAATAGCGGAATATACCTGTCTACGTTGGGTTTTATCCTTTATTTTGGCCTTTCCCAAAACCTCTTTACCTGCAATTACAGATCCAGAGGAGACCAAGATGGTCATAATATCACGTTCGTACAATTCAGCAATCTGTTGAACCAAACTGTTGAGAACGGGTCTTACAATTCTGTTGTCTTTGTTGGTCATCACATTGGTTCCTACTTTGATGACCACGAGTTCTTTATACATGATTTAGTATTCTTCGCCTAATTCTACGGCTCTGTTAAAGGCAGCAAATGCCGCTTCTTTTATTAATTCGTTTACGTTGTTATCTTCCATGGAGTCCAAAGCGGCTCTGGTGGTGCCACCTTTAGAGGCCACACGTTCCATCCAAGTGTCGGGGGTAAGGTTGTTCTGGTTGAACAGCTCTACGGCACCCGTAAAGGTTTGGCTCACCAAAACTTTGGATACATTCTCGGAAAAGCCCATTTGCAGGGCAGCCTCCATCATACTCTGCATAAAATAGAACACATAGGCTGGCCCACTACCTGAAATTCCAGTAGAGGCATCGATGTAATTTTCATTTTTTACGCGGAGCGACTTTCCAGTGGTGTCCAAAAGTCCTTCCACCATAAAAAGTTCCAAACGGGAAACTTCGTCCGAAGAAACATAACTGGTCAAACCCTTACCAACCTGCGCAGGTAAATTAGGCATGGCGCGAACCACTTTTTTTATTCCAAGCGATTCTTGGATATAGTTGATGGTGACCCCTGCCATTATGGAAATGAACAGTTGTTCTGGGTTCACCAATTTTTTCATGCGCTCAAAAAGCTCTTCGGCATGATAAGGTTTTACGGCCAAAAAGATGATATCGGCTTGTGGTACGCAATCTTCCAATTTATCTATGGCGTCGAAATAGGCAATTTTGCCCACCTCTTCCAATTTTTCTTTTGATTTGTCCAAAACCATGATATTGCGCTTTTTAAGCAATTTGGATTTGGACATTCCTGTGGCATAGGTAAGTCCCATGTTACCTGCACCAATAACTAATACTTTCATTCTTTTTTTTAAAAAGGTGATTCAATAATTTTATGCCAGAACATTGCAATCTTCGCAATCCTTTACCTCTCCGTAGTAGGTTTCACGGTACTTGTGCAACGTACGGAAGGGGAGGCCCAGAATGTACTGCTTTATGTAGGTTACCTGGGTGGTCAGTTCACCCATGGAAACACTGTAGCGTTTTTCATATTTGGTTTCCCTTTTAATTTTTGAAAGTCTCATTTTGTTGTAGATAATATGAATTTTGATGTTAAACATTGTCCTGTTGGTTCAGGAACTGTTCTTTGTATTGTGCTTTTTTAAGTGTTTTTCTTTTTGCCACGGATTTTTTGGTATACTCCTGCCGATCCCTAATCTGATCCAAGCGTTTGGTATTTCTGTACTTTCGCTTGTAGCGCTTTAGGGCACGTTCGATACTTTCTCCGGGCTTTACTTCAATTTTTAACATATAATGGTTTATCTGTTCAATCTCATTTCGGTGTGGGTCTCGTTGAACCCGTATGCTTCAAAAAATTGTTTGTTTGGGCATTGGTTGTTGCTTGTGATATGTATGGCAACATCGCCTTTGCAATATTGAAGCGTATACTCCAGTAATTTTTTTTCAATTCCTTGATCACGGTAATTGCGATGAACTACAAAAAAGACCAAAAAATTCTCTGGGATATAATCTCCCATTCCCGTTTTATTGACCACGGCAAGGGCCAGAATGTCATCTTTGTCCTCCATCGAAAAAACGTAGCCTCCCAAACCAGGTATTTCCTTGGTGGAATATTGAATGGCTTTTCGAATGGCTTTTTTGGTCGCTTTTTTTCCTTCTTGATGTTCAAAAAGGAAGTTGGCGAACCGATTCGCCTCCATAGTTGATAATCGTGTGTAGGCATCGTAGGTTTTGATGACCATGCTTTTGTCTTGGACGATAATTGTTATTGTGTTTAGATTATGGGTAAAAACAGCGGGCATGGATAAATTACGGAATAGAAAATCCGAAATTTCCCATGGAATACAATTCCCTCTTCAAGGGAAGTTGGTTAAAAGGTAGGCGGAATGAACTTATCTGGCTGGTTTCGGAATACCAGATAGTTAAAACTTAGGATTCGACAATTTTTTCTCTCGTGGAGTTTGATTTTCATCGTGGCACAAAGGTAAGGCAAGTAATCCGTAAATCCCAATTATACTGGGTTTTATGATTTTCGTAACGTTTTTTCAGACTTTTCTGCAAAAGATTGACTTTTCTCTATATGGTTCAGTATCAAATATTAAAGCTTACTTAAAATTGGCTTTAATTGCGTTAAATGTTCTTAAATATTAGGTGGGAATATATTTGTCTGAAAGAATGAGGGTTATATTGAAATCCAAACGCTAATCAAATCATCATGGTAAACAAAATTGTCTTCTTGTTCGGGTTGCTATTGACGCAATCCGTATGCTCTGCAAATGCTCCACAATTCGATGAAACACAAAAACTTGCGGCCACTGCCAAAATCTGGGGATTTTTAAAATACTACCACCCACAAGTGGCCAAAGGTAAATTCAATTGGGACGAGCAGTTGTTGGAAGTGCTTCCCAAAGTGGAACAAGCCAAGGATAAAGTAGAACTTTCCCAGATCTATTTGGATTGGATAGAAGGCTTGGGAGATGTACCTGTCTGTAAAAAATGCGCTAAGGATAATGATCAAGACTATTTTGAAAAGAACTTTGATCTCTCTTGGTTTGAAGATAACGAACTCTTTACCCCGCAACTTAGCAATAAACTAATGTTTATAGAGCAAAACCGATTTCAAGGTAAGCAACATTATGTGTACGTCCCATATAAACAAGTGGGCAATATTGCCTTAAAAAATGAACCCGAATACCAAAATTTGGATTGGTCCAATCCAGATATGAGGTTGATGATAGCCTTCAAATATTGGAACATTGTGGAGTACTTTTTTCCTTACAAATACCAAACCGACCAACCATGGGATGAGGTGTTGCTTTCATCCATACCTCAATTGCAAGCCGCTTCAACTGAAAAAGAGTTTCATCGTGCCTTGCAGAAAATGGTGGTAAGGATTGATGATGCCCATGGGGGATTTATTACTTCCAAAAGCAACTACTACTACCCAAATGTAAAAACTCAATTTATTGATGGAAAATTGGTAGTGAGAGGATTTTATAATGATTCCTTGGAGCAGCAATCTTCAATTAGAAAAGGAAATATTATTCTAAAAGTTGACAATGTTCCTGTGCAAAGCATGATTAAGGATAGTATGGAATTGGTATGGGGCTCGAATCCGGCAAGCAAGTATAGAAATTTGAGTTATGATATTATTCGCTCAAAAAATCCAACAACCAAAAAAGTTACTTACCAGTCAAACGGGGAAGTAGCCCAAACAGAAATTTCTTTGTATTCCATTCAGGAAATATTGCCCAAAGAAGTTGATAAATGGAAATTGCTTGAAGGGAATATTGGTTATGTGAACATGGGCAAACTAGAGCGAAAGGATGTGGAAGAAATGATGGAAAGCTTTAAAGATACCAAGGCCATTGTTTTTGACATCAGAAATTATCCAAAAGGAACTTTGTATCATGTAGCTTCTTACTTAATTCCGGAGCGTAGAGACTTTTTCAAGGTAACCCAACCCGACCTAAATTATCCTGGCAAGTTCAAATGGAGGGAGGGCACACAATGCGGAAGTTTTAAGAACAAAGAAAATTATTTAGGGAAAGTGGTTCTTTTAGTGAATGGAATCACACAAAGCCATGCCGAGTTCACCACAATGGCTTTACAGGCTGCGGATAATGTTATAACCGTGGGTAGTCAAACGGCAGGAGCGGATGGCAACGTGTCCACCTTAGAATTGGGTGGAGGAATCAAAACCTCGATTTCTGGAATTGGCATTTTTTATCCCGATGGAACCGAGACCCAGCGCAAGGGTGTAAAAGTAGATGTGGAAGTGCGCCCTACAATTCAAGGGTTAAAAGAGGGTAGGGATGAGGTGCTCGAAAAAGCTTTGGAGTTGATTAACCAGGAAATCTAGAATCTACTGCGAAACTGGGTAGGTGAGCAGCCTTTCAATTCCTTGAATTTTCGATTAAAATTGGCAATGTTGTTAAAGCCACATTGTTCGGAAACCGCAGCAATGGCCAATTCGGGCTGACTTAGAATGATTTTGCAGGCATTTTCAATCCGAATTTCGATAAGGAACTGAAAAAAGGTTTTATTGGTCCGTCTTTTAAAGTACCTACAAAAAGCATTCTTGCTCATGTTGGCCACTTGGGCAATTTCATCCAGATTAATCGGTTCGTTGAATTTGTCCATGGCATGCTTGAAAACATCGTTCATGCGTTTGCCCTCATCGTCCGAAAATGTTTTGCGGTATACAAAAGAAGACAAAGGTTGGGTTTTCGCTTTCATTATCTCATTGATCACCACTAACAAAGTGGCAATTTGTTCTACTTTGTTCTGTGATTTCAATTTTTGAAAAGCATTAATAATGACTTCCTTGTTCGAGATAACACGAATGCCCAACTCCGATTTTTTGAAAAACGCTTTGGTGGATGCAAGGTCGGTAATGCCGAAAAAATCATTTCCAAAGGAGTGGATGTCGAAAAACAAGGTATGCATGATGGATTTGGATGAAGCCGAAACATCGCTCTTAAACGCATGAGGTAAAAACCCACCAATCACCAACACATCCCCCTCTTGGTAATCACTGATGGAATCGGCAACCACCAACGACCCAGAACCCTTGGCTATATAACTGATCTGGATTTCTTCATGTTGGTGCAACTGGTCATAAAATATCCGTTCATGGTCTATTTGGTAGACCAATGCCTCGTCACTTGGTTTTGGAATTTTGAACGGAAGTACCTTCATTTTTTGCCCAAATATCATCAATTTAATAAGTAAAATCAATTTTTGAGGTAATATAGTATCAATATAAGCTAATAAAAAACGGCATTTCTGACCTTGTGTCCACTATTTTTGTAGTAAAACAAATAACATCATGATACAATGGGAAGGGGTTATGCCAGCTGTAACCACAAAATTTACAAGTGAGGACGAACTGGATTTGGCCATGTTCGAAAAGAACATCAAAGCACAATTGGATGCCGGAGTTCACGGTATAATTTTAGGAGGAACTTTAGGCGAGGCCAGTACCTTGACCAAAACAGAAAAAGAGACCTTGATAAAAACCACCTTACAGATTGTGGAGGGAAAGATTCCTGTTATCATTAACATAGCCGAACAAAGTACCAAAGAGGCCATTGAAGTGGCCCAAAATGCCGAAAAAGTAGGTGCGCAGGGGTTGATGGTGCTTCCGCCAATGCGCTACAAGGCGACGGATTATGAAACAGTGACCTATTTTAAGGCCATTGCCAATAGCGTTTCCTTGCCCATAATGATCTATAATAACCCTGTAGATTACAAAATTGAGGTAACCTTGGATATGATGGAAGAACTTTTGGAGTGTGAAAACATCCAAGCCATCAAAGAATCCACAAGGGATATCACCAATGTGATTCGCTTTCAAAACCGTTTTGGTGACCGATTAAAAGTGTTTACGGGTGTGGATACCCTCGGAATGGAAAGTTTGGTGATCGGAGCCGATGGATGGGTAGCGGGACTTGTTTGTGCCTACCCAGCAGAAACCGTGGCCATTTACGAATTGGTAAAAGCAGGCAAAATCCAAGAAGCTCTAGAAATATACAAATGGTTCATGCCATTGTTGGAGTTGGACATCAACCCACAATTGGTGCAGAATATCAAATTGGCCGAAGTGGCGACAGGAATCGGAACAGAGCATGTAAGGGCACCTCGTTTGCCATTGCAAGGAGCAGAACGCGAACGGGTGTTGGGAGTGATAGACAACGCCATGAAAAACAGACCCGTACTACCAGATTATAAGAATTTAACAAGTTTAGCATGATTACAGGTAAAAATTGTATCGCAGGAGAATTTAGTGCAAAGGGGAGTGTGGAGTTCAAGACCATTAATCCCAAATTGAATATTCAAAACGATACCACTTTTATGGAGGCCTCATCTGAAGAAATCGAATTGGCGGTGACTTCGGCATGGGATGCTTTTAAAGTGTTTCGAAAATTATCAGGTACCAAAAGATCTGAATTTTTGAATGCTATTGCGGACGAAATTTTGGCCTTGGACCAAGAATTGTTGGATACCTATTGCATGGAATCAGGTTTGCCAGAGGGAAGAGCCATTGGCGAACGTGGACGAACCATGAACCAGTTAAGATCCTTTGCAACTTTGGTGGCCAACGAAGATTGGCGCGAAAACACCTTTGATGCCGCAGAACCGGATAGAAAACCGATGCCAAAAGACGATTTGCGCAAAACCATGATTCCTTTGGGGCCAGTGGCCGTTTTTGGTGCCAGTAATTTTCCATTGGCGTACTCAACAGCGGGAGGAGATACCGCCAGTGCGTTGGCCGCAGGTTGCCCAGTAGTGGTAAAATCGCATCCCATGCATGCCGGAACTTCCGAATTGGTCGCTTCGGCCATTGTAAAAGCTGCGGAAAAAACGGGAATGCCCAAGGGCGTTTTCTCGAGCATCAATGGAGGAATACAAGCAGGTGTGGATTTGGTGAGTCATCCAAAAATAAAAGCTGTTGGTTTTACGGGAAGCATTACAGGTGGTCGTGCCCTATTCGATTTAGCGGCCAAAAGACCAGAGCCAATTCCTGTTTTTGCTGAAATGGGAAGTATCAACCCTGTTATCATCACGCCAAATGCGATTGCAAATCGCGGAAATGATATCGCAAAGACCTATGCTGGGTCCATTACTTTGGGAACAGGACAATTCTGTACCAATCCAGGGTTGTTATTGACCGTAAAAGATGAAAATACCCAAGCTTTTATCAATGAATTGGCCAAAGAAACTATTGCCTTGGACCCACAATGTATGTTGCATCCCAATATTAAATCGGGATATGAAAGCAAGGGTGAAATTGTTACTTCACAGGATGGTGTAGAGGTTGTAGGTAAAATCGAAGGTGATTTGGATCCCAATTATGCCGCTTCTGCAGTAGCGACTGTTTCTGGAACCCAATATTTGAACAACACCAAATTGCATCAAGAGGTTTTTGGCCCTTTTTCCTTGGTGGTTCAATGTAAAGATGAAGCGGAATTGCTTCAAGTGATTGAAGAATTGGAAGGTCAATTAACAGGAACCTTGATTGCAGAAGAAAATGACGCATTGGATAGTACAGAAATAGTTGAAGCGCTTCAAAATAGAGTAGGACGAATTATTTATAACGGGGTGCCTACTGGAGTTGAGGTTTGCCCCTCCATGCAACACGGGGGACCGTACCCTGCTTCGACCGATTCAAGGTTTACGGCTGTGGGAGTCCATGCTATTAAAAGATGGGTTCGACCTGTGAGTTATCAATCGTTCCCCATGGAATTATTGCCAGAACATTTAAGAAAATAGCTAAGAAAAGTAACGCGAGTGGCCAGAAAAACATTTTTTTGTGTTGATGCACATACCTGCGGCAATCCAGTGCGAGTGGTTGCAGGTGGAGGTCCAAACCTGTTGGGAGCCAATATGAGCGAAAAACGCCAGCATTTCCTTAAGGAATATGACTGGATTCGAAGAGGATTGATGTTTGAACCTCGGGGTCACGATATGATGAGTGGAAGTATTTTGCTTTCTCCCCATGATCCAGAAAATGATTTTGCCATACTTTTTATTGAAACTTCGGGTTGTTTGCCCATGTGTGGTCATGGAACCATTGGAACCATTACCGTAGCCATAGAGGAGGGATTGATTACGCCAAAAGCTCCAGGGAAAATCAAAATGGAAGCCCCTGCAGGATTGGTGGAAATCGAATACCAGCAAACGGGAAAAAAAGTGGATTGGGTGCGATTGGTGAATGTGAAATCGTACTTGGCAGCCGAAAATCTGACCGTGGAATGTCCAGGTTTGGGGGAATTAACCTTCGATGTAGCCTATGGTGGAAATTATTACGCCATTGTTGATCCACAAAAGAACTTTTCAGGTTTGCAAGATTTCACTGCGGGACAAATTATTTTGTTTTCGCAAGTGGTGCGAAAGGCTATCAACGAGAAATATCCCGATATGTTCATCCATCCAGAAAATCCGACCATTCGCGATGTAAGCCATATGATGTGGACAGGAACACCATTGGATGCAACATCATCAGGTAGAAATGCTGTTTTTTATGGGGACAAAGCGATAGACCGTTCTCCTTGTGGAACAGGAACTTCGGCACGAATGGCCCAGTTGTACAGCAAAGGGAAATTAAAAATAGGGGAGCCATTCATCCATGAAAGTTTTATAGGCAGCAAGTTTGTGGGCAAGGTCGAGACCAAGACCACATTAGGGGATAAATTGGCTATCATCCCCAGCATTCAAGGGTGGGCGCAAGTAACGGGATACAATAATATCATCATAGATGATGATGACCCATATGCCCATGGATTCCAAGTACTTTAACTAAAAAGAAGAAAAGTGCGGGATGATGTGGTCAAATGAGAAATTGAAAAATACATGAAACTAAGTAAATTAATCATAGGCACATTTCTGAGTTGCTTTTCTTTTTGTTTGTCCTTTGTGCAAGCCCAAGAGGGCAACCAGATATTGGATGGTATTGGCGAAACAGGAATGATTTCCCGCTACATTTTGAATGGAGATGCCAAGGATTGGTCCAGAAATACGTTGCATGCTCGAATTTATGGCACCAACATAAAGTTTGATGAGGATAAAAACCTGGCAAAGGTCCTTACTTTGTCAGGAGAGAACCAAAACTATGTTTCCATTCCAGGTGAAGCAGTTGAGGGAGAAGAATCATTGAGTATTTCTGCTTGGGTCAACTTAAAATCTGCCGAAAAGAATCAAGTGCTTTTTGATTTTGGAAAAGATGGCAGAAACCATTTTTATGCGGATGCATCAGGCCAATTTCATTTGATAAAGGATGGAAAGGAAATCTACAAAACTTCTAATCCCAGCAAGGCCATTTCAACTGGAGAATGGGCACATATTGCTCTAGTATTTGATGCTCCATCAAAATCAATTGCCACCTATCTCAATGGAAAACAACTTGGGAAAATTGAAAAAGTTGAGGTAGAACTGGACGATTTGTTTACCCATGAGAACAAATTGTATGTGGGTAGGTCAATTCCATCTGGCAATCCACATTTAAATGCAAGCATTCACGATTTCCGATTGTACCGAATCCTTTTGAACGAAGCCCAAATAAATGTCATTCGTGAAAATGCTTTGAAAGGAAATGTTGCTGTTGCACAACGAGAAAAACCAAAGGATGATTTACCACAATTTGATCCGAGCGTACCTCAATTGTACAATCAATATTTGGTTGGGGTATCCGATGTTGATGTGGAAACTACCGTGGGTGCCTTGCCAAGATTGCCAAGATATGTGAAAGGGGACTACAAAAACGGAATTGAAGGTTCAAAAGTAAGAGTACTCTGGCCAGCACCAAGCAATAATGATGAAGTTGCACAAGTAGGGAGCTATGAAGTCATTGGAAAAGTGCCGGGAACAGATTTACAACCCAAGGCAAAGGTTGTGGTTAAAGCTGCTCAGGCATCTGTAACACCCATCCGTACTTTGGAAGTTTTCCCGCTTGAACAAGTATCCTTAAATGTGGATGCCCACGGCCATCAAACCAAATTCATAGAAAATCGGGATAAGTTCATCAACACCTTGGCGAGTACCAATCCAGATTCGTTTTTGTACATGTTCCGTAATGCTTTTGGACAAGAACAACCAGAAAGAGCAATTCCTTTAGGGGTTTGGGACAGTCAAGAAACCAAATTGAGAGGCCATGCCACAGGACATTACTTGACCGCATTGGCCCAAGCCTACGCGAGCACAGGATACGATGAATCCCTGCAATCCAATTTTAAGCAAAAGATGGATTACATGGTGGCGGTGCTCCATCAACTTTCAAGATTGTCTGGACGACCTGTTAATGAAGGTGATAAATATGTAGCCGACCCTACGACGATTCCTCCAGGACCAGGCAAATCAACTTTTGATTCCGATTTAAGCGAAAATGGCATTCGAACCGATTATTGGAATTGGGGTGAGGGATTTATAAGTGCCTATCCTCCAGACCAATTTATCATGTTGGAAAATGGTGCCACCTATGGCACCCAGTCCACCCAGATTTGGGCACCCTATTATACCTTGCACAAGCTGTTGGCAGGTCTGTTGGATATTTATGAGATCACAGGAAATCAAAAAGCTTTGGAGATTGCCGAAGGTATGGGGAATTGGGTATATGTTAGATTGAGCCAATTGCCTACTGACACCTTGATTCAAATGTGGAACACCTATATTGCAGGAGAGTTTGGAGGGATGAACGAGGCCATGGCGCGATTGAACCGAATCACTGGCGAACCTAATTTTTTAAAAGTAGCCCAACTGTTCGACAACATTAAAATGTTTTTTGGTGATGCAGACCATTCACACGGTTTGGCCAATAATGTGGACACCTTTAGAGGTTTGCATGCCAATCAACATATCCCACAGATCTTGGGATCCCTAGAGATTTATCGCGATTCAAATTCCCCAGAATATTACCGAATAGCTGATAACTTTTGGTATAAAGCACGAAACGATTACATGTACAGCATAGGTGGCGTAGCAGGAGCCCGAAACCCTACCAATGCCGAGTGTTTTGTGGCGCAGCCAGCAACATTATATGCCAATGGATTTTCATCTGGCGGGCAAAATGAAACCTGTGCCACCTACAACATGCTCAAGTTGACCAAAAACTTGTTTCTTTTTGATCAGCGCACCGAGTTTATGGACTATTACGAGCGAGGATTATACAACCATATTTTGGCTTCGGTGGCAGAGGATAGTCCTGCCAATACCTACCATGTTCCTTTACGGCCAGGTTCCATTAAGCGATTTGGAAATGCTGATATGACCGGATTTACCTGTTGCAACGGAACCGCCTTGGAAAGCAGCACCAAGCTCCAGAATTCCATTTATTTTAAAAGTTTGGATAACAACGAGCTTTATGTAAACCTCTTTGTTCCCTCCACATTGCATTGGGAAGAAAAGGGAATTACGGTGGAGCAAAAAACTGCTTTTCCAAAGGAAGATCATACTCAATTAGTGATTTCTGGAAAGGCAAAATTCGATTTAAAAGTTCGAGTGCCTGAATGGGCAACCAAAGGAGTGATGGTTAAAGTCAACGGAAAAGAAGAGAAAATTGAAGCTTCGGAGGGTAGTTATCTTTCCCTAAATCGAAAATGGAAAAATGGAGATGTGGTGGACATTAAAATGCCGTTCCAGTTTCATTTAGATCCGATCATGGATCAACAGAATATTGCCAGTCTTTTTTATGGGCCTATCTTGTTGGTGGCCCAAGAAAAAGAAGCTAGGACCGATTGGCGTAAAATTACCTTGGATGCAAATAATTTGGGGAAAACAATTCAAGGTGACCCATCCACATTGGAATTTACAATTGACGGAGTTACTTTCAAACCATTTTACGAAACCTATGGGAGACATTCGGTGTATTTGGATGTAACTCTAGAATAACAAAAACCAACCGCTACCTTTAGGTAGTTCAGAGAAACCAAAAATTATGAAATACACAGGTCTTAAAAAAATCGGATTTCTATTCACGGTACTATTCGGGATGATTTCATCAGCACAAAACAGTGAAATGGCCGATATGGTCACCGAATTTGAAGCTGATAATTGGGCGTTGCGACGCACCTATATTATTGATGAATCCGAAGAATATTACGAGCGATATTCCAAACATTATTCTGATTGGAATGACAAATTGGATAAGGTGGATTTTAATGCCATGTCCCAGCAAGGAAAGGTTGATTATGTGCTGTTGCAGAATTTGGTAAACAAGAGAGCGTATCTTTTGGGATTGGATTATGATGAATTTAAAGAGGTGGATGAAGTTGGTGATTTCGGGAAAGACATCTTTACGTTCATGCAGGAAAGACGCAGAGGAAAAAGACCTGATGCAAAACTATTGTCACAACAATTTCAAGATGCTTCTGATAAAATTGATGCCGAAATGGAAGCTTGGAAAGCCAAGCCATTTAAAGATTGGCAGACGGCAGATAAAGCTTCAGATGTCATAACATCATTTCAAAAAGGATTGAAAGAATCTTATGAGTTTTACTATGGATACGATCCTGAGTTTACGTGGTGGGTAGAAAAACCCTATGAAAAGCTCAACGAAAAGTTGACCGCCTACGCGGACTTTTTAAAAGAGAATTATTCCGAAGGCAGTGTAAAAGATGATGGAAGTGGCATTATCGGAAAGCCTATCGGTGAAGTTGCCCTTAAAGAAAGCTTGGCCTTGGAATTTATTCCCTACACCCCAGCCCAACTCATCAAAACTGCGGAAGAGCAATTTGACTGGTGCAAAACCGAAATGATCAAAGCCTCTCGCGAATTGGGCTTTGGTGATGACTGGAAAAAAGCGTTGGAGCACGTTAAGAATACCTATGTTCCTTCTGGAGACCAACCACAGGCCATTTTTGATCTGTACCAACATTCCGTAGACTTTATCGAAGAAAGAGACTTGATTACCTTGCCCGAATTGGCCAAAGAAACTTGGGGAATGAAAATGATGAGTGCAGAACGTCAGAAGGTAAGTCCGTTCTTTTTGGGAGGACCAGATATCATTATTTCATATCCGACCATGGAAATGGATCATAACGATAAGCTGATGAGTATGCGTGGGAACAATCCTAATTTCTCCTTTCCTACTGTGCAACACGAACTATTACCTGGACATAACCTTCAATATTT
Organism: Flagellimonas cixiensis; assembly: GCF_042134615.1. Taxonomy (GTDB): domain Bacteria; phylum Bacteroidota; class Bacteroidia; order Flavobacteriales; family Flavobacteriaceae; genus Flagellimonas; species Flagellimonas cixiensis. The sequence continues at coordinate 1,806,646 of NZ_CP169639.1, forward strand.
TATGACGAGTAGGCATAAAAGCTATAGAAGACCTTTTTACAATCCATTTTGGACGGAAGGTTGGGCACTGTATTGGGAAATCATTTTATGGAACAAAGAATTTCCGCAGACGCCAGAGCAAAAGTTGGGAATGCTGTTCTGGAGAATCCACCGATGCGCCCGTATCATTTTCTCTTTAAAATTTCATTTGGGTGAAATGACCCCGCAAGAATGTATCGACCTATTGGTTGATGAGGTTGGACACGAATACGCCAATGCCGAGGCTGAGGTGCGTCGTTCTTTCACCACCAGCTATCCTCCTTTGTATCAATTGGCCTATATGATGGGCGGATTACAATTTTATGCACTTCGTAAGGAAATGTTGGATATGGGTTGGACAGAAAAAGAATTCCATGATCGAGTGATGGTCGAAGGTAGAATGCCCGTAGAAATATTGCGTAGCCTGTTGCAAGAACTTCCCCTGAACAAAAACTACAAAACCCAATGGAGATTCGCTACGGATTTTAAATAGTCCAATTCATTTTAACAATAAAACCAAACTGGCAGAATAATGAAGCATGTGAAGTATTGGATAGTCTCGGTAGTTTGTTTATTGACCACATTAACTTTAAAGGCACAACAAACTTATTGGAGTAGGGTTGAGCAGAGGGAATCCACCTTGGGTGTTGCTGATGTGTATCTAAAATTCAATACTCCGGATTTTCAATTAAAGTTGGTCAAAGCTTCACAAACAGTTGCTGCCCTTAGACCCAATGGTGAGCCATATTTTGATTTTACACCTGGAGAGCGATTGGAAATCAGGGATAAGGATAGCCTATATCATTTAGGGGATATCAACCTTAGAATAAAAGATGCCAATGGGGTTTGGAAAGATTACTCCACTGCCACTTCACGAGCCAAGGTTCAAGCTTTGGAAACCAATGGGAATGTATTGGCTGCGGCCGATTTGGCCAACACCTTACCCAATGATATCCCTGTTGCCGTTAAGCGATATTACGAAGTTGAAAACGACCAATTGGTCATGCGTTTCGAAATCACCAACAAACAAGATACCCCAGTTGAGATTGGGGCTTTGGGTGTTCCTATGGTATTCAACAATATTTTAGAAGGTAAATCTTTGATTGAGACCCATGCCCAGAACGTTTTCTTTGATCCGTACATCGGAATGGATGCGGGTTATTTGGAAGTGAAAAGATTGAGCGGGAAAGGTCCCACACTTTTAGTGCTTCCGAAAGAGAATATGGCTTTTGAAGCTTACAGGCCTTTATTGGATGATCCTACCCCTAGAAGTATCGTTTTTGAAGGTTTTCATGAATGGATGGTTCATAGCAAAGCTTATGCAGAAAACGAATGGAAAGGTGTGGAGCATTGGAACACTCCAACTTCTTTAATACTTCAACCAAAGGAATCAAAAAACTTCGCTTTAAAATTTGTGCTTGCTGAAGGCATCAAAAATATTCAGGAAAGCCTAGTAAAAGAAGAACACCCTCTTGCTGTCGGTGTACCAGGCTATGTGCTCCCTCAGGATGTAGAAGGTCAATTGTTCATTGAGTATAAAAGTGAAATTGCATCTATTAAAGTAGAACCCAAAGGTGTATTGGTAATCAAGGAGGCTGGAAATACTGCATCAGAAAAGAAAAAGTACATGGTTCAAGGTAAAAAATGGGGTAGGGCGAGGCTTACCATAACCTATAAAAACGGCGTGGAACAAACCGTAAACTACAAGGTCATTAAGCCAGAAGCTGAGATGGTGAAAGATTTTGGCCATTTTTTGACTACGGAACAATGGTTCGATGACCCCAACGACCCTTTTGGTAGAAGCCCATCGGCCATAAGTTACGATTACGAGAAAAAAGAAAAAGTAGTGCAAGATGGACGCGTTTGGATTAGTGGATTGAGTGACGAAGGAGGAGCGGGAAGTTGGTTGGCTGCGGTCATGAAACAGTTGGTGCAACCTGATAAAGAAGAAATCCAAAAAATACAGGGATTTATTGATGAAACGCTTTGGGGTGGTATTCAAAACAATGACGGACCCCAAAAATATGGGGTTAAAAAGAGCTTGTTTTATTATGAACCTGATTCTTTGCCCAAAGGCACCTACAGCGAAACCATAAATTACAACACTTGGGCAGCTTGGGACCATGAGCATGCCAATGACTTAGGAAGGTCCTATAATTATCCACACGTAGCGGCTGCCTATTGGGTGCTCTACCGATTGTCTCGCTACCATGAGGGATTGGTGGATAACAGAGCTTGGGATTGGTATTTGGAGAACGCCTATCAGACAAGTGTTGCCATGGTGGAGCATGCACCTTATTATGCCCAATTTGGGCAGATGGAAGGTTCCGTGTTTCTTTTTATTTTGGAAGATTTAAAAAATGAAGGGCTAACCGAAATGGCTACGGAGTTGGAGGAACGCATGAAAGAAAGAGCCAACCATTGGCGAGCGTTGGATTATCCTTTCGGGAGTGAAATGCCATGGGATTCCACGGGACAGGAAGAAGTGTATATGTGGTCCAGTTATTTTGGCTACGATTATAAGGCCAATGTTACCCTTAATGCCATTTTAGCCTATATGCCTACCATTTCCCACTGGGCCTACAACGGCAACGCCAGAAGGTATTGGGATTTTCTATACGGAGGCAAAGCAGGCAAAACTTCGCGGGTCGAACGGCAAATCCACCACTATGGTTCATCGCTCAATGCCATTCCTGTGTTGAGTCATTACCGTAAAAACCCAGATGACCTCTATTTATTAAAAGTGGGTTACGGAGGACTTTTGGGTGGAATTTCCAATATTACCCAAGATGGTTTTGGTCCTGCTGCATTTCATTCCTATCCCTCTACCTTAAAAATTGATGGAATATCGGGAGATTATGGCTCTGGGTTTTATGGGTATGCGGTAAATACTTCTTCTTATCTAACAAAGGATAAAGATATGGGCTGGTTGGCCTTTGGAGGTAATTTGTCTAAAAAAGGCGATGTTGTGGAAATGGAATTGACTACAGCAGCCAAATCCAGAGTGTTTATCGCTCCGAAAAAGCTTTGGCTTACCTTGGATGCTGGCTCGTTTGAAAAAGTGGACTACAATGAAAAAACAGGAGCGGTGACCCTAACATTGGAGGCTAGTACTGAACACACCCCTTTTGCGTACTTACGAACAAGAGACGAGCTTGAACTTCCTTACAAAAAAGTTAGGGGCGCCTATCAAATTAAATTGGGTAAGAAAGAAACTGTAATCAAACTGTAAAAGTTCTACTCCGAAAGTCAACGATAAATCACTGCAGATTTAAACGAGCCTATTTTATTTAAAGGGAAAACCGTAATTTAAAGGCTGAACTTTTAATGAAGTACACTTGCATACTGCTGAACAAAAATTAAAGGAACGCATCAAGGAGCTAACCTGTTTATACGAGGTAACCTCTTTGATTGTGCATTGTGATTATGATGATGTTGAAACCGCATTGAAAGGTATTGTGCAATGCCTTGAAATTGCTTGGCAATTTGACGAGGAAACCTATGTGAGTTTACAAGTCGGGCCCTATGATATTCAAACAGAGGAAAAAGGAGAGAAATACGTTTTTATGGAATCTCCCATTACCATTTTCAATAAAAGGGAGGGTCGCATCAAGGTAGGGTACCCAAGTCCAAAATATACCTTGGAAGATTTTTTGTTGGAAGAGCAACAGTTGTTGGATAATGTGTGTTTGGAAGTTGGTAATCTTCTGGAAAGGAAGGAAATAAAAGATAATGAAGCCCGCATTCGAAGACAGGTGGAACAGGCGGACCGTTTGCGGATTTTGGGTGAAATCACTGCTGGGATTGCCCACGAACTCAATACGCCACTTGCCAATATTTTGGGTTTTACCGAACTTTTAAAGGAGAGAGTAGAGGATGACCTTCAAGCATCAAAGGATTTGGATAAAATAATCACCAATACCATTTTTTCTAGGGAAGTAGTGAAGAAATTGATGTTCTTCGCTTGCGAAATTCCACAGGAGAAGGAATTGTTGGATATTGTTCCTGTGCTTGAAAATGCCATTGCGCTCATGCGCACTACCTTGGCCAAAGAAAATATCACATGCTCTTTCGCAACATCTGCAGACGAAATATTTCTGCGGATAGATAAGGTACAATTGACCCAGGTGGTTTTCAATTTAATTGTGAATGCCATTTATTTTTCGCCGCCAAAAAGTACCATAAGCGTCGATGTAAAAGATGAAAAGAGCAAGGTTATCATTACCATTTCAGATGAAGGCAGTGGAATTTCAGAAGAAGAGGACGAACATATTTTTGAACCATTTTTTACCACAAAACCAATTGGCGAAGGTTCAGGTTTAGGGCTGAGCGTGGTTCATGGGATTATTCAGAGTCATCAAGGTAAAATTATCCATAGGCCAAATACACCTACAGGCACTATCTTTACCATGGAATTTCCAAAAAGCACCTAACATTGCTAAAAAAGGAGAACATATTATTGGTCGATGACGATATTCAGATTTTGGAGCTGCTGCAAAGGCATTTGGAATCTATGAATTTCCATACGTTTAAGGCAGTCTCGGTAAAGGAAGCATTGTATATCCTAAAGGATACTCCTGTGGATTTGTTGATCACCGATGTGAATATGCCTGAGATCAATGGGATTGAATTGGTGAAGTACACGGCTGAGCATTTTCCTGACATGCCTAAATTAGTGGTTACCGGTTTCCCCTCTGCAGAGGATGCATTTAATGTATTTAAGTCTGGGGTCACCGATTATTTAACCAAACCCTTCACTAAAAAGGAACTGGCCGAGGCGGTAAAGAAATCGCTGACTAGCACAGCACCTAAAAAGAAAAAACCCATACCCAAATCGGAAAGTACCTCAAATCGCTATGCCGATATGATTGGGGAGTCAGAAGCTTTTCAAAAGGTAACCGAAATTATTGATCGCGTAAGGGACAATAGAGCGACCATTTTAGTGCGAGGCGAAAGTGGAACCGGAAAGGAACTTGTGGCCCGGGCTATTCATTATTCAGGAAAGTTTGCCCGTAATCCCTTTGTGGCGGTGAACTGTGCAGCGATTCCGGAAAATTTATTGGAAGCCGAGCTTTTCGGCTATACCAAAGGGGCTTTTACGGGCGCCAATGAGACTAGGAACGGTTTTTTTCAGGCCGCCAATAATGGAACCATATTTTTGGATGAGATAGGGGATGCGCCTTTGCCAGTTCAAACAAGATTGCTACGAGTATTGCAAGAAAAGGAAGTGACCAAGATAGGCTCCCATAAAGCAGAAAAGTTAGAAGTGCGAGTTATTGCGGCGACCAATATTGATTTGGAAGAACTCATTGAAAAAAAGATGTTCAGGGAAGACCTGTATTATAGACTCAGCGTCGTGAGCATAAAAGTTCCGCCATTACGAGAACGAAAAGATGATATTCCACTTTTGGTCAATCGATTTTTGTTCAAATATGGTGTGGAGTACAAAGATCATATAGTGCAAATAGATCCTCAAGCACTTGAGGTTTTGCAGCGGTATTCATGGCCAGGCAATATTCGGGAATTGGAAAATGTGATTCAAAGGGCAGTTATTATGTGCGACAGAAAAATCACTCTAAAAGAATTACCGGAAGAACTTAAATATAAAATTGACTTTCCTAATAAAGGATATCTACCCCTTCGTGACCTTGAACGGGACTATATCCAAAAAGTACTGCAATACACTAAAGGCAATAAGACCAAAGCTGCCGAAATTCTTCAAATAGACCGAAAGACACTTCGCGAAAAATTAAAGTAATCCACTGGGTAAAAATGCCCCAGCCGGGGAGAAATGCCCCGATTCTGTGTCTCAGCCTACAGCTCTTAAAATTATTTAATATATTATATATCAAATAGTTATATGGATAATTGTGATTTTTATCTTTTAAATGGCACACCCTTTGCCTTTTATATATCGAGTTGAAAAAAATACTTGATTGTCCTAATGAAATATGGAAGTTTAATAGTGGAGAAGAAAGAATATTTAGTGATTAAAAGAATCCTGAACTTTCACAAGCACTACGAAGATGTTGCCCATAAGAATGCATTGGCACACTTGAGTAAAAAGGTAGAGCGAGCAATTATTGTAAGTGATGATGAAATGCCAAAGGATGTAGTCAGATTATACTCGGAAGTAAAAATATCGACCATGAATGGCACGATTCAAAACTTTCAAATTGTGATGCCAACGGAAGAAAACCAACAAGCTGGAAAATTGTCCGTAGTGAGTACCATGGGCGCCAAGTTGATTGGGTTGGCCTCAGGCGATGGAATTCAATTTAAGAATAAGGATGTTTTTAAGATCATCGAGGTAGAAGGGCCAAAACAAAAATATTCGGGATTGTATTCCCATATAGATTTTTAAAGAAAGAAAATAATTTTTAACCCTAAATATATAAATATGAGACAGATAATTTTAGCACTAATGTTCGTAATGACCACAGCTATGGTTAAGGCACAGACCAATCAAAATGTGGAATTCCAAAAGGTGGAAGTAGGGGATGTATTTGAAATAGGTAGACCCGAAACCCCCACTTACAAACATATAGATTTTCCAAGAGCCAATTTTATCATTAAAAAGGGAGGCATTGCCAACTATAAAACGGTGGAAGGAAACAAGGTAGTGGTAACTGCTATAAAAGAAGCAAAGGATGGCACTCTTCAGGTAAAAATTAAAAGAACCGATGGCAGAAAGTTTTTTAACACCCATGCCGTGGTTTCTGCAGATATACAAAGTGCCCTTCAATCTGGGGAGTTGAACACTTTGTAGTTAGATTGATTGATGATTCCTGTTCGCTCCAAGTTTCTCGATTTGCTCAAAGGAGCGGACAGGTTACTTCTTCAACTTTTTCAAAAGGATTCTTAAACTTAAAAAATCAACAGTTATGCCAAACAAAATGACGATAAAACAGCGAATCAATGTCGGGTTTATTCTAGCCATCGCATTTTTTTTAGTGTTGGCATCCAACAGATTGAATAGAAGAAGTTATAACATTTTGGAGCAAACCGTAAGTTCTGTTTATGAGGATAGATTAGTGGCTCAGGAATACATTTACCAGCTCAATAATCTGTTTCATGACAAAGAAATACAACTTAATAAAGTGGGCGTTCAGCAAAAAAAGGAGGTGTTAACCGCAAACATCCATCGCATTTTTAATGATTTTGCAGATACGGAACTAACGGTTGAGGAGTCAGCTTATTTTAATGAATTACGAGCTAATTTTACGCAACTACAGCAATTGGAAGGCCGGGTGACGGATGATGCTAGCACTAGGATACAATTGAGCAACGTTTTGGAGGATATCAACTCCAACTTGGACGAACTTGCCGAAGTTCAACTGACCGTAGCTCAAGAACTGACTCACAGGTCACAAAAATCACTTAAGGTGAGCAAACTACTTTCCAGCCTCGAAATCGGTTTTTTAACCGTTATCGGAATCTTATTTCTTTTTATAGTTTTTTACCCAAACAAACGGCCTACTTGGTACTAAATTCGTCAAATTATTAAAGTGTGTAAAATTTCCTTAAATTATTGATTTGGTACCTTTTGACGTATTAAAAAGCAGATAAGCTAAAAAACCCTTTCATTTTTGTTAAGGAAATTATGATATGGTAATTTCAGATGTTATTGGAATATTACACTATCCATACACATAAGAAAATAATCATATTCTAAATTTCAATGAAAATGAAAACTTTGAATTACTCAAAGACTGGAAGTTTGCTGGTTCCAGCCTTGTTATTATTCGCAGCATGTAGCAATGAAGGTTTCGATGAAGAAACCCTATTAACGCCAACAAACTTAACAATGGATGTATCTTGCGATGCCTTGATTGATTTTAATGGTTTGGACCGCGGTTTGATTGTGGAGTCCGTATCTTCAGGAAACGGAATATCTGGTGTGGAAATCCCCGGTTCTGTAATGGTTTATGGCGAAAATTTAAGTGTTGGCGCATCAGATGAAAACCATGCTATGATTTTTGATACCGATAACCCTACAGGCGGTGATGAGGATTTGGTCGTTGCCGGTGAAGATCATCAAGAAGTCTTAATTATTTCTGAGGACCTTGATGGGGTAGAACCTGATGATCAAGCGCCTCCAGGTGGTATTATTACTTTAGACTTTAGTGCTTTTGGTAGCGGTACCGTTGATGTGAACAGTTTTGTGACCATTGATAACGAAGAGGCCGGTGAATGGGCTGCCTATGATGCGGGAGACGTTCTCATTGCAAGTGGTGAGATTTTAAGTATCGAAGACGGAACACAACAAGTAGTTGAAGTGAATACTGCCGGCATTGCCAAACTGGTCGTTACTTTTAATGGTTCTGGTGCATTGGATGAGTTTTGCCTAAGCGTTGAAGAAGAGGAAGAATCTGGTTGTACTTTAACTCAAGGGTATTGGAAAAATACGAAGAAAGGTCCTTGGCCAGCTCCTTACGACAGAGATGATACTTTCTATTTAAGTGGTATGACTTGGCAAGAAGTTTTGAAAACAGCTCCTAAAGGAAATGCGTACTTCCAAGCCGCACACCAATATATTGCAGCAACACTAAACGTAGCAAATGAAGCTTCTTCTCCAGAAGAGGTTGATGATGCCTTGGCAGCAGCTTTGGAACTGTTTGAGATGTATAATCCAGCTGAAATTGATGACTTATCAGGTGATGATGAATTAAGAAAAGAATTTATTTACATCAATGATGTTTTGGATTCCTATAACACAGGTGAAATAGGCCCAGGCCACTGTGATTAATTCAAATTCTATATAGAAAAAGCAAAACCGGTATTGAAAAATACCGGTTTTTTTATTGTTTCATGAATATCTATAAAGCAAAAAGCTCCGATTTCTCGGAGCTTTTTTGCGGTCTGGACGGGACTCGAACCCGCGACCCCCTGCGTGACAGGCAGGTATTCTAACCAACTGAACTACCAGACCAATGATTTTATCTAAAAGACTCCTGCAACAGCAGGATTCAAATCTTGTTCATTTGCTTTTTTAAAGCGAGTGCAAATATACATTCTCATTTCGGATTGGACAAAACATTTTTTTAAAAAAGTGATCAAACAAATTTTTGACGCTCGATCATAAAGGAATTCAATACTTGGGAGAAATCCGATTTAATATCCACACCTACATATTTAATACGATATTGAGCGCACTTTAATTTGAGCTCTTCTTGATACTGATTCACCTTTTCCGCATAGGCTTTTTTAATGGAGTCCGCATATAAATCAACGTGCGCACCCGTCTCCACATCTACAAATCGCTTGGGAGCATTGTCAAAATCAAAATTCAATTCGTGTTCGTAATCCAATAAATGAAATAAAACCACAGCATGCTTATTATACTTGAGGTGACGGAGCGCCTCAAAAAGCTTGGCTTCCTCTGTTTCGGTCTGAAACATATCCGTAAACAAAAAAATCATACTTCTACGGTGGATTTTCTCTGCAATCTGGTGCAGGTAGGTGTACGTCTTTGTGGTCGATGATGGATTTTGATGGGAGGCAACCTCATTCAATTTAGAATACAACATCTGAAAATGTCGCTCACTGTTCTTTTCCGAACTGTGAAAATCATAGTTGTCCGAGTAAATGCTCAACCCAACAGCATCCCGTTGTTTTTTCAACACTTGCATCAAAGTGGCAATGGCCAGTATACCAAAACCAATTTTGTTGAGGTTTTCAATCGATGGATTTTTTACTTCGGGATAATACATGGATGCCGAATTATCTAAAATCATATGGCATCGTAGATTGGTTTCGTCCTCAAATCGTTTGGTGTACAATCGGTCCGTTTTGGCAAACAATTTCCAATCAATGTGCCGTGTGCTTTCGCCAGGATTGTAGATTTTATGCTCGGCAAACTCGGCTGAAAACCCATGAAAAGGACTTTTATGAATCCCACTGATAAATCCTTCTACAATCTGATTGGCCAAGAGCTCCAGATTCTGAAAAAGTTGGGCTTTATGTAATTCCGAGCGTACGTCCATAGGTGCTTTCTTGCGACAAGATAAAACAAAAAAGGCTTGGCATTTGCCAAACCTTTTCTAATTCCATTATAAAAACAATATTATAAAGCCGCGTCGATAGCGTCGGTATAAACCTTTTTAGGAGATACACCAACTTGACGGTTAATCACTTCTCCACCTTTAAAAACCAATACGGTAGGAATGTTACGCACACCATATTTGGCTGCAAATTGTTGATTAGCATCAACATCTACCTTGCCAACCACGGCTTTACCATCATATTCTTGGCTTACTTCTTCAATGATTGGTCCAACCATTCTACAAGGTCCGCACCAAGCTGCCCAAAAGTCAACAAGTACAGGTTTATCGCTTTTCAAAACTACTTCGTCAAAAGTCGCATCTGTTATTTCTAATGCCATTTTATCTCTTTTTAATATTATGCAAAGTTAGTCAAATAATGTACATATAACTTACACTCAGCATATTCGTTTTAGTTATTGCGCCATTGGCAATAATTATGGTTTAATTTAATTTGTAATGAATTTCATGGGCTTCCAATTCGGAAAGCAACTCACTGTTAATCTTTACCTTCTGTTTTCGACTGGATAGCTGTAGTTTGATTTCCTCTTCCATTTCATAAACTTCAAAACTCAACGGGTGATCCCCTTTGTGCATGTTGAGGGTGTCCTTTAAAGTTTGAATTCTACTTTCCTGTAATTTATCAAGGTTCAATTTGATGGTGAGCTTTCTGGCAAAGGCTTCCATCACATCTTGAAGCTGTTTAAAATCATTGAACTGTAATCGTGGATCCCCTTTTTTGCCGGTATCTCGGTTGACCCAACCCTCTTTTACGTAAGCGCGTACGTATACAAACGAGTTGATCATAAGAAAATGACGGAACTTTAGATACTCCTCACCAAAAATTCGAAACTCGTACGATTCGTTATAATCTTCCATGGTGAACAAGCCCCATCCTTTTCCATTTTTGGAAACGCGGTGCTGCACATCGGTAATTACACCTGCGGCCGTAAGTTCACGGTTCACAAAATTCTCCAAATTGGAAAAGGCAGAAACATCACTATTACAAAATGCAGTAATCTCTTTTTTGAAATCATCCAATGGGTGGCCCGATAAGTAAATCCCGACCACCTCTTTTTCTCTCCGAAGTTTTTCCATGGTACCCCATTCTTCACAGGGTGGAATTATGGGTTCGGGAATTTGCACGTCACTTGCTTCCCCAAACAAACTTACTTGGGAGGAATTCTCATTCTCTTGGAACTTAGCACCGTATTTTACTGCTTTTTCCAAAAAGGTGATTCCGTCCCCTTCATCATGGAAATATTGAGCACGATGTGTGTCGGAAAAGGAATCAAATCCACCTGCCAAAGCCAAATTTTCAAACGCTTTTTTGTTGGCAGCACGAAGATCTATTCGTTTTGCCATATCAAAAATGGATTTGTAATGTCCGCCTTCCTTTCTGTTTTCCACTATGGTTTCCACTGCAGAACGCCCTACTCCTTTAATGGCGCCCATCCCAAAACGGACCGCGTTTTCCTTGTTTACGGCGAATTTGTAATACGATTCGTTTACATCTGGGCCCAAAACTTGCAATCCCATCCGTTTGCATTCTTCCATAAAGAAAGTCACCTGCTTAATGTCGTTCATGTTGTTGGACAATACTGCGGCCATGTATTCGGCAGGGTAGTGGGCCTTTAAATAAGCCGTTTGGTAAGCAATGTAGGCGTAGCAGGTAGAGTGGCTTTTGTTGAAAGCGTAGGAGGCAAAAGCTTCCCAGTCCTTCCAAATCTTTTCCAGAACATCACGCGGATGTCCATTTTTTTCTCCCCCATCCAAAAATTGGGGCTTTAGTTTTTCCAGTAGGGCGAAAATCTTTTTCCCCATGGCTTTTCGAAGAACGTCCGCATCACCTTTGGAGAACCCGGCCAGTTTTTGGGAAAGCAACATCACCTGCTCTTGGTACACCGTAATTCCGTAAGTTTCCTTCAAGTATTCTTCCATATCCGGAAGATCATAGGTGATTTCTTCTTCACCGTGCTTTCGCGCAATAAAACTCGGAATATATTCCATGGGGCCCGGACGATACAGCGCGTTCATGGCAATCAAGTCATCAAAAACCGTTGGTTTCAAGGTTTTCATGTGCTTTTGCATCCCGGGTGATTCGTATTGGAATATCCCTACCGTATCTCCACGTTGGAAAAGTTCGTAAGTCTTCTCATCATCTAGCGGAAAATCATCAGGAACCAAATCAATGCCCGTTCTTGCCTTCACAATTTTCACGGTGTCCTTGATCAACGTCAAGGTTTTCAATCCCAAGAAATCCATTTTCAGAAGACCCGCACTTTCCACCACCGAGTTATCAAACTGGGTTACGTACAAATCTGAATCCTTGGCAACCGAAACAGGCACGAAATTGGTGATATCGTCTGGTGTAATGATCACCCCACAAGCATGGATTCCAGTATTTCTCACCGAACCTTCCAACACTCGGGCCATGTTCACGGTTTGGCCTTCCAAATCGTCCCCTTCGGAAATGTTCAACAGCTCGTTGACTTTATCCAGTTCTTCGGAACGGAATTTTTTCTTTAAATCGGCTTCGGGCACCCCAAAAATCTTACCCAGTTTGGACATATTGGGTATAAGTTTAGCTATACGGTCGGCATCACTCAATGGAAGATCTAGTACTCTAGCCGTATCCCGAATGGAACTTTTGGCTGCCATGGTTCCGTAGGTGATGATCTGCGCCACCTGATTGGCACCATATTTATTGATTACATAGTCCATTACACGGCCACGACCTTCATCATCAAAATCAATATCAATATCGGGCATGGACACCCTGTCCGGGTTTAAGAAACGCTCAAAAAGCAGATCGTACTTAAGAGGATCAATGTTGGTAATGGTTAAACAATAAGCAACCACCGAACCTGCCGCTGAACCACGACCTGGACCCACAGAAACCCCCATGTTTCGCGCTTCTCGGATGAAATCTTCAACAATCAAAAAGTAACCCGGGTAGCCCGAGTTTTGGATGGTCTCCAATTCAAAATCGATACGCTCGGAGATTTCAGGAGTGATTTCCCCATACCTTTTTTTGGCTCCTTCGTAGGTGATGTGCCTCAAATAGGCATTTTCCCCTCGTTTACCTCCATCCTCATCATCTTCGGCTACTTTAAATTCATCTGGAATAGAAAACTTAGGAAGCAAAATATCACTGGCAAGGTTATAAGGTTCCACCTTGTCCACAATCTCCTTTATATTTAGGATAGCTTCGGGAACATCTTTAAAGAGTTCCTTCATTTCATCCGAAGACTTATAATAATATTCTTGGTTGGGCAATCCATAACGATATCCTCGACCTCGACCAATGGGGGTAGATTGTTTTTCCCCATCTTTTACACATAGCAGAATATCGTGGGCCTCGGCATCTTTTTTATCACAATAATAGGTGTTGTTGGTGGCTACCAATTTTACATTATGGTCTTTGGCCATTTGCAGCAGCACTTGGTTTACGCGGTCTTCATCTTCTTGACCGTGACGCATAATTTCGATATAGAAATCATCCCCAAATTGCTCTTTCCACCAAAGCAAAGCTTCTTCAGCCTGTTTTTCACCAACATTCAAAATTTTATTGGGGACTTCACCATAAAGGTTTCCCGTGAGGGCAATCACATTTTCTTTGTATTGCTCCACAATTTTTTTGTCGATTCGAGGCACGTAGTAAAATCCATCGGTATAGGCAATGGACGACATTTTGGCCAGATTGTGGTACCCTTTTTTGTTTTTGGCCAACAACACGATCTGATGCCCGTAATCTTTTACATTTTTATTGGTATGGTCCTCACAAACAAAGAATTCACAACCTACAATGGGTTTGATTTCAGTTTCAGTAGGTTGCTCTCCGTTGGCTTCAAGTTCGGCGTTTTTGTCTTTTGCGGCTTTGTTGTGTGCCATAACCTCTTTTACAAAGTGAAAGGCACCCATCATATTGGCATGGTCGGTAAGGGCAACAGCAGGCATCTTATTTTGTGCGGTAGCTTTGACCAGATCCTTAATATTGATGGTGGATTGCAATACCGAAAATTGGGAATGGTTGTGCAAGTGGGCAAAGGGAGCATCCTCAAGAGTTTGAATGTTCTCTTGGATTTCCGCTTCAGAGATTTCGCCCGTATCCTGGGCCCAAAGGGCGTCTGCGATTTTTTTGGAAGCCGCCTTTAGGTTGATGTGCTTTAATCCGATAAGCTCAATCTCTTTTGGATTGGCCTCGGAGAAACGCTCATAATAATCAGGCTGCACATCCAGCTCTTGAGTGCTGAATTGTTTTTTTCTTACCAGCTCCAAAAAACAACGTGTGGTGGCCTCAACATCTGCGGTTGCATTGTGCGCTTCGGCAAAAGGTTCTCCAAAAAGGAACTCGTGCAATTCGGTCAAGGTCGGCAGTTTGAATTTACCACCACGCCCCCCTGGAATTTTACACAGTTCTGCGGTATGCTCGGTACAGGTATCAAGAATTGGAAGGTTTTCCATACCGTTTTCCACTCCTTTACGGTGGAATTCGCACCCCATAATGTTCACATCGAAGCCTACATTTTGCCCCACAATAAACTTGGTTTGGGCCAAAGCTTTATTGAAAGCCGCCAAAACATATTCCAAAGACTCCCCCTCTTGCTCAGCCAATGCAGTGGAAATGCCGTGAATTTGTTCTGCTTCATAGGGAACGTTAAACCCTTCGGGACGCACCAAAAAATCCTGATGTTCCACTAAATTTCCCATCTCATCGTGCAACTGCCATGCAATCTGCACACATCTAGGCCAGTTGTCGGTATCGGTAATAGGGGCGTCCCAACGTTTGGGCAATCCAGTGGTCTCCGTATCAAAAATCAGGTACATAGGCTAAGGTTCTCTATCAAAAAAAGAATAGATAAAATTACTGAAGAAGATAGATTTGGTAAAAAAGAGTTGTGAGGAGTTATTAACTAAAAAAAGCTGGGAATAATCCCCAGCTTTTTAAAATTGTATCTAGTGACTTTTGGAATTAGGATACTGCTGATTCAAATATGTTTGCTGTTTCCAAGGTTTCCCTGATGGCATTTCTTTGTCTCATCAGTAAAGCTTCAGTGGATGGTGGTAGTACAAACTCTTTATCGTGCAATATGTCGTTGTAAGTTTCAATGGCTTCATTTTCGCCACGATTTACTTCTTCCAACATAGCTTCCTCCATATTTTTGCTAAATAATGATTTAAAATCAATCCAAGATCGGTGGAGCGTTCCTTTGGCGCTTCCTCCTTTTTCAGGATGCTGCCCAAAAGCCTTAATTTCGGCTTTAAGATCTTGCCCAAAATTATACCTTTGTTTGGCACGATCCATAAAGAATTGCTTTATGGTTTTATTGTCTACCTTTTCAGCTGCTTGTCTAAATCCTTTTTCAGCATCATAGGTTTTTTCCAAAAGTTCGTTCAATTTGTTCGACATTTCTACAGTGTACTTCATAATCTCTCTACATTTTATCGGTTATTGGCCATCGACTTTCGATGACTTCATTATAAAAGATATGATTAAAGTGCAGAACTACAAATAGTTGCGGTGGTTTAAATTAAGTTTAACGGTTTGAGGCTCAGTTGTTAAAAGCATTTAACTTTTTTACCATAAATACTGCACTATAAACAAATAAGTGTATATTTGCACCCGCTTAACAGATAAGCGATTAAATAGAATTAATAACCAGGGTCGGGCACCCTACAAATTAATGTGATATGCCAGTTAAAATTAGACTTCAGAGACACGGTAAAAAAGGTAAACCATTTTATTGGGTGGTTGCCGCAGATTCCAGAGCAAAAAGAGACGGTAAATTTTTGGAAAAATTGGGTACGTACAACCCAAATACCAATCCAGCTTCTATCGATTTAGATATTGATGGTTCTGTAAAATGGTTACAGAATGGTGCACAACCTACCGATACTGCTAGAGCTATTCTTTCTTACAAAGGTGTTTTGTTGAAGCACCACTTGTTAGGTGGAGTTCGCAAAGGAGCATTGACCGAAGAGCAAGTTGAGGAGAAATTCAACGCTTGGTTGGAAGAGAAAGAAGCTGCAATCCAAGCCAAAAAAGATGGTTTGAGCAAAGCTGAGGCTGAAGAAAGAGCAAAAGCGTTGGCTGCTGAGAAAGAAGTAAACGAAAAGAGAGCTGCTGCTGCACTTCCGGAAGAAGAAGTAGCTGAGGAAGCTACTGAAGAGACTGCTGAGGCTGCTGCAGAGGAAGCTACCCCAGAAGCTGAGGCTCCTGCTGCCGAAGAAGCTGCTAAAGAAGAAGAATAGAAACGAGGACGATGCGCAAGGAAGACTGTTTCTACCTGGGCAAAGTCGTTTCAAAATATAGCTTTAAGGGCGAGGTGTTGGTAAAATTGGACACCGATGAACCCGATATATACGAAAATATGGAATCAGTATTTGTTTCTTTGGGAAACAATCTGGTTCCATTTTTTATTGACCGCTGTCGACTCCACAAATCCAATTTACTTCGTATCGATTTTGAAGAGGTAAAGGACGAACCCACTGCGGATAAGATCATTGGGTCTGAATTGTATTTGCCCCTGACCATGTTACCCAAATTAAAAGGGAACCAATTTTACTTTCACGAAGTGATCGGGTTTACGATGATGGATGAAGTACACGGCGATATTGGAAAAATTGTTGCGGTGAACGATAGTGCTTCCCAAGATCTTTTTGAAGTGGAAAAAGACGGTAAGGAACTTCTGATTCCTGTGAGTGATGAGATTATCACTAAAGTGGACCGTGAAAACCAAACCATCCATGTGAAAACTCCCGAAGGTTTGGTGGATTTGTATTTAGGATAAAAGACTTGTTTATAAATAAAAAGGACGGCCATTGGCCGCCCTTTTCGTGGTTGTTGGTATAGAACTGAAAAGCCAGTTTTATTTTTTCCATTTTCCTCCACCCACATAGAACCCTAAGGAAATACCTAAGTAAGAGTTTTTTACTTCAATTGCTTCAATACCTTCTCCAATCTCAGATTTGCCGATAAGATTATAATTGATTGCGGTACGAAATTTTCCCCACTCAAAACCGGCGCGGATAAGGCCACCAAATTTTCCATCAACATCGAATTCTTCATCTGTTACTTGAGAATCAAAATCAAGATTTGCAAGCATACTATATCCAATACCCGCTCCTGCGAATGGAGCAAAGGAGGAACTACCATTATGGAAATAGTAGTCAAAAGTTCCCAAATAGGATGAACTAGCTGCTAAGTTTGCTTCAATTTCTGAAACATCATTTGTTGCCTTAACGTTTTTGGCCATGGCTGCGGATTCGAAACGGATACCTACGTTCATATTATCGGCAACATTGTATTTGGCCTCAAATGCGGTAGAAATACCACCTCCACCATCAGGCATCGTATAACCAAAATCAAGTCCTGCACGGAATTTGCCTTCTTCTTGCGCTTGTACCATTTGGAATGTACCTGTAATAATGGCCATCGCAACTAAAATTTTCTTCATAATAAGATGTTTAAGAATTGGAATTTTATGGAATAGGAATTAACCTGTTCGTTATTTGGGTCACGAAATAAGTCTTTAGATTTTGAAGAAATTGGTGCGATCTAACGGATGGCCTGTTTCAACCAATGAATGCTTGTTTTGAATTGACGGAAGTTTTTCAATTACAGTACAAGGCCTCATTGTTTAGTTTGGCAAGTTTTCCAGTTACCTTTGTGTAATGGGAATATTTAAGTTTAAACAATTCAACATTCATCAAGATCAATGCGCCATGAAGGTCGGCACCGATGGTGTGCTTTTAGGTGCCTGGGCGTCATTGGACCAGCAACCGTATTCCATTTTGGATATTGGAGCCGGAACAGGATTGATAGCCTTGCAAATGGCCCAGCGTTCTCAAGCTGAACTTATCGATGCCCTAGAATTGGATGACGATGCCTATGAACAATGCGTGGCTAATTTTGAGGCCTCACCTTGGGGAGACAGACTTTTCTGTTATCATGTAGGTTTTGATGAATTTGTGGATGAAATGGATGAGAAATATGATTTGATTATTTCCAATCCACCTTTCTACGCTGAAGAAGTGGGTAGCGGGGATGATGCAAGGGACAAGGCAAGACAGAACAGTTCGCTTCCTTTTGAGGAATTGGTGGAAGGCGTTGCAAAACTATTGAGTGAAAATGGACGTTTCGCGGTCATTATTCCCCATAAAGAAGAATCTAATTTTAAAAAATTGTGTTCCAATGTTGGATTGTTCCCTAATCGCATCACAAGAGTAAAGGGAAATCCGGATGCAGATTTTAAAAGGAGCTTGCTCGAATTTGGAAGAAAAAAAGTGGAAACTAAGGTTGACGAATTGACTATAGAGCATGGTCGTCATAAATACACAAAAGAGTATATTGAACTTACGAAAGCATTTTATTTAAAAATGTAACAATACCAAAGCTAAATGTTATATTTGATTCAAAATTAAACTGAATGAAACCCGACTTATTCGAAGCCCCCGACTATTACAATTTGGATGATTTGCTTTCAGGTGAGCATAAATTGGTGCGCGATGCTGCACGCCAATGGGTAAAGCGAGATGTGTCTCCCATAATCGAGGAATATGCCCAAAAAGCTGAATTCCCGAAGCAGATTATTGGTGGATTGGCAGAAATCGGAGCTTTTGGCCCATACATTCCCGAAGAATATGGCGGAGCGGGCTTAGATCAGATAAGTTATGGGTTGATTATGCAAGAAATTGAGCGAGGAGATAGTGGGGTTCGTTCAACGGCTTCGGTACAATCTTCCTTGGTAATGTATCCCATTTTTGCCTACGGTTCGGAAGAGCAGCGAAAAAAATACCTGCCCAAGTTGGCTACTGGTGAGTGGATGGGGTGTTTTGGGTTAACAGAACCCAATCACGGTTCCAATCCGGGTGGAATGGAAACTAAGTTCAAGGATGCTGGAGACCATTATGTGTTGAATGGAGCCAAATTGTGGATTTCCAATTCCCCTTTTGCCGATGTTGCCGTTGTTTGGGCTAAGAACGAAGAAGGTCGAATTCATGGTTTGATTGTGGAACGAGGAATGGAGGGTTTTTCCACTCCAGAAACACACAACAAATGGTCGCTTCGTGCTTCGGCTACGGGCGAGTTAATATTTGATAATGTAAAAGTTCCAAAGGAAAATCTATTGCCTGGCAAAAGTGGGTTGGGAGCGCCACTAGGTTGTTTGGATTCTGCCCGCTACGGAATTGCTTGGGGAGCCATCGGTGCCGCTATGGATTGTTATGATACCGCACTCCGTTATGCCAAAGAACGTATCCAGTTTGGAAAGCCTATTGCAGCTTATCAACTTCAGCAAAAGAAATTGGCCGAAATGATTACCGAGATCACCAAAGCGCAATTATTGGCTTTCCGTTTGGGTCAGCTTAAAAATGAGGGAAGGGCCACAACGGCCCAAATTTCCATGGCAAAGCGAAACAATGTGGAAATGGCCATTAAAATTGCCAGGGAAGCCAGGCAAGTGTTGGGTGGCATGGGAATTACAGGTGAATATAGCATAATGCGCCATATGATGAACTTGGAAAGTGTGATCACTTATGAAGGCACACATGACATCCACTTGTTGATTACCGGTGCAGACATCACCGGAATACCAGCTTTTAAATAATTCAAGAAACTTTTTCGACAGTCACCTTTATGGATTTGCTGATAGGAGTCTGACTCTTGTCTGCAAACTGATTGTGCGGGACCAATAAATTGGTCTCCGGGAAATAGGCAGCCATATTCCCTTTGGGAATTTCGTACGGAATCACCAAAAATTGTTCTGCTGTACGTTGGATGTCGTCATAAAGACTGTGCAAGTTAACCACATCCAATTTGTTGAGGTTTCTATCTTTCATATCATCCTCGTGCATAAAAACCACTCTTCTTTCATTATAAATGCCTCGATAGCGATCATTGAGTCCATAAATGGTGGTGTTGAATTGATCGTGGGAGCGAATCGTCATCAATAACAATTCATCGGGTTTAAGTTGATGCTTTGAAAGTAGGTTGATGGTCAACTGTGCCATCCCGTTCGGAAGCATTCGAAAATTCCGTTCGCGAACATTGTTGGGCAAATAATAGCCAAATCCTTTGGATTGTTCGCTGGTATTTTCAAACCCTTTTACCGTCTTATCAATCAAATCGCGAATGAGATTGTAGTCTTGACCCAAGGCCTGCCAATCCATAGGGTGTTCCCCTTTAAAATAGGCATGGGCCATTTGTGAAATAATCTCGGGCTCACTTTTAATATGTTCCGAGGCAGGGGGAAGGAGACCTTTGCTTTGTCTTACTTTTCCCATACTGCTTTCCATGGTCAGGAATTGAAGTTCCCCTTTTTTCTCGTCCTTTTCAGACCGACCATAAGTGGGCAATAAAAGTGCCGTTTTTCCTGTCACTAAATGACTTCGGTTCAATTTGGTGCTGATTTGAACGGTTAGGTTACAATTTTCAATGGCCTCTGCGGTGTATTGCGTATCCGAAGCTGCCATCACGAAGTTTCCTCCCAAACAAATAAAAACTTTGGCCTTTTTCTCGTACATCGCCTTAATGGCTTCCACGGTGTCATACCCTTGTTCGGTGGGTGGGTCAAATTGGAGGTGTTCCTTTATTTTTTTGTTTAAAGTCTTGTTCACGTAATGCATAATGCCCACGGAACGATCACCTTGCACATTACTATGGCCTCGAACAGGACAAGTGCCTGCAAATGGTTTTCCGATGGCTCCTTTCAACAAGAGAATGTTCACATATTCCTGAATGCAGTTGACGGCATTTTTATGTTGGGTGATGCCCATGGCCCAGCAAATCACAATGTTTGATTTTTCTGCTAACAGTTGCACTGCTTTGTCAATTTTACGCATGGAAACACCCGTTCTGCGCTGCAGTTCTTCGATTTCGTATTTGGATAGGTCTTCGATTAATTCGTCATATCCATCCACATATTCCACAATAAACTCATGGTCCAAAATATCTGGGTTTTGCGCATCTAAAGTGACTAATTTTTTCAGGATTAGTTTGGCTAGGGCTACGTCTTCATTGATACGAACAGGAAGATGCAGATCAGCTATCTTTTGGCCATGACCCAAGATACCCGATACCTTTTGCGGATTTTTAAAACTAACCAGACCTGTTTCGGCCAATGGGTTGATGCTGATGACTTTTCCGCCATTCTTTTTACATTTTTCCAAAGCGGACAACATTCTAGGATGGTTGGTACCTGGATTTTGTCCTACCACCAAAACCACTTCCGCACCATGAAGATCATCAAGCGTTACCGAACCTTTTCCAATGCCAAGCGTTTGTGATAAGGCCACTCCTGAAGATTCGTGACACATATTGGAACAGTCGGGCATATTATTGGTGCCAAAAGCTCGGGCGAACATGCCATATAAAAAAGCTGCTTCGTTACTGGATCGCCCCGAAGTATAAAAAATGGCCTCGTTCGGATGGTTCAATTGGTGCAATTCTTCAGCAATCAAATCAAAGGCTTCTGACCAATCTATAGACTCATAATGGATGCTGTTGGGTCGTAAAACCATAGGTTCCACTACGCGCCCCAATTTGTTGAGTTCGTAATCACTCAAAAGTGACAATTCCTCTACAGAATTTTTGGAAAAGAAGTCTGCCCCAATATGATCCTTGGTGGCTTCATCAGCCAAGGCCTTTGCTCCATTTTCACAATATTCTGCTATGTTAGAGGGGTTTTTTGGAACAGGCCAAGCACAACTGGGGCATCGAAAACCATCTTCCTGGTTCATTTCTGCAAGGGTTTTCATGGACTTGGCAATCCCCATCTCCTTGAAGGTATGTCGTAAAGCCTCTTTCACCCCAAGGAATCCAGCAGAATGGTGCATGGGTTCCTTAAGTCGCAGTCCAGTAAATTTGATTTCTCCTGTGAGTGAAACTTTTCTAGTGAATTCTTTTTTCATGGACCTTGAGGATTTTTTTGAAATGTTACCCTAAGTTACGGTATTCCGCTCACTTCTTTTGCTCCAGTAATTTTTTGCTCGTTCGCATATCGGCATAACGAGGATCTTGGATGTAACTTTCTTTTTTCATTTTGATGACCTCAATGCTCAAGAAACCAAATTCTTCCACCACCTTGCCATAAGAACGGTAGATGCCCTTTCCTCTGAAATAATATTTGGCCGCCACGGGAGGGAAGAGCACCGTATCGAATACTTCACCAAATTGATCTACGAAAGTGGCAAAATACATGCGTTTTCCGTCATGGGTCGAAGTGTTTTTCACTGTCACCAGATAGCCATAAATGTCGATGTGTTTGTTGAGATAAGCCTCCAAATCTTTTTGTCCGTTGGTGTTTTTTGGAGGCTCTTCCAACAATTCAAAAGGACTGCAAAGGCAGAAGCCCAAGAGTTCCAATTGCTCAAAAGCGGTCTCCAATTTGGTCGTGTTGAGCTGGGGCATTTGGAATTTTTGATGCCTGGGCGGAAAGAGCTTCGGGTGTTCCAATCGGTCGTTTTTGGAGAGCATCAAATGGGCTTTCCAAAGCAGTTCGTGCTTATTGATTCCCGTAAAACGAAATGCATCAATACGGATCAAAATGGAAAGTTGTTCCATACGGATGAACACCCGGTCCAAGAAATCTTCCAAAGAAGTAAAACTTCCGTGGAGCATGCGCTCTTTCAGGATACGTTCCATGACCCTGTTTTCCAAATCACGGAGGTACATCATTCCCAAATAAATATGCGTGCCATAAATGCGGTTTACGGCCATGCTTTTGTTCACGCAAGGCGGATGAATGGTGGCGCCCAGCATACGAGCATCGTGCACATAGAATTCCGAACGGTAAAATCCACCACCGTTGTTGAGTACGGCGACCATATATTCCAAAGGAAAATAGGTTCTCAAAAACAAACTTTGGTAACTCTCTACGGCATAGGAGGCAGAGTGCCCCTTGGCAAAAGCATAGCCCGCAAAACTGGCCACTTGGTTCCATATTTCCGAAATCAAGGATTCTGCGTAGCCCTTTTTTCTGCAATTGGAAATAAACTTGTCCTGCACTTTTTGAAACTCTTCTCGTGAACGGAATTTACCGCTCATGCCCCTGCGGAGCACGTCGGCTTCACCAAGGTCCAAACCTGCAAAATGATGGGCCACTTTGATCACATCTTCTTGGTAGACCATGACCCCGTAGGTGTCGGGCATAATCTCCAACATAATCGGATGTGCTTTTTCTTCGGTTCTGCCCTTGTTGCGATGGCGCAAAATATATTCCCGCATCATACCACTTTTGGCCACGCCAGGACGAATAATGGAACTGGCAGCCACCAAGCCCAAATAATTGTCGACCTGTAGTTTTTTGAGCAACATGCGCATAGCGGGCGACTCCACATAAAAACAGCCCATGCATTGCGCGGTTTTGATCAGGTTGTTGATCACGGGGTCTTTTTTAAATCCCTTGATGTCGTGAATGTCAATGTCCCCAAGTTTTTCAGGTTGATTGTAGGCTACAATTTCCAAGGCTTCCTTGATCTTGCCCAAGCCGCGCTGACCCAAAATATCAAACTTGTACAGCCCCACATCCTCGGCGATGACCATATCGTATTGCGTGGTAGGGAATCCTTTTGGTGGTAAATGGGTGGCCGAAAACCAATGCAAGGGTTTGTCACTGATCAAAATTCCCCCTGCGTGAATGCTCAAATAATTGGGTTTGTTCTTGAGTAAGCTGCCGTATTTCAGTACGAGTTTGGATACATGATCTAATTGGTCGAGGGAATATCTCCCTGTCAACAGAAAATCAATGTCTTGTGGAGGCAGCCCGAATACTTTTCCCAATTCCCGAATTACGCCCCGTTCCTTAAAAGTAACGTAGGTGCCGAGTAGGGCTACGTGTTCAAAGCGTTCAAAAATGTATTCCGTCATGGCAGGACGATCTTTCCACGAAAAATCAATGTCAAAATCGGGTGGATTGGCGCGGTACAGGTTGATGAATCGTTCAAAATAGAGGTCGAGTTCCATGGGGTCGACATCCGTAATGCGGAGCAGGTAGGCCACAATACTGTTGGCGCCACTACCTCTACCCACATAAAAGAAGCCCTGTCTTCTTGCTTCGGAAACAATGTCCCAATTGATTAAGAAATAGGAGACAAACCCCATTTTTTTGATAAGATCCAGTTCTTTGTTCAACCGACTTTTGATGGAATCGTTTACTTCCTCATACCGATATGGGAGTCCCTCGTCACAGAGTTTTTCCAAAAGTTGCTCGTCTTCTTCCACGCTTCCCAAAAAAGTTTTCAGGTTTTGGGGCTTTCTGTCCTTGGAAAAATCAAAGTGGATGCTGCACTTGTTGAGCAGTTTCTCCGTGTTTTCCAGAATAAAGGGGAACTCTGAAAATGCCGCAGCCAGATTTTGGATGGGATACATTTTTTCTTCCTCATTGGCTTCCTCTTCCTTTGGAAGTTTGCTCAATAGTACATTGTTGTCGATGGCCCGGAGCAATCTGTGGGCGTTAAAATCCTGTTTGTTCCGAAAGGTAACGGGCTGTTGTACCACCAATTTTTTAGTCAGCGATGCCAATTTGGAAAAGGGAAGCCTCCGCAGATCTTTGATGGAGATTCCGATGAATTCATGTTCCTGAAAATGGTCAAGCTCATTGAGCAATACTTGCTCGAAAGGATAAACCACGAACACGTTCTTAAAAGCAGGGGCGCGGTCAGGAATCTTGGAACCATCATGAAGATGGCTGGACAAAAAATCATTCAGTTCCAGGTACCCCTCATTGTTTTGGGCAATGCCGATAAAGCAGGGTTCGGTTCCATTCCTAAAATCAATCCCCAAAATCGGTTTTACACCAAATTTGGGGGCTTTTCGAACAAAATTCAATCCCGCAGAGGTGTTGTTGATGTCCGTGAGCACCAATTGGGTCACGTGGTTTTGTTGCGCCAATTGCAATAGCTCCACTTCCGAGAAAGTCCCGAACCGTAAACTATAATATGTGTGGCAGTTTAAATACAATTGTCAGTTATCAATTATCAATATTTCAATTATGAGGTCGAGCTGTCATATCGAACGCAGTCGAGATATGAGACCGACGTATAAAAAACACCTCTCGACTGCAGTTCATCTTGAGCGTAGTCGAAAGACTTGAGGTAACATTTGGTTATTGTTTATTGGAAATGGTTCATTGTTTACTGTTTTCGATGAGCCAGAACCACTGGCGGTTCCCCATTAAAAGGATTGTGCATACTCCCGATGGTTTTTGCTCCCATGGCAGAGGCGCGCAGTACGCTTCGACTTCCAAACCGATTACGGACATGGTCCATGGCTTGGTAAAGGTTCAAGGTCTCTTCCGTATCCTCAAAAAGGTTGATTTGGTAATTGCCCGAGACCAAATGACTGAATCGAATCCCGATGAGACGTATCAACATTCGTTTGTTGTACAGTGAATTGAACAGTTCCAAAATTTTTGGGATAAGGGTATGGTCAGCACTTGTGTACGGAATCCGTGATTGTTTGGAATAGGTGTTAAAATCGGAATACCGAATCTTTACGGCAATGCAGGCGGTCAATTTATCACCTCGACGTAGCTGGTAGGCCAAATTCTCGGTCATAGCAATCAAAATGCCCCTTAGTTTGATGACATCGATGGTGTCCTTATCAAATGTTCTTTCGTTGGAAATGGATTTTCGGTCATGAAACGGGATTACGGGTGTATCGTCTATGCCATTGGCTCTTTTCCAAATAACTTGGCCGTTGGCGCCCAATACCCGTTGCATAATGTCCATGGGCATATCCTGAATGGTCTTTACCTGCCGTATGCCCAAATTTCTGAGGGTTTGATAGGTTTTGTCTCCTACCATCGGAATCTTTTTGATGGAAAGCGGCGCTAAAAAAGGCTTTTCCAGACCAAAATCTATTTTAAGCTGATTGTTGGGTTTGGCCTCATTGGTAGCCACTTTGGAAACCACTTTGTTCACGGATAATCCGAATGAAATGGGCAGGCCTGTTTCCCGAATGATTTTCTGACGCATTTCCGTGGCATATTTGTAGCAGCCAAAAAAACGATCCATTCCCGATAGGTCGGCATAGAACTCATCAATACTCGATTTTTCAAAAAGGGGAACATGTTCCTTAATGATTTCGGTAACCACATCCGAATATTTGCTGTAGGTGCCTGCATTGCCACGAATCACCACGGCCTCTGGACAAAGTTCCTTGGCCATTTTCATGGGCATGCCCGAATGCACCCCAAATCCACGGGTCTCGTAGCTACAAGCGGCCACCACACCACGGTCACTGGTGCCGCCTACCAATAAGGGCTTATTTTTAAGCTCTGTATTGATGATGCGCTCCACGGATACATAAAATGTATCCAAGTCTAGATGCAAGATCGTTTTTTCCATTGTTTAATTGAGGGAAAGCTAAATTATGGAATAAATCCAATAAAAAGGAAATAATCCATAAAATAGATATGAACAACTTTCGGTGCCCTTTTTCCGAAAAATCATTATATCTTTGTCACGTTGTGTTGGATTCCAGTCGCGATGATTGGGATCAGGTTGAAGCATCAAACTGATGCTCGCCAATGAAAGGCTTTCCTTTTGGAAGGCTTTTTTTGTTTGTGAGACCGATAGGTCGAACAAATTCCGCTGTAGAGCGGAATCTTTTCTTAATGAATTAAGTCGTAATGAGGCCTCTCGACTGCGCTCGATATGACCGCACAATCTAACAAATATGTCAACTTCCAGAAACGCTATGCGCTACATGGTGCACCAAAGAAGCGGCCAGTTTAGCCGTTTGTCCATCAACATCAAACTTTGGGTTCATTTCGGCAATATCCATACTGATCAACTTGCCCGATGCAATAATGGGTTTTAGGCATTCCAAAACCATATGAGGCGTAAAACCCATAGGTGAGGGTGCACTGACTCCAGGTGCAAATGCCGAAGAGAATCCATCCAAATCAATGGTGACATAAATATGGTCCACATTTTTGGTAAATGCATTGATCCAAGTGGTGATTTCAGCCAAAAGTGGAATTTGGAAGGTGTCGTTCATCACGTAGATTACATCAAGATCTTTGGCTGTTTGGAAAAGGTTTCTGTCATTGGCATCTTTGCGGATACCCAAGCAGAGGTAATTGAAATTGATACTCTCTTTTTTACAATCCTTGGCAATTTGAAAGAATGGAGTTCCAGAATTACCTTGTTCGGCGTTTTTCTGCAGATCAAAATGAGCATCAAAATTGATGATTCCGATAGTTTGCCCCTCTCTTTTTGAATCTAGATATTTTTTGATGCCGTGGTAATGGCCATAGGCCATATCGTGTCCACCTCCCAAAACAATTGGGAATTGTTTCTTTTCCAAAAGGGTCGTCACTGATTCCGCAAGTTGTTCTTGGGCGGATTCCATATCACTGTTGGTGCAGGTAATGGAACCCACATCGTGCAACAGTACATTGCTCCCCAAATGATTGGGCATTTTCCCAAAGCTACTTTTAATGAGGTCAGGGCCCTCTGCCGCTCCAACTCGACCTTGATTACGGTGTACCCCAGCATCACAGGCATAGCCCAAAAGGGCAATGGATTTTTTCTGGGCTTCGGGAAGCTCATCCAAGGGCGTGCAATGCACTTTTTCGTGCAAGTACAGCCATTTATTGGTGATTTTTCCTATCCAAAGATTCTTTTTCGGGGGTTCGTAGTGTTTCATCACATTAAAAAAGCTGGTCCAAAATATCCGTTTCTACAAGATAGGGCAAAGTTACCTTTAAATTTGGGGAGCGCTCCATTTCTCGTTCAATGGCAAATCGGGCCTCTTTGTTTCGTGCCCAACTTCTACGGGAAATACCGTTGTTCACATCAAAAAACAGCATTTTTCTCAATCGGGTGGAGGCTTCTTCGGAACCATCGAGCACCATACCAAACCCTCCGTTGATCACTTCGCCCCAGCCAACACCGCCGCCATTGTGAATAGAAACCCAGGTCGCACCTCTAAAACTATCTCCAATCACATTTTGAATGGCCATATCGGCGGTGAACTTACTGCCATCGTAAATGTTGCTGGTCTCTCGAAAGGGAGAATCGGTTCCGCTTACATCATGATGGTCACGCCCCAACACCACGGGAGCGCTGATTTCCCCCTTGGCAATGGCCGTGTTGAAAGCATCTGCAATCTTACTGCGTCCCTCGGCATCGGCATAAAGGATTCGAGCTTGGGAACCTACTACCAATTTGTTCTGTTCTGCTTCCGAAATCCATTTGATGTTGTCCTGCATCTGCTGTTGGATTTCTTCGGGCGCTTCGGATTTTATCTTTTTCATCACCTCAAGGGCAATGGCATCCGTTTTTTGAAGGTCTTTTGGGTCACCCGAGGTGCAGACCCATCGGAAGGGCCCGAATCCGTAATCGAAACACATGGGCCCCAAAATATCCTGTACATAGGACGGATACCTGAAATCGATATTGTTTTCAGCCATCACATCACCGCCTGCTCGGGAAACTTCCAATAAAAAGGCATTGCCATAATCAAAAAAATAAGTGCCCTTTGCGGTGTGCTTGTTGATGGCATTGATTTGTCTTCGCAACGATTCCCGTACTTTTTCCTTGAAGGCTTCGGGATTGTCAACCATCATGGCATTTGATTCCTCAAAAGAAAGTCCAACGGGATAATAACCGCCCGCCCAAGGATTGTGTAACGAGGTTTGGTCGGAACCCAAATGCACAAAAATGTCCTCTTCGTAAAAACGTTCCCAAACATCCACCACATTGCCGATGTACGCCAAGGAAACCACTTCTTTGTTTTCAACGGCTTCTTTGGTGCGAACGACCAACAGGTCCAAATCCACCAAAAGTTCATCCACCCAACCTTGGTCGTGGCGTTTTTTGGCAGCTTCGGGGTTGACTTCCGCGCAAATAGTAATGCCTCCTGCAATATTCCCAGCCTTGGGTTGGGCACCGCTCATGCCGCCAAGTCCAGCAGTCAAGAAAATCTTGCCTTCGGGGGATTCGTTTTTTTCCAACACTTTTCGGAATGCATTCATGACCGTAATGGCGGTTCCGTGCACGATGCCTTGAGGGCCAATGTACATATAAGATCCAGCCGTCATTTGTCCGTATTGAGTAACGCCAAGGGCATTGAAACGTTCCCAATCGTCGGGTTTGGAGTAGTTGGGAATCATCATTCCGTTGGTGACGACCACTCTTGGCGCTTCTTTGGAGGATGGAAAAAGCCCCATCGGGTGGCCTGAATACATGTTCAAGGTCTGCTCATCGGTCATTTCCGCCAAATATTTCATGGTGAGTAGGTACTGTGCCCAGTTTTGAAATACCGCTCCGTTGCCCCCGTATGTAATGAGTTCCTCGGGATGTTGTGCCACAGCAGGGTCCAAATTGTTCTGGATCATGAGCATGATGGCCGCCGCTTGATGTGTTTTCGCAGGATATTCAGAAATTGGTCGTGCATACATCTCATAATCGGGCTTAAACCGATGCATATAAATGCGACCATAGGTTTTTAGCTCCTCTGCAAATTCTATTGCAAGCTCTTTGTGCCAAGCCTCGGGAAAATAACGTAGCGCATTCTGAACCGCCAGTTTTTTCTCTTCGTTGGAGAGAATATCTTTCCGTTTTGGCGCTGGATTTCCATTTTTGGGATAGGCTTTTTTGGGAGGAAGTTGCTCGGGTATGCCTTGAAGTATTTGTGTTTTGAAATGTTTTTTTTTCATTAGTAATTAAGAATGATTTGTCATTCCTGTGAAAGCAGGAATCCAGAATAGGGTAGTGGATTCCGCATCTCGCTTCGACTACGCTCAGCAACCGTGCGGAATGACAAAGTTATTTGTAAACGTTAATTCCTTTTTTCCAGACTTCGCTTGGCTTTAGTTGTCCTTGGTGGTAGGTGATTTCTTGGTAGTTGTCCGTCGGGAAAACCACAAAGTCTGCCTGTGCTCCTTCTTCCAATTTTCCTCGGTCTGTCAAACGCAAAGCCGCTGCGGCTCTGAAAGTGATACCGGCCAAAACTTCGGTATTGGAAAGTTTCTCAAAAGTTCCCAATATACTGGCTTGGGTCAAAAGGTCGCCCATGGGAGCGGACCCTGGATTGTGGTCGCTGGCAATGGACAAAGCGCCGCCGGCATCCAAAATTTTACGAGCAGGGGTGTAGGCGCATCCTAAACCGATGGACGCCCCAGGCAATGCCGTGGCAATGGTGTTGCTTTTGGCCAGCAATTGAATCTCTTTTTCGGTGCTGGCTTCCAAATGGTCGGCACTTACGGCTTCAAAATCCACCGCTACTTGACTACCTCCCGTAGTAAATTGGTCAGCGTGTACGGTGATATCGAAACCCATTTCCTTTGCTTTTTGAAAATACGGTTTTATTTCCTCTGGAGAAAAAGCACTTTCTTCCACAAAAGCATCCACGCGCTTGGCCAGATTTTCTGCTTTGATGATAGGGAACAATTCATTGATGATAACGTCCAAATAATCCCTGTCCTGATTCCAATCTTTGGGTTTCATGTGGGCCGCTAAACAGGTCGGGACCAAGGTTGCAATTGTGGTTTCATTCGCCGTTTTGATGGCGCGTAGCATTTTCAATTCTTCATCCACAGAAAGGCCATAACCACTTTTCACTTCGATGGTGGTAACGCCATTCTTGAGATGTTTTTTATTTCTGGTGATAATTCCCTTAACCAATTCTTCTTGTGATGCCTTACGTGTTTGGGTTACGGTGTCCCAAATACCACCACCTGCCTTGGCAATCTCCAAATAGGTTTTTCCAGCATTTCGGTAGGCGTAATCGCGGGCACGGGTCCCTCCAAAACATATATGGGTATGGGAGTCCACAAAACCAGGTAGGCAGACATGGTTTCCATCGATATGGTGAATGTGGAAATCATCGGATTTTAAATCATCAAAAACACCGACTTTGAGAATTTTTCCTTCGGAAACCAAAATCCCCCCATTTTCAATAATGGTCAGCTGCTCATCTTTGAGCGCTCCTTTTAAGGGGAGTCCTGTCATTGGTAGTAATTGCGTAAAAGGTCCTATTAATAATGGTCTGCTCATTTTAGTATGTTTCAAATTCATCAAGATGTGGGGTGTTCCACTTCAGTTTTTTTTCATCCATCACACGGTCCACCAAATCGATGATTTCCCTGTTTTGAATGATTTCGATTCCTTTTTCAATGTCATCTGCAAAAACACGGTCGTTCTCGGCAAAGGCTACCTTGGTTCTCAGAAATGTATGGATTTCATCCAACAGAATGCCCGATTTCAATGGTTTTCTGTACTCAAAGGCTTGTGCTGAGGTCAACAATTCAATAGCAAGGATTTTCTCCACATTTTCAATTATGTTGAGCGCTTTTCTACCACTGATGGATCCCATACTCACATGGTCTTCTTGTCCCAATGAAGTCGGAATGCTGTCTGCACTGGCAGGGAAACACAAACTTTTGTTCTCGCTCGCCAATGCTGCGGAAGTGTATTGTAAAATCATATAGCCCGAATTGATGCCCGTATCCTTCATCAGTAATTTGGGAACACCTGGACTGTTGCCTTCTAGTGCCAAGTAGATACGTCGGTCGGAGATGTTTCCGATTTCCGAAGCGGCCAAAGCGGCATAATCCAAGGCCATGGCCAAGGGCTGACCGTGGAAATTCCCCCCACTGATGGTCAATTCATCATTTATGATGACAGGATTGTCCGTAACCGAATTCAGTTCGATTTCCAACAATTCTTTCAAATGGAGCCAAGCATTACGGGAAGCACCGTGCACCTGTGGCATACAGCGAAGGGAGTAGGGATCCTGCACTCGTTCGCAATCAATATGGTCTTCCAAAATCTCTGAACCTTGGAGCAGGGTTCGAATCCTGCCCGCTACGTGTTGGTTGCCTTTGAACGGACGCAGTTCATGCAACTCCTCAAAAAAGGGCTTCATGGAACCTTGAAGTCCCTCCAACATCATAGCGCCGATAATGTCGGCATGTCGCAAACAATATTGTAGTTTGTGAACCACCATTACCCCATGTGCAGCGATAAATTGGGTCCCGTTGATCAAAGCGAGTCCTTCTTTTGGGCCTAACTCCAAAGGTTGTAATCCGTTTTGTTCGAAAAGTTCTTTTGTTGGAATGGTCTTTCCTTGATATTCTACCTTGCCGAGGCCTATCAATGGTAAAAACAAATGGGATAGTGGAGCCAAATCGCCAGATGCACCAACCGAACCTTGGGAGGGAACCACGGGAATGGCATCGTTTTCCAAATGCCAAAGCATGCGTTGCAAAGTAGTTTCAGCAATACCCGAAAAACCTTTCGCCAAGGCGTGGATTTTAAGAATGAGCATGATTTTTGCCAACTCCGTGGAAATGGGTTCTCCCACACCCACACTATGACTCTTTAATATATTGGATTGAAGGATTTTGGTGTCTTCCTTTGATATTCTTGTACTGCACAAGGGGCCAAAACCCGTATTGATGCCGTACACTGTATCGCCTTTTTCAACAATACGCTGTACACGTTGGTAACTGGCATTCACATTTTTGAGGCATTCATCGGTAAGAATGCCTTTTATGGTGCCATGGGCCATGCCCAAAGCTATGCTTGCGGTTAGATGGTCTTCTCCAAATTGAAATGTTCGGTCTATCGCCATGTTTTTTCTTTTGAATAAAGTTAAAGGTTATGATTAATAATTACCAATACTTATTTTTGTAATAATCAATAACTATGAATTATCAGATAGAGCTTCGACATTTCATCTACTTTTTGGCCGTGGCCGAAGAGCTTCACTATAGAAAAGCTGCCGAAAAGTTGTTTATTTCCCAACCTGGTTTGAGTACGCAAATCAAACAGATGGAAGAAATATTGGGCACTCAATTGTTTGTTCGGGACAAGAAAAAAGTAAGCCTCACACCTGCAGGAGAATATTTAAAAAAGGAGGTGGAATTTATCTTGAATCACCTCGAACAGACCAAAAAGCAGGTAAAACTTATCGGGGATGGACAATTGGGAGAGGTGCGCATCGGCTTTTTGGGTTCAGCCATGCAAAATGTAGTGCCTAATTTATTGTTGGGTCTAAAGGAAAAGTTTCCAACGGTCCACACGACTTTGGAAGAGCTTTCCAATCGGGCGCAAATCAATGCAATTTTGGCGGATCGATTGGATTTAGGCTTTGTACGATTGTCCCGCGTGCCCAAAGGATTGGATGTGAGACCTGTTTTTGAGGACACCTTTTCATTGGTGCTGCCCGTGGACCATCCTTTGGATGAAGCCAATTTTAAGAACATCAATCAAGTGGCGGATGAGGATTTTATTCTCTTTTCCCAAGATTACAGTCCCATGTACTACGATACGGTGCTCAGTATTTGTGAGGATAGTGGATTTGTTCCGAATGTGTCCCATAAGTCAGTTCATGCACAGACCATTTTTAAACTGGTGGAGAACAAATTGGGTATAGCCATCGTGCCCACCACGCTTCAGCATGGATTTCAGATGAAAGTAAAATTCATCGAAATGAAAAAAATAAAACAACGTGCGGTGTTGAGCATGGTATGGAAAACGGATAATAGTAACCCTGCGCTTCAAAAATGTATGAACCTCCTTATGAAATTATGATGGCAAGGTTTTGCAGCGTAACTTTGGAATTCGTCAATTCGAGTGATTTTTGGAGTGAAACGAAGAAAATTTTATCGAGAATTGTTATTGAAACGTAGTTCTCGATACTTTTCCTAAAGGAAAAACTCGAACTGACGTTTCGTCAACGAACAAAGTTTTTAAACAAAGACTTAACTTTTTATAATTATGATTTTTGATTTGATCAAGGAACGAAGAAGTATTTTCCCTCCACAATATATTGATAAGCCCATCGCCAAAGAAACTTTGGAAATGATATTGGAAGCAGCCAATTGGGCACCTACCCACAAGAAAACGGAGCCATGGCGTTTTAAAGTTTTGACAGGGGAGAAGAAGCAGGAGCTGGGGATTTTCCTATCCAATAAATATGAGGAAGTAGACCCAAGTCCAAAACAGATGACCATTAAAAAACTTCAGTTTAATCCCTCCAATTCGGGAGCGGTAATCGCTATCTGTATGCAACGGGACCCAAAAGAAAGTTTGCCCGAGTGGGAAGAGATTGCCTCTGTGGCCATGGCGGTCCAAAATATGTGGTTATGCTGCACTGAACTGGGTATTGGCAGTTATTGGTCTTCGCCCGGACTTATCAAGTTTATGGGTGAATTCTTCGATTTGAACGAAGGCGAAAAGTGTTTGGGCTTTTTCTATATGGGTTATTTTGATGGAGAGGTTATTCCATCTGCAAGAACACCCATTGCTGATAAAGTGGAATGGTTTGACTAACTAAACGTAAACAGGTCGCCCGCGTACTTGATCGTAATGTAAACGTAAAATATAGCGTAAAGAAGGGTTACGACAAACTTCATAAAAGTACCTGTCAAAAAACCTAGAAACGAACCAAAAGCCGCCTTCATGGCGGTTTCTTTATTGGCCTTGTTCAGCAATTCTCCGACCAATGCACCAATAAACGGCCAGATTATAATTCCAAGTGGACCAAATATTGGGACGAAAATCGCAACAAGTAAACCCACAATGGTTCCCCACATACCTGCTTTGCTGCCACCGAACCGTTTGGTTCCCATGGCGGGAATCACATAATCCAAAACTGTAATGGTGATGGCAATGACAAAGGTAATCACGAGTACCCACCAATTATCGGGTACCGCTTTGGTCAAATAGAGCAACAGCAGTCCTACCCAACTTATGGGCGGACCTGGCAGTACGGGCAAAAAACTACCCAATATCCCGACCAGCATCAAAAGAAACCCTAAAATGAGCAATGCAATGTCCATGGCTGTGTTTTACTGTTAGACAAATGTAGCCGACAATTGTTACAAACAAAATCAAAATAAAACCCTACCCTTTGTTTTTTCGTAGGTACATTTGAAACCGATTATCAAAAGGTAATGGAGCCGAGTAAAACACATACAAAAACAAGGTTTATCCGAACAGGATGTACTGCCATGTGCCTGTTTTATTTGCTCGGACTTTTTAATAGTCTTGTATTGGAAACCCTTCATGAGGTTTCTCACGCGCTATCCCCCAAAACG
This sequence comes from Flagellimonas cixiensis, assembly GCF_042134615.1. Lineage (GTDB taxonomy): Bacteria > Bacteroidota > Bacteroidia > Flavobacteriales > Flavobacteriaceae > Flagellimonas > Flagellimonas cixiensis. Next base: position 1,841,765 of record NZ_CP169639.1, read on the forward strand.
CACCATCATAACTTTGCTTCGGACCACGAAGCCATTGATTATTCATCACTGGAGGCCATGGCAGGTCACTCGCACGAAGCTTTGGAAGCCTTAAAGGATTTGTTGGAGGCCAATCAACCCGGTGAGCAGGAATCCAAGGATGAACTCAATTTTAAATTGGATAAACATTTCGTTGAAGAAACTGGTGTTACTTCTGAAATAGCTATAAGACCAATTGGTCAAAGCAATTGGGAATACCAAACCTTAACTTCCTTATGGTGTCAACGGGTAACCACACCCCCTCCGCAACACAGCTGAAAAATGGGCTAGGCCAATTTTTATGTACGGGTTTCAATCTTTTGGAACTGGTCTAGTACCTCTATTGTTTAGAGCGATTTACTCAAATTAAATTTTAAAGACAACGACATGAAATATTTTATGGCGGCATTGTCCATGCTGTTCATGGGCACCATTGCTGCACAAAACGTAAGGGGAAAACTGGTGAATGAAAACGGTTCCCCCATTGAGGATGCTGGGATTTTCAACAAGACCAGTGGTCAACATAGCCATACCGACGGAACAGGACATTTTGTTCTGGATAGAACTTCGGTAAACGACACGATTTACTTTTCCAGATTAGGATATGCCACGCTGACCAGAGTGATGAGTGAAACGGATCTACAGGATCCGATGACCATTGTTCTTGAAGAGAGTTCTATTTCTTTAGATCAAGTGGTTTTGGTATCCGAAGTGGATGCCTTGAGCCGAGTGGTGGATGTGGATGTAAAAACGAATCCTGTAAAATCGTCCCAAGAAATTTTAAGAAAGGTCCCTGGCCTGATTATTGGCCAACACGCTGGTGGCGGAAAAGCAGAGCAAATATTCCTGCGAGGCTTTGATGTGGATCACGGAACCGATGTAGCCATCAATGTGGATGGTATGCCCGTGAACATGGTGTCGCATGCCCATGGTCAAGGTTACGCGGATCTTCACTTTGTTATTCCAGAGACCATTGAGAATGTCAATTTTGGCAAAGGCCCCTATTATGCTGACCAAGGGAACTTTAATACAGCAGGTTATGTCAATTTGAGGCTTAGGAAAAGTTTGGACGAGAGTATGCTGTCCACCGAAGTGGGACAATTTGGTGCCCGCAGGTTTGTAGGGATGTTCAATGTTATGGATAAACAGAACAGCAATGCATACCTGGCCTCCGAACTGTATTTGACGGATGGCCCGTTTGAATCACCGCAGAACTTCAATCGAATCAATATATTGGGAAGATACCGCTATGCCCTGCCAGGTGATCAGGAACTTTTGTTGACAGCTTCGCACTTTTCCAGCAAGTGGGATGCATCGGGCCAAATCCCTCAACGTGCCGTGGACCAAGGTCTCATCAGTCGTTTTGGAGCCATCGATGATACCGAAGGCGGGCAAACAAGTAGAACCAACTTCGTTTTGAACCATAATAAAAATTTGGGTACGGGAAAATCACTCAATACCATGGCTTTTGTTTCGCATTATGATTTTGAGCTCTACTCTAACTTCACTTTTTTCTTGGAAGACCCTGTGAACGGTGACCAAATCAGGCAGTTTGAGGACCGAATGATGGCAGGGGCCAAGACAGTTTTTCAGAACAATTCGGCAAGTTTGGGCGAAATGGGATTTAAATATAATGCAGGAATCGGTTTCAGATATGATAATGTGGACGATATCCAATTGTCCCGCACCTTGAACCGTCAGGAATTGTTGGAGCGTTTGGCCTACGGCGATGTGGATGAGGTGAACAGCTACGCTTTTGCTGGTGTAGAGTTTAAATCAGGCAAGTTTACGTTTGAGCCTGCGCTACGGTTGGACTACTTTAGGTTCGATTACATCAACAAGATGAGCGAGCTGTATGATAGCCGAAGCGAGGAAAAAGTCGCGTTTAGCCCTAAGGTCAATACCATTTACAGTCCAACCGAGAATACTCAGTTTTTCTTGAAAACGGGAATTGGTTTTCACTCCAACGACACCCGAGTGGTAGTGGCGAACGGAGGCGAAGAAATTCTGCCAGCTGCCTATGGGGTGGATTTGGGGACCATCATAAAACCAGCCGATAAACTGGTCCTGAATGCCACCTTATGGACCTTGTTCTTGGATCAAGAGTTTGTGTACGTAGGGGATGCAGGTATTGTGGAACCTAGTGGAAAAACCAGACGGATCGGCCTCGAGGTAGGGGCAAGGTACCAACCATTGGATTGGTTGTACCTATATACGGATGCCAATTATACTCACGCTCGTAGCACAGAAGAAGCTGATGGTCAAGATTACATCCCGTTGGCACCAGATTTCACCATGGCTGGTGGACTTACTTTAGGGGGAAGTCAAGGTTTTTCAGGTGGAATCAATTACCGTTATATTGATGATAGACCAGCCAACGAGGATAATTCCATTGTGGCCGAGGGCTATTTTGTGACCGATGCCACACTCAACTATACACTAAAGAATTGGACGTTTGGACTGATTGTGGAAAATCTGCTCGACACCGAATGGAACGAAACACAGTTTGCAACGGAAAGCCGTTTGTTCAACGAACCGAACTCATTTGAAGAGATTCATTTTACACCGGGAACGCCTTTCTACTTGCGTGGAAAGCTTACCGTGACCTTCTAAATAATTATCCGTCAGTTTAGTACGCTGGCGGATTTTTTATCCACTTTTTAACTAAATAATTAGTTTAAACTAAAAAATTAGTTATATTTGTTTCATGTTGAACTAAAAAGTTAGTTAAAAATGAAGCAGCTCACCAAGGCAGAGGAAGAAGTAATGCAGCTATTATGGCAATTAAAAAAGGCCAATGTCGCTGCCATTTTAGAGGAATTGCCCGAACCCAAACCAGCCTATAACACGGTTTCCACCATCATTCGGATTTTGGAGGATAAAGGTTTTGTTTCCCACGAAAAAGTAGGAAAGGGGCATGTGTATTTTCCGTTGGTTCAAAAATCGGAGTACAGCAACCAACGCTTGAAGACCTTGGTCGATGGCTATTTTCAAGGGTCGTTTTCCAGCATGGTGTCCTTTTTTATGAAGAAGAACGATATCAGCCTAAAGGAACTCGAAGAAATCATGAAGAACATTGAAGACGGGGAAAAATGATCACGTACATTCTAGAATCTTTGGCTTTTCAACTGGTCTTTTTGTTGACCTACGACCTTTTTCTAAAGAAAGAGACCTTTTTTCAATGGAACCGTTTGTATTTGTTGGGCACATTTGCCCTCTCGTTGGTGTTGCCTTGGATCAAGGTAGAGGCTCTCCAAACCACCATGCCTCAAGAATTGGGGGCCACAACGGTGTATCTGACCCAATTGGATGGGGTTGTATTGGGGCCAGAGACAAGTGAACCAGGCTTTTTGGCAAGCGTTCCATGGCCGTATTGGGTGTTGGGCGCAGGATGCTTATTAGCATCACTTTGGTTTGCCTATAAATTGCTTCGTTTGAACCAAATGCGCAAAAAGGGTTCGGTTACCTATTACAACGATTTTACCAAAATATCTGTACCCAAAAGTGCTGTGGCCTTTTCGTTCTTCAGGAACATTTTTATGGGGGAGAACATAAAGAAAAACAATGAGCCCAACATTTTGGCGCACGAATTGGTACATGTACAGCAACTACATTCCCTCGATCTCCTCTTTTTTGAAATGGCACGCATCCTATTTTGGTTCAACCCATTGGTGTATGTGTATCAAAGTCGAGTGGCCGAACTGCACGAATTTATTGCTGATGCCAAGGCCGTAAAACATGATAAACAAGCACATTTTGAAATGCTATTGTCTGAGGCTTTCAATACCCAGAACATCAGTTTTGTCAATCAATTTTTTACTAAATCACTAATCAAAAAACGAATAGTCATGTTACAAAAAAAGCAATCCAAAGCCGTTTGGCAATTAAAGTATGTGTTGTTGTTGCCCTTAGTTTTGGGAATGTTGGTGTACACTTCTTGTGAGGTCGGGAAGGAGGATAATTCACAAGAAATCGATTCAAGTGTTCCATTAAAAGCACAAAAACTTTCTTTTAATGAGGTTGATGAGGTGCCTATTTTTCCAGGCTGTGAAGATGCGGCTGATAAAAAGGCTTGTTTTCAGGAAAAAATGCAGGCACATATCCGTAAAAACTTTCATTACCCAGAAGTGGCTCAAGAACAAGGTATTCAGGGCAGGGTTGCCATATTGATTAATATTGGAATGGATGGCTTAATCAATGATATAAAATTAAAGGGTTCAAATTCTTTACTTAATGATGAAGCTCGCAGAATAATGGAAAAGTTGCCGAAAATGCAACCGGGGATTGATCAAGGACAGGAAACAGAAGTACTTTATTCAATTCCTATTACTTTCAAATTATCTGATTCTGATGAAGTAGATAAGTCAGCCGATAAAAATTCAGAAAGTGTTCCATTTGCTGTTATAGATGAAGTTCCTGTTTTTCCAGGCTGTGAGGATGCTGTTGATAAAAAAGCTTGTTTTCAAGAAAAGATGGTAGAACATATCCGAAAGCACTTTAGATACCCAGAAGCTGCCCAAGAGCAGGGAATTCAGGGTAGGGTTGCCTTGTTGTTTACCATCGACACAAATGGTGAAATAACATCCATTAAAAAGCGTGGTCCTGATCAATTGCTAGAAGATGAAGCGGTACGAATCATAGAAAGGTTACCTTCAATGCAGCCTGGTAAACATCAGGGACAAGTAGTAAAAGTCCCTTTCTCAATTCCCATTACATTTAGGTTGCAAACCCAACCCGAAGGCACCACTGTTAATGGTTCCAAAGATTATATGTTGGTAAGTGCCAGCAAAATTAGTAAACAAGGGAAGACCGTATTTGAAGGAGTTGTAACGGACAAAGAATCCTTGGGGTTATCTGGAGTTGTAGTTTCCATTGAAGGAAAAGAAGCTGGGGTTATGTCAAATTTTAATGGTGTTTTCTCATTGGAAGTCGATGAAGATGATGTGGTAAAGTTTCAATATGCAGGGCTTCCGAACAAAATGGTCAAGGTGGCTGATTTTTAAAATAATCACAGTCTAAATCTTCTGCTTAATGTTAAGGGTAATGCCAATTAGTATTGCAATTTTTTTGTTCTTGTTCAAAGTCGGTGCGCAAACATCGGCTTTGGCCGTTGCGGATAGTTTGTATGCTTTGGGCAACTACACGGCAGCCAACAATCAATATGCAAGGGTAGATTCACCAATGTCCAGCATTCAGATTGCACGCTCGTACAATGCCATCGGAAATTATGAAAAGGCCATTGCGCAATATCAGGCTACTTTGCAATCCCATCCCGAATTGAGCATTGCCCAATTTGAACTTGGCAAACTCCTGCTTAAAACCAAAAATACGGATGCTGCCTTAGCAGCTTTCAACGCATTGATCAACCAAAAACAGGAAAACCCTGAGTATTATTATTACCTCGGACGTACTTTGGAAACCCGAATGAATCAAGAAAAAGCCAACCAAGCATTCCGAAAGGCGGTAGCATTGGACAGTACCCATTTGCGAAGTTTGTACGCTTTGGGAAAATACTATGTGGGTCAAGAAATCAGGGATTCCGCACTGGTCTATATCGACCAAGGACTTCGTTTTTATGAGAATGATGTGGCCATGATCAACCTAAAGGCGCAGGCCTATTATAATAATGGACAGTTTAAACTTGCCATTCCCCATTTTGAACGATTAATGGAACTCGGAGAAACTCGTCCCTTTGTTTTAAAACGCTTGGCTTTTTGCTATTTCCGAGCCTACAAAAACGAAGAGGCTATAAAAACCTATCATATGCTGGCGATGGACCCTTGGTCTTTGGCCGATGCCTATTCTGGGTTGGGAGATGTCTATTTTCAGGAAAAGCAGTTGGATAGTGCCCAATTTTATATTGAAAAGTCCATTGAAGAACGTACTGCAATATTTGATCAAGAATATGCCGATTTGGGCCGCATTGCTCGAATTCAAGGGAAAACCAAGCAAGCACTGGATCTCTACACCAAGGCTTGGGAAGAAAACAAGGACAACTACTACAATTATTATCAGGTTTGTATTTTGGCCGACGAATATTTTAAAGACCCCGAAACAAGACTGGCCTACTACGAAAGGTTGCTGCAACTATATTCCGATGCAGCCCCATTTATCGCGGAGCGGGTTAAAAAGCGCATTTCCGAAATAAAGGAGGAAATACACATGGCTAGCAATTAAATTCTTCAAATTATTGTAATTTCAGCCAAATTCTAGGGGCTGTTATGCGTAAGTTTTGGTCGATAACCTTTTTTTTCGGGCTGCTCGTGTCATGCGAGCTTTTTGAGTCCAAGGAAGACAAGACCCAAAAATTGGTGAATGAAGAGCTTTTGACCATCGACTGGAACGATGTGGACCAATTCCCCCTTTTTGATGATTGCGACGAAACCGCGAACAAAGAGGCGCAGCAGGAATGTTTTCAGAATGTGATGTCAGAATACTTTGCCGAAGCCCTGGCAGGATTGGAATTTCAGGTGAGGAATGATTTGCACGATACGGTCTATATTGATTTTTTGATAGATGAACATGGATTTATCTCTGTGTTGAATGTGGAGGAAAAAACCTCGGTGCTCAATGAAATTTCCAATTTCAACGACAAAATTTCTGCCCGATTGAACGATTTGACCACGGTGGCCCCAGCACTAAAAAGAGGGAATCCTGTCGGACTTCGGTTTCGATTGCCCCTTGTACTTAACACCAACTAAAATTTGGCAACGGAAAAAATTATATTGGGAATCGACCCCGGAACCACCATTATGGGTTTTGGTATTATTAAGGTCATTAACAAGCAGATGCAGTTTGTGCAGATGAACGAGTTGATGCTCAAAAAATACGATGACCCCTACACCAAACTCAAGCTTATTTTTGAACGCACCATAGAGCTCATCGATACCTACCATCCTGATGAAATTGCTATTGAAGCCCCTTTTTATGGCAAAAATGTGCAATCGATGCTCAAATTGGGACGGGCGCAAGGGGTAGCTATGGCAGCTGGACTCTCCAGACAGATTCCAATTACCGAGTACATGCCCAAAAAGATTAAAATGGCCATAACGGGGAACGGAAACGCAAGCAAAGAACAAGTGGCGAAAATGCTCCAAAGTGTCTTAAAGTTGAAATCACTCCCCAAAAACTTGGACAGTACCGATGGTTTGGCCGCGGCTGTATGTCATTTTTATAACGAGGGCAGGGTAGAAGTCGGGAAAAGCTATACGGGTTGGGAGGCTTTTGTGAAGCAGAATGAATCGAGAGTTAAGAAATAATTTAAGAACATTGATAAAGGCTAAAGGCTAAAGGCTAAAGGCTAAAGGCTCATTGTCCATTGCTAATTGAAAACTGATGTCTGGGATATATATTCACATTCCATTTTGCAAACAAGCTTGCCATTACTGTGATTTCCATTTTTCCACCCAACTGGGAAAGAAGGAAGCCATGGTGCAGGCCATCGCCAAGGAAATTGAAATGCGAAAACTGGAGGTGGAGGATGAAGTTGAGACCATTTATTTTGGAGGGGGAACCCCATCGGTGCTTTCCAATGAGGAAATAGAATTCTTGATCCAAGACGTTTATGATAATTATAAAGTAATCGACCAACCCGAAATCACCCTCGAAGCCAATCCAGATGATTTATCCAACAATCGAATCGTCCAGCTATCCAACAGTCCAATAAATCGCCTCAGCATAGGCATCCAATCTTTTTTTGATGAAGATTTAAAACTGATGAATCGTGCCCACAATGCCTCCGAAGCTGAAAAATGCATTCAAGAGGCCACAGCGTATTTCGATAATATCACCATCGATTTGATTTATGGCATCCCTGGCATGGACAACGACCGATGGAAAGCCAACATTCAAAAAGCTTTGGATTTTGGATTGCCCCACATTTCCAGCTACGCATTGACTGTGGAACCACGAACGGCACTCCAAAAGTTTATTGAAAAAGGTTCGGTGCCCGATGTGGATGACGAGCAGGCCCAAGAGCAATTTTACATTTTGGTGGATATGTTGGAAGCCCAAGGTTTCGTGAACTACGAAATCTCCAATTTTGGGAAACCCGAATTCTTCTCCAAAAACAATACGGCTTACTGGTTGGGCAAAAAATATGTGGGAGTAGGCCCCTCGGCACACTCGTTTGATGGGAAAAACCGCAGTTGGAACATTCGAAACAACCCAACCTATATTAAAAAAATAGCAGATGGAGTCTTGCCCATGGAAGTGGAGACCCTTTCCCAATCCGATAGGTACAACGAGGCCGTTATGACAGGTTTGCGCACCATTTGGGGTATTTCTTTAGAAAAAATTAAAAAAGAATTCGGACCTGAATATTTGGATTACCTAAACCAACAAGCCCAAAAATATGTGGAGCAGGGTTTACTTCAAATAGTGGATGGTAAACTTCTCCCCACCAAAAAGGGTAAGTTTTTAGCGGATGGGATTGCCAGCGATTTGTTTTTTGTGGAGTAAAGATGCTTATTCAGCTACGAAATTATCATTGTCCTTATCCTCGGTCCAGTTGTATTCGATTTCCTTGGCCACTTTTCTGGCAAAATCAATGCCATGTCTATCGGCTAAAAAGCCGAGTGCCATATCCATGCCCGCACTTACGCCCGAAGAGGTGTAGTATTTGCCGTCAACTTTCCATCGTGCCTTTTTGTCCCAATCCACTTTGGTGTCTTGGGAAACCACCCATGAAAAAGCGCGCTTGTTGGAAGTCGCTTGCTTGCCCTCCAAATGTCCAGATTTGGCGAGCAGCGCACTACCTGTGCAAACGGATAGCACATACTCACTGGTTTGAGATAGTTCCTCGATTTTATTTAAAAGTTGGGGATTGTTCACTTCCTTTCGGGTGCCCATACCCCCTGGGATCAAAATAATTTTGGGTCCGTTGCCCATGGTCTCAAATTTTTCGGTCATGATGGGAACTTTGTGCCTATTGGTGACCACACCACCCTCGAGGGAATAAAATTTAAGTGCATATTGATCCACCAAACGACCAAATATTTCTGCTGGCCCAAAAACATCCAAAGTTTCATAATCATCGAACATGATAAAGGCAACTTCAATCTTCTTTTCCATTTTGTTCTCAGGGTTTTGGGCATTTATAGTTGTTCCGAACAAGACTAGTAGCAATGACGATAATACAGATTTCAATTTTTGAGTAGCGTTCATGTTTTTGAGGTTGAGGTGGGGTGGTGTTAAAAAGAATTTTCAATGTTCTAAGGTATGATTTGTTTTTTGTGGATTAACAGTGTCCAGTGTAGTCTCCATTAGGTGGGTTGCACTTATCGGTTTTGTGTAAGATTAGTTGCGTGGTTTAAGCACCTAATTTAGCAAATACAAACCGAATAGAAAATCCGCGAGGATTTTCGTAAGTTGGCTTGCACCAGCAATTAATTTTATACGGTGTTGTAGCACGTTTTTTATTTTTCATTCAGTTGATATTTATACTCAAATATTTCTATTTCAGTTGCGTCAATTTTAATTACTTTCTCTAGAAATCCGACGTTATTGTAAATGAATTGAAACGATTTTATCTTGCCTTTTAAAATGTAATTTTCTGACTTATTTACTAAAATCGTATCATTCTTATATTCGTAAGTTTCATTTTTCCAAAGTCCATTTTTCGTTGAATAAAAGTCAGATGAGATTAATCGGTTTGCAGAATTGTATTTGTGTTCAGACACTTTAAAATCGCCAGAATAGTTAATGATTATATTTCCGTTTTTATCAATTACATCTTTGTCCAATATTTTTTTTGTTTCGACAATTTTTTCTCGGTTTTCAGGGTAGAATATTTTGTCCTCGTATTTCTCCCCGTCTTTTAAGTAATAGATAAATTCTCGGTTTAATCTGTCGTTGGAAAATTCCTGTTTATGTTTTAATTCTCCATTTGTATTAAATATTTCTATTTCTTTAGAAACGATTTCTTTGTCATTTCCGTAATCGATTGAAATTTTTTGGTTTTTGTCCTTTATAAAAATGTCTTTGTTTTTAAGTATTCTTCCAGGATTTTCAAAAGTCAGTTTTGTGTCTTCCAAGTATTCGTATTCATAACCATATTTTAAATCTCCATTAGGCGAATAATGTGAGGTTTTGATAACTCTCCCTTTTTCATCGTATTGATATTCGCTCTTGTTGATAATTGTATTATCATTCTCAATTTTGGTTATAACTTTTCCGTTTTTGTCAAAGCTGATGTCGGATGAAATTTGTTCATCTCTAAAGCATAAAAGTTGTTTTAGGCTATTCTCTAATGCAAACTTTGTAAATGCGTCATTACTATTCCTTGTGTTTTGAGGAACGTTTAAAGTCGCTACAAATAATTTTCTCGGTTCGTGTTGAATCGATTGTCCAAAAGAAAAATTAAAGGCAAAAAATATGATGATTATTAGTCTGTTCATTGGTCAAATGTGCTACAACGTTAAAGATATGAATCGTTTCAATGATTTATATCGACCGATAAGTGAAGTTAGGATTTTTGGGGTTAAAAGTCTAGTTGAATTGGACAGATATATTTTCTGGGTTCACAAACCCCCATTCTCAATTGACAGAATATTTTCTCTCCCCAACTTTCCTTATCAAAAACACAATTAAATTGGATTTATCCTCGGAATTGATTTAATTACCATAAACAAGTCAGCCTGCATGATAGCCAGTATAAAACACAACTCAAGAATCTATAAAATAGACCTTGGCCAACCCATAGATATTTCCATTCCCTTAACGGGCAAGGAAGACAATGTGAACGCCTGGTATTTGGGTCCGCCCAGCATTACCGCCCATAAACAGGATGGTTTTATCGGAAGCGTGGAAGATGGTGCTCCCGTAAATTTCAACGATATTTGGTTTAATCCGCATTCGCATGTAACACATACGGAGTGTTTAGGTCATATTACCGAGGCGTTTCATTCCGTGAACCAAAAGCTGAAAAAGTTTTTCTTTTTAGCAGAGTTGGTCACCGTAGCGCCCGAGCAACTAAACGGAGACTTCGTGATTTCCGAAAAGCAATTAAAATATGCCTTGGGCAACAAAAAACGAAAAGCCGTAGTGATCAGAACCCTACCGAATTTGAGCGACAAACGCACCCGGCAATATTCAGATGCCAATCCGCCCTATTTGTTGGAGGAAGCCGCCCAATATTTGGTAAAAAAAGGCGTAGATCATTTATTGATAGATCTGCCTTCGGTGGACAAGGAACGGGATAACGGAGACCTTTTGGCGCACAAAGCCTTTTGGAACATGGATGGCAAACCAAGAGAAAAAGCAACCATTACCGAGTTTATCTATGTGCCCAACACCGCAGAGGACGGCACGTATTTTTTAGATCTACAAGTGGCGCCCATGGAGAACGATGCCAGCCCCAGTAGGCCCGTTTTATATAAAATCGAAGACTAGTGAAAACAGCCCTAAAATTGGAAGAGTTGATGATGTTCGTTTTGGGCATTTATCTCTTCAATCAACTGGACTACGCCTGGTGGTGGTTCTTGGTGTTGCTGTTGACCCCTGACATTGGTATGTTGGGCTATCTTTTTGGCAATAAAGCAGGTGCAATCGCGTACAATCTCTTTCATCACAAAGGGGTGGCGATTGTGGTGTACTTGTTGGGAACCTACTTTTCAATACCTTTATGGCAACTGATTGGGATCATTTTATTTTCCCATTCCGCTTTTGACCGCATCATGGGATATGGTCTGAAATACGAAAAAGGATTCAAGTTTACCCATTTGGGTGAAATAGGAAAAAATTAATGGGGGACGTCGTCGACATGATTTTAGGATTGATTTTGGGAGCCATACTCATGTATTGGTTCTTTTCTTTGTTTCGAAAAAAACGGAACAGGGAAATAACCGAACAGCAATCCACGGTTATCCTGAATAAAATCCGAAGTGTGTGTAAATTGGTTTCCGTGGAGGGTGATTTTGCCGAAATCTACCATTACGAAAACACCAAGGACAGTTTTATGAGCCTGTTCCGAAGCAAGAAAAAGGCATTGATCGTGATCAAAGCCAAAGCGCACATTGGTTACGACCTGAACAAGCTCAATTTAAAGGCAGACAATGATGGAAAACGAATCATTTTAAGTCATTTTCCAGAACCCGAAGTGCTGTCCATCGAGCCAGATTTAAAATTTTACGATATTAAAAATGGGATTTTCAATAGCTTTTCACCTAACGATTTGACCAATTTGAACCAAGAGGCCAAAGAGCACATCAAACAGAAAATTCCCGAAAGCGGATTGATGGAAACCGCCCGAAAAGAAGCCTTGCAAGCTGTTTTGGTGGTGGAAAAAATAGTGGAGACCATCGGGTGGAAGCTGGACTATTCCGCATTGGAAATAACGAACCAAGAAAAACAAACCATAGAAGAATCCGTATGAAAACAAGAATCCTAACCTTGCTTTTGGTAGGTGTAGTAGCCTCCAGTTGTGTACAAATCAAAAACGATATGAATAATAATTTCGATCACACTTTTGCCCACGTGGTATATTTCTGGTTCAAAGATCCTGATAGCGCAGCCGATAGAGCCACTTTTGAGGCTTCGTTGACTAAATTTTTGGAAAACTCCCAATACGCAAAAACCAAATTTATTGGTAAACCCCCAAAGGCCATTCGGGATGTGGTGGACGATTCGTTTACCTACTCTTTGATTTTATCTTTTGAATCGGCAGAAGATCAAGCGGCCTACCAGACTGAAGCACCGCATTTGGTGTTTATTGAAGAATGCGAGCATATGTGGGAGAAAGTGATCGTGTACGATTCTCAGGGTATCACAGAATGAATGTAGAGGAGCTCCGCGAGCTATGCCTGTCCAAAAAGGGCGTTACGGAGGAGTTTCCTTTTGATGCCTACACTTTAGTGTTTAAGGTGATGGGCAAAATGTTTGCGCTCGTTCCTTTGGAACGGTTGCCCTCGCAATGCAATTTAAAGTGTGATCCCGAACGGTCGGAAGAGCTTCGTGCCGATTATGATGGCGTGATCACTCCTGGGTATCATATGAGCAAAAAACATTGGAATACTTTGTTTTTGGAGCAGCTTCCCCCACAATTGATCATAGAATTGGTAGACTACTCCTACGATTTGGTCGTGGTAAGTCTCACCAAAAAACTGCAACAGCAGTTAAGAGAATTAGATTGATTTTTGAATGAAGGATATTAAGCAGTTCTATACCCAGCAACGGGATAAGCATACCACCCATTTACAAGAAGTAAAAAAGCGATTGGGCCTTTTGGCCACGGTCCGCCTTGCCGTTTTTCTGGCACTCGTGGCAGGCATTTATTTCTTTTGGGGTGCCTCTTTTGTGTTTGGAATTTTTGTGGTGGGCACGGCCCTGTTTTTATATCTCGTGGCCCGATTCGTTAATCTAAAAAAGGAAAAAGCGTATTTGGAGCGCTTGGTGGCCATCAACCAAACCGAATTGGCGGTGTTGGACCGCAAGTTTCATCACTTACCTGATGGAAAGGAGTTTTTACAGCCCGAGCATCCCTATGCGCAAGATCTGGACATTTTTGGTCGTGGGTCGTTTTATCAATATGCCAATAGAACCACTTTGCAGCAGGGTCGAGAAGTTTTTTCTAGTCTGTTGTTGGACGGATATCCAAAGGATATCATCAAAAAACAAGAAGCAATTAAGGAATTGTCCCAATTACCTGAGTGGCGACAACATTTTTCTGCTCTGGCAGGGGAGACTCAACCCAAAATAGCGCCTAAAGTAGTTGCGGATTGGATGAAAAACCACAAGAAGGTAACACCAAATTGGGTAGGTGTGGTGACCCCGATTTTTGTAATGCTTTCCATTTTATGGATCACTTTGGCGGTCATGGGAAAAGTGCCCGAAAGTTTGGTGTTGGTCTGGTACTTTTTAGGTATCGGATTGGTGGGTCGCTATGCAAAATCTATTCTTTCTTTTTCTGTTAGAGTGACCGAAGCCCAAGAAACCATTCAACAGCACCAACGGTTGATTTCTGAATTGGAAGATCAACAATTTGAGTCCGAACTTTTGAAAGAGCTACAACAAAAGTTGGAAGTTAAGGATGGAAAAACTTCAAAAGTTCTTAAACAGTTTGCCCACAATATGAACATGTTGGAGCAACAATACAACTTGATTGTTTCCATTTTTGGACAAGGTCTCGGTCTCTGGAGCTTGTTTTTTGCCCATAAAGTGGAATCTTGGGTGGCAACCTATGGCAAAGATGTAGAAGAGTGGTTTTCGGCCATTGCGCAATTTGATGCCTACATCAGTTTGGGGAATTATGCATTCAACCATCCCGATCATACCTATCCCGAATTGGTGAAAAGCGAAACGGTGCTTACAGCTAAAGCTGTGGGGCATCCACTTGTGGACCCAAAAAAGAATGTTTTGAACGATTTCGAAATTGGAAAAGGTCGTTTTTGCATTGTCACAGGAGCCAACATGGCTGGAAAGAGTACTTTTTTGCGGGCCGTTGCTTTGCAAGTGGTCATGGCGAACTTGGGTTTGCCCGTAAAAGGAAAGGATGTGAAATACACTCCCGTTCGATTGTTGACGAGTATGCGTTCTTCGGATTCGTTGGCAGATGAGACTTCCTATTTTTATGCCGAGCTCAAACGCTTAAAATTTATTGTGGAAGAATTGGAGAAAGGCGATTGCTTTGTGGTCCTCGATGAAATTTTGAAAGGCACCAATAGCGTGGACAAAGCCGAGGGCTCCAAAAAGTTTGTGGAGCGATTGGTGCACATTGGTGCCACAGGTTTGGTCGCCACCCATGATTTAAGTCTGTGCACCTTGTCCGACCAACTACAACAAGTGAAAAATAAATATTTTGATGCCCAGATTGTAAACGAGGAACTTTACTTTGACTACCAATTTAAAGAAGGCATTTGCCAAAATATGAATGCCTCTTTCTTGCTTAAAAATATGGGGATAGTGGATTAAAGTCCTTTCACCTGCACATTGTGAAAAGAATCGGCCTGTAAGCGTAGCAGTTCCTCTGCTTTTTGCTTTTTGTAGCGGTACAGTTCCTCTTCGTTTTTAATATCAGCATAAATCTGCTGGTTGATTTCACCATCGGTAGCCAACAACAATTTGCGCTGTTCCACTTTTTGGGTCACCCATGTTGCCACCACACTTTCCTGTTCTTCAAATTTGTAATCGTACTCTCCTTTAGGCGCCAATAATTTGGCAATGATCGGAGCGGTTTCAATCGCCAAGAACAATAAGAAAATGAAAAAGGAGGGAAACCAAGGTAATTTGCCCAAGGCATTAATGCGTGCCATCAATCCATCAAAACCATCAATTATGGGTTGTGAATTGATCACGGCAGTATTGTAATCGGTTTCCAAAGCCGCAATTTGGGCCTCAATATTTTCAATTTTGGAGGCGTTGGTTTCTTTCAAGCTGTTCAATTCCGCTAAAGCGGCATCGTGCTTATCCCGCTTTTCTTGGTAAACTGGGCCTTTGCCCAATAAACCTGTTCCTGCCGTTCCCTCAGCTTCGGAAATATAAGTATCGTAAAGCGCATTGGTTTCGGCTTCCTTGGTGGCAACCTCACCTTTCAAATTGGCAATATCTTGGTTGAGGCTTTCAATCTTCGGAGTGAATTGCAATGCCAATTGTTCCTTGTTGTTCAAGGTCATGGCATTCTTTTCTTCCAACAACACTTGATTGATTTCCTTTTCAAAAATCTTCATTTCCAAAGGTTTGGAAATCACTACGGCAATAATCAAAGCGAGTACAATTCGAGGGGCTGCTTGGAGCAATTCTCCCTTAAAATTATCGCGTTTTTTAATGGTGGAAACAATGTAGCGGTCCAGATTAAAAATGAGCAATCCCCAGATAAAACCAAAGAAAATGGAAGTGTAGATGTTGTCGAAAACCGTGTAAAGGGCATATCCACTGGCAATAAAAGCCATTATAGCGGTAAAAAAAACGGTAGCGCCAATACCCGCATACTTATTGCGCTCGCCATTGGAGCAGGTTTCAAGAATGTTGGTGTCGGCTCCCGAGCAGAAAATAAAAAAACGTTGTAGCATTATAGTGTTCTGATTTGATTGATAGAGTATTAGAACGCAATTTTGGATGATTTGTTACATAAAAAGCCCCAGAATTGGGGCTTTTAACATTATTTGTATTGGGATGATAGTTTAGTTTTCTATCACAATGGGATCGGTGGATAGTTTTACTACGGGATTTGCTCCATTGGCTTCGCGGGCATCAATATTGATGTGTTGATTCTTTTGAACCACTTCGATGGCTTCTTTTGCAGATATGGTTTTGCCATTATAGGTGAAAGTAGCACCTTTTTCTGCCATTTCCTTTACGTGCTCAATCGGTTTTGGTGGCATGGGCGGAGCAGGTGGTACAGGAATGTTAGAGTTCACCCCAATTACTTCTTTTGTTGATTTTGGTGCTTTGGGAGAACCAGGTGCTGGAGGTGGTGTCGGGAAATCTGGAAAGGGTTCCGCATCTTCACGTTGTTTTTTGGACATCTTTTCGTAGATTTCTTTTAAACGAATGACATCTTGCTTTTGGATTTTCATGTGGTTACGATCCATGTCATTGTACTTTTTGGCAAGTCTATTGTACTCTTTCATTTCCTCGCGTGAGGC
The DNA here is from genome assembly GCF_042134615.1 of Flagellimonas cixiensis. Classification (GTDB taxonomy): domain Bacteria; phylum Bacteroidota; class Bacteroidia; order Flavobacteriales; family Flavobacteriaceae; genus Flagellimonas; species Flagellimonas cixiensis. The sequence continues at coordinate 1,858,363 of NZ_CP169639.1, forward strand.
ACTTTGTTGAGGTGTGTCTTTTGGACCTAAAATGTTAATGGTGGCTGAACCGTATTCAGCTAATACCTTGTCAACTTTCATGATGACATTTTTAGGAGTATTAGCCTCTACTTGAACAATGGAACGGATGATTTTTTTGCGTTGTTCAAAAGTTAAGTGCTCATTGATTTTTGCCAATTCGTTACTTAAATTGGATAAAGAAACTTCCTTGGATTGAAACCACATTTTCCCGTTTTTGTCAATTTGAATCTCGATTGGGTTGATGGTTTGGGTGTTGTTCTTGTTGAAAAATACCTCAGAACCTGAATCTTCAGCTTGAATTTCAATGGGTGCTGGATCATTTTCCATGTTCGGATTAATCGGAATCTCGATGGAGGAACTAAATCCGAATAAAAGCAAGGCCGTTAGCGGCAGAAGCAAAAAGCTTCGCAATACAAATGATGTTTTTGATGTGTTTGTTTTCATGACTGTAAAACGTTTTTTGATTGATGAATAATTAATGGCATTCGCAATGCCAATCGACTGATGTGTTTCAAAACTATCGTGTGATAAGTACGATAATAATGTGTTTTGGTATTGTGCACGGTCTTGACTGCGATTAACGACGGCTTGGTCGGCCAAGAACTCATGATTTAATTTGATACTGGATTTTAAAAAATAGATCAGCGGGTTGAACCAAAAGAAAACTTGCGTCAATTCTATCAATAGAATGTCCAAGCTGTGTTTTTGTTTGGCATGGGTTTCTTCGTGAAGCAAAACTTCTTCAGGAATATTGTGGTCCTCATATTGCCTTTTGTTCAAAAAGATATAGCTAAAAAAGGTATGTGGAGGAATGGGCTGACCCATTAAAACACGAGTGGTTGTTTGTTGCTTCAATTTTGGATTTTTACGGATGCGATACCCGATTTGTCCCAGATTCTTGAAAAAACGGATGGCAAATACAACCACACCAAGGGCATAAATTCCCCAAAGAATTTCGCTCCATTCTGTATCAGCTGTCTCAACCATAGGTTGAGTAGCGTCATTTATGTCTGTAACCGGATTTAGGATGGTAGCACTTTGGGCAACCTCTACATACTCCACAAAAACAATATTTGGGATAATCAGGGCGGCCAACAAAGCTCCCAAAAGATAAAAGCGTTTAAAGTGGTGCATGCTTTCATTTTCCAATACCAATTTGTAAAAGGCTAGGAAAATGGCCAAACAGGCCGTTGATTTGAGAAGGAATAGGAGCATAATTACTTCTTTTTAATTTCGTTGTCAATCAATTTTTTCAAATCCTCCAATTCAGCTTTGCTCAAATTGGTTTCTTGGGTAAAGAAAGAGGCAAACTGTGTGGCACTGTCGTTAAAGAAGTTCTTGATGAGTCCGTTCACATGCTTGGAAAAATAATCTTTCTTCTTCACCAACGGATAGTATTCCCTGCTTCTGCCAATGTTGTTGTAAGCGACAAAACCCTTGTCCGTCATACGCTTTAAAAGCGTGGCAACAGTAGTGGTTGCAGGTTTAGGTTCTGGATAGGCATCCAAAAGGTCTTTCATTACGGCCTTTTTTAGTTTCCAGACGATGTTCATCAACTCTTCTTCGGATTTTGACAATTGCATTTGTTCGACTTTTATCATTTTGCTCTACAAACATAGAATAAAAATATTAATTCTACAAATGTAGAGTTGAATTTATAATTGGATACCTCAGATAAAGGTGATATTAGAGCATCAAAAATTCGTTAAAATAATTAACGTTATGTGCCCTAAGTTACTGACGGGCAGTAATTGGGGTGCTACCTTTATATCATAAAATTTCGCAATCATGACAACAACGGTAGTAATTGGCGGAAACTTCGCAGGAATGACAGCCGCCTTGGAAATTAAGAGAAAAGGGAAAAAGGAACATAAGGTTTTGGTAATTGATAAATCCCCATTGTTCTTGTTTGTTCCCTCATTGATTTGGGTACCCTTTGGACGTAGGGAGGTTAAGGATATTTCTTTCCGAAAAGATACCGTCCTTGAGAAAAAAGGCGTGGATTTTATTCAAGCTGAAGCATTGTCCGTAGATCCGGAAAGTCAAGTTGTGCATACGACCAAAGGTGATTTTACCTATGATCATTTGGTGGTGGCCACCGGGCCTAAAGTAAAATACGATGTGGCTCCAGGGGTTGCAGAACACGCTCATTATATTGGAACGCCCAACGGTGCTATGAAAACCAGAAAGGCATTGGAAGAGTTCAAGAAAAACCCTGGTCCCATTGTTATCGGCGCTACTCAAAGTGCTGGATGTATGGGTGCTGCCTATGAGTTTTTGTTCAATACAGAAAAATGGTTGAGAGAGCAAAACATCAGAAAAAAAGTAGACCTCTACTGGATTACCCCAGAAACTTTCTTGGGCCACTTCGGGATAGATGGAATCACAGGAGGTGAGACCATGCTCAAGTCCTTTATGAAAATGTTCAATATCCATTATCGAACAGAAGTAGGGGTAAAAGAAGTAACTGCAGATAGTGTTACTTTGACGTCTGATGAGGTGTTGCCAAGTAAATTTACCATGTTGATGCCTCCTTTCGTGGGAGTTGATTTTGTAGTGAACTCAAAAAAATTGGAAGCTACCCCAGCGGGTTACTTGCCCGTAGGAGAAGATTACAGACACTATAAATATCCCAACGTTTGGTCTGCTGGTATCGCAGTGGATGTAAAATTGCCTTTTGAAGCTGGAAAAGTACCATTTTCTGGACCAAAAACAGGGTATCCATCCGATGAAACCGGTAAAATAGTTGCCGAAAACATTGTTAGGGTGGTAAACGGCAAAGACAAGTTGAAAAAGAAAGCGTGGGGCAAGATTCCTGGAATCTGTGTGATGGATGCCGGTAAAAAAGAAGTCATCATTTTGAGCGACCACTTGTTCAAACCAAGAAACTTTGCGATCATGATCCCGAATGTGTTTTATGATTTCAACAAAGTGCTTTTTGAAAAATATTTCCTTTGGAAAACAAGAAACGGGTATTCCCAATTACCGTAGTGTTAATCGAAGTTTTTGTGAAAATCCATTCATTTCAATGAATGGATTTTTTCTTTTTGAAGCTATTGGTCGAAAAAGTCTAAGTTTGCAACCGTTAAAATACTTGCGTTATGGGTCTATTGGATGAATTGAAAGAACGAAGTGGAAATGCCTGCGAACTTTGCGGGTCCACTGAAAATTTACAGGTGTACGAAGTGCCGCCAGTTTCTGTTGGGGGAATGGATGGAAGCCTTTTGGGGTGTGCCACTTGTATGGGTCAAATAGAAAACCCAGATACCACAGAAGCTAACCATTGGCGTTGTTTGAACGATAGTATGTGGAGTGAGCATGATGCCGTAAAAGTGGTGGCTTGGAGAATGTTGAACCGATTAAAGTCTGAAGGGTGGCCACAGGACCTTTTGGATATGATGTATCTGGAAGATGAATTGCTCACTTGGGCCAAAGCCACAGGCGAAGGTCAGGAAGAGGGTGAAAAAATCATCCACCGAGACGTGAACGGGGTGGTTTTGGAAAACGGGGATAATGTGGTACTCGTTAAAGATTTAAAAGTGAAAGGATCTAGCATGGTCGCAAAACAGGGAACCGCCGTTAGACGGATTTCCCTGGATCACGAAAATGCTGAATATATTGAAGGCAAGGTAGACGGTCAACAGATTGTTATCCTCACCAAATATGTCAAAAAGACTTAAGCGTTCAACTCCGCAAAATATTTGTAGAAATAAGGGATGGTCTCAATCCCTTTCAAAAAATTAAGTACGCCAAAATGTTCGTTGGGGGAGTGGATGGCATCACTGTCCAATCCAAATCCTAACAAAATGGTTTTGCTCTCCAGAACTTTTTCAAAAAGTGCTACGATGGGAATACTGCCTCCCGTACGTTGCGGCACAGGACTTTTTCCAAAGGTTTGTTCCACAGCTTTAGCTGCCGCTTGATAACCCACACTGTCAATTGGGGTAACATAAGCTTGACCTCCGTGATGAGGTGATACTTTTACTTTTACACTTTTAGGTGCGATTGCGGTAAAATGTTTGGTGAACAAATCTGTGATTTCATGCCAATCTTGGTTGGGCACCAAACGCATGGAAATTTTGGCGTAGGCCTTGCTGGCAATCACGGTTTTTGCTCCTTCTCCCATATAACCGCCCCAAATTCCATTTACATCTAAAGTTGGGCGTATTCCAAAACGCTCCGAAGTGGTGTATCCTTTTTCACCATGAACATCATCAATATCTAACGAGGCTTTATACTCTTCCAAATCAAACGGAGCTTTGGCCATTTCGACACGTTCTTCGTTTGAAATAATTTCTACCTTATCATAAAATCCAGGAATGGTGATGTGATTGTTTTCGTCGTGCAATGAGGCGATCATCTTTGCCAAAACGTTAATGGGATTTGGCGCAGCACCACCGTAAATTCCTGAATGTAGATCGCGGTTGGCACCAGTTACCTCCACTTCAACATAGCTTAACCCTCTTAGGCCGGTGGTTATGGATGGATTTTCCATGGAAATCATCCCAGTATCGGATATTAGGATGATGTCGTTTTTAAGCTTTTCCTTATTAGCTTCCAAAAAACCAGCCAAGCTATCACTACCTACTTCTTCCTCACCTTCAATCATAAATTTTACGTTGCAAGGCAGGGTGTTGTTTTGGATCATGTATTCCACAGCTTTTACATGCATAAAAAACTGTCCTTTATCGTCACAAGCACCGCGGGCAAAAATGGCACCGTCTGTGTGTAATTTTGTGGGTTTGATTACTGGTTCAAACGGAGGGGAATCCCAAAGGTTGATGGGGTCAGGTGGTTGCACATCGTAATGCCCGTACACCAATACCGTAGGTAGTTTAGGGTCAATGATTTTGTCGGCATACACCACGGGATATCCTTTGGTTTCGCAGATTTCAGCATTGTCGCATCCGGCTGCCGTCAATGAATTTTTTACGGCTTCGGCTGTTTGCAAAACATCTTGGGAGTAGGCCGTGTCGGCACTTATGGATGGGATTTTTAGTAAGTCGATGAGTTCGTTAAGGAATCTGTCTTTGTTGGACTCGATATAAGTATTTAAATCTTTCATATGTGTATTAAAAAGGACCCTAAAAGTACAAAAAACAAGTTTTTAAAGGGTGCGTATTTGCAAATCGGAAAATTGATTTATATTTGCACTCCAATTTCGCGGGTGTGGTGGAATTGGTAGACACGCTAGACTTAGGATCTAGTGCCGCAAGGCGTGGGGGTTCGACTCCCTTCACCCGCACCAAAAAGACCCAAACATTACTAGTTTGGGTCTTTTTTTATGCCTTCCACAAGTCAATATTGGAATCTATTATCAGTTTTAAAGAAATAGAATGAGTGCGAATATTTTAAAAATTAGCTGTCTAATTTGTTAAATATTCAAAAATGCACCTCATGATTGTTAAATCTTAATCTTTCTTTATTAAGTTGAATATTCTTACATTATTTTAGAAATAGAACCAACTAAACTAAAGAAGATGAAAAATGTTAAACAGCAGCTTTATGCTTCGTTTGGCCTATTGGTGATTACGATTTTGATTGTGACTTTTATATTATTTAAGTCAGATGTACTTTAAGCACACCAATAGTTCGATTTGTATTTTTCTTTTTAAAGCTTCCTCCTTAACTTTTATACCTTTATAACGCTAACAAGTTTCTTTTCAGATACAATTAAAATCTTAATGAAAAGGAGTTTTGTAGGTTGAAATATTTGTATCTTATAACGCTATATACTTATAAATCAACCATAAAATACAACTTTCAATGTTCGTCTTCTTTCAGAAATTCTTTAAATGCAGGAACGAAAATCAATAAGCTATACTGCCAACATTTTAAAGCCGTAACCCCTTCCAATTTTAAATTGTATGGCAAATAATAATATCTAGGATAAAATCAGCGCCTATTTATTAATCACTTCAATACGTGCAATTATGGGAAACTTAAGCCTCCACTTCATTTTAAAACGACTTCTTGTTCTTTTAGTTACGATTTCTAGTTTTCAAGGCTTTGCACAAGAAAGTAGTAGTGCCATAATTTCTTATGAAGACAGGTTAGCTTACGGTATTGATTTTAGTACTGACTTTTCAGAGTACGTTTTGCATTCAGATGATTTGGATTTTCGATTGGTGTCCAACAACGATGTGAAAATGACGCTCCGGATGAATTACAAGTTTATTAATCTAAGCTTTGGTTTTGCCCCAGGTTTTTTGCCCGGTAATGATGATAATGAATTGAAAGGGGAAAGTTCATTTACGGAATACAAAGTGAATATGTTTCCTGGACAGCTTGTACAAAACTTGTTTTTTAGAAGAATGAAAGGGTTTTATGTAGAAAATACGGAAGATTTTATCCCATTATGGCAGAAGGGTACCGACCCCTACTTTCAATTTTCTGATTTAAAGAGTATTGAGTGGGGAGGATACACTGGTTTTGTGCTCAATAAGGATTTTTCATTGCGCGCATTGCTCAGTCGCCAAGAGTGGCAATTGGAAAGTAGTGGGAGCTGGGTTCCTGCCCTTCGGTACGACTTTACCAAGTTGTCCAACCCTTTTGATGATGGGACATACGGTAAAGAAAATCAAGTGGATTTAAGAGCGGATTTAGGGTACTATTACAATTGGGTAATTACCCCAAAAGTTAATTTTGCCCCCTATGTAAGAGCCGGAATTGGTCCAAAATTTTCAAAATTTACCTTGGACGGGATGGTAGACAGTAGCAACTATTTTGTGTTGGATTATGGCACTGGATTTCAACTTGGCTATAATACTGATAAACTTTATATGGGATTGAGGGGAAGTTATAATGGCTATAGGTATAATAATGAGGATGATAACATAATTTCCAATAACCTCTGGCACGGACTTTTCTATATTGGCTATCGGTTTGAAGCTCCAGAAATACTAAAGGATTTATTTTAAATCAAGAAAGTAAAAAACCGATGTACAAAGTCTCGTTTCCAAGCTTTATTTGAGAAATCAACTGTAATATTTTAATAAAAACCTTACATTTAAATTAACTATTAATTTAGATTATATAGGTTTTGAGCAATTCATAGATTCAAAACTATATGAAATGTGCTTTTTACCTTGAGTAATAGCAATAAAAAAAAATATTTAGAGTTTTTAAAACCAATAAATATTGATATTTGTCAATATTATTAAATAACCAAGACTAACTTTTTTATAGCCAGAATTTATGTACAAGGAAATTTATTTGGTAGATGATGAAGACCTGGTAAACACCATTAACGTTATTCATTTCAGAAGAATGGGCATGGAAGACCGGGTTAAAAGTTTTACAAACCCCGAATTGGCTTTGGATGATTTACGATACAGAGACAACCCCAATGAAAAAACCTTGATTCTTTTAGACATCAACATGCCAGAAATGAGTGGGTTTGAATTCTTGGAATTTATGGTGTTGGAAGAATTTCCAGAAACTATAGAAGTCCTATTGGTAACTTCCTCAGAATCTGATGCTGACAAGGAAGAAGCAGAGAAATATGGTAAATTCGTTAAAGAGTTTATCACCAAGCCCTTGCGAATTGAGCATTTGGAAGATTATTTGCAAAAGGCCATTTAAACTTCTCAGCCTATTTTGGTAGTATACATTAGGTCTGATTTCCAATTTTCGGTACACTGCATAGTCTCAAAGCTTTATAAGTGAAGGAAAAACAAATACTTATACACGATAAAGTAGAGGTCGTTGAAAGCGTGGGCGATGTTGTTTGGACAATGGATGTCAATTATCGTCTAACAGCATTTAATCCATCCTTCGAGCAAAAGTTAGGGAACGAGCATTTGGGAAATGCCGAAAAAGGCATGGATTTAAGGCCTATTTATAAAAAGGGAGTCTTTTTTAGCTCTTGCGAACAGGGATGCGAACAAGCATTGAATCGTTATGCAACCCGTGCGAATCATACCATTCAAGAAAATGGTATTACTCGGGTCCATGAATTTTACTTTCAACCATATATGGACAGTTCGGGAAATGTAATCGGCTGTTGTATTTGGCAAAAGGATATCACCGATGAGGTAAACAATATCCACCGTATTAGAGAAAGCGAAATTAAGTATAAAGAAGCCCAAAAGGTGGCCAATGTGGGCCACTGGAATTGGGATATGCTTAAGAACGAAATCACTTGGTCCGATCAGTTGTACCGAATTTTCGGGCAAATCCCCGGTGAGTTCGAAGCCACTTTTGAAAGTTTAATGGAAATTCTTCATCCCGAAGATAGGGTGGCATTTCAAGAAGACGTAAATCATAGTATTTCCAACAATGTATTGCACGATATTGTTCACAGAATTATTGTGAATAATGGTGAAATTAGATATGTGCATCATAAAGGAAGTGTTTTTTATGATGAAGATGGAAAGCCCTATCGTATGTCAGGTACAACTCAAGATGTTACCAAGGATGTTGCATACAACCATAAAATAATCGAACAGAACCACGAGTTACAGAATTTTGTTCGAATTATTTCCCATAACCTGCGTGGACCTATTTCCAATCTCTTAATGTTGTCCAAAATTTATGATTGGGGTCATAATGAGATGAACGATGACATCATGCAAAAAATTGAACAGACCACAGAGGCTCTTGATCAGACCATAAAGGATTTAAACTTGTCACTTTCCCTAAAATCTGGGGATAAGGACCGATTTAGGGATGTGGACTTGAAGGAAGTGATAAAAGAGGTGGATACCTTGCTGTCGGAAGAAGTAACAAGGTCCAAAGCCACTATTCGAACCGATTTTTCTGCCGCAGAAACAGTTTTCGGTGCTAAAAGCTACGTGTCGAATATTCTCTACAATTTGGTTCAGAATGCTATAAAATATGCCAAGGAGGGGGAACGCGCCCTGATTGAAATAACTACTCATGACACTCTAGAGCACATCGTTTTAAAAGTTTCTGATAATGGCATAGGCATAGAACTTACCCCTGAACGCCAACGTAAAATATTTGATATGTATGGTAGGCTCAGTGGTAACACCGAGGGGAAGGGATTGGGACTTTATTTGGTGAAAAACCAAATAGAAGCCATGAATGGAAAAATAGAGGTAGAAAGTGAACCAGGCGAAGGCACCACTTTTAATGTGTATTTTCCAAAATAGTTCCTTTTAAAAGGGCAGGTGGGATAAATCCACATTACCTCCCGAAATAATAATCCCTACTTTTTTTCCTTTAAACCGTTCTTTTTCTCTTATAATCGCTGCTAACGCCACGGCGCTCGAAGGTTCACAAACAATTTTAAGCCGTTCCCAAATTAGGCGCATCGCGGCAATAATTTCATCTTCTGTTACCCTGATAATATTATCCACATACTTTAGTATGATAGGAAAATTCCGGTCGCCCAATTGGGTTTTTAATCCATCGGCAATGGTGTTGATGGTTGTGTTGGTTTCAATTTTTCCGCTGATCATGGAACGGTAGGCGTCATCCACTTCCATAGGTTCACCGCCTATAACCATACAATCTTTTCCAAAATAATGTGCTGCAAGTGCAGTTCCCGCAATCAGTCCACCACCACCTACGGGTGTTGCCACAATATTTAGGTCGGGATAGGATGCCAAGAGTTCCATGCAAGCAGTTCCTTGTCCTATAATTACATCATCATCATTGGAAGGGTGTATGAAAGTGGCACTATATTTCTCTTGTATGCGTTTCGATGCTTTTTCACGGGCTTCCAGAGTGGGCTCGCACTCCAAAACAATGCCCCCATAGCCTCTAACCGCATCTTTTTTAACCTGTGGAGCTGAATTTGGCATCACAATGTAGGCTTTCACTCCCAAATTTTTAGCAGCCAAGGATAAGGCTTGGGCAAAATTGCCCGAAGAATGGGTTACGACCCCATTTTCTTTTTGTTCTTGGGACAATTGTAAAATGGCATTGGCTGCACCACGCATTTTAAAAGCGCCCATTTTTTGAAAATTCTCACATTTAAAATACAATTCAGCACCAACTATAGTGTTGATTTGTTGGGAGGTAAGAACTGGCGTATTGCGGACTAAAGGCTTAATCCGTTCGTGACAAGCAATAAGTAGTTGTTTATCCATAGATTTCTTTATGCGGGGTTGTTAGTTGGTAGGGTAAAAACCCCGCATAAAGATAACCACAGAACTTTAATTGTGTGCCTCAACGTTACTCGGCTCCCCTTCCTCTTCTTTTTCGGCAGGAGCAACGCCCTCCATGCCCAATTCAGGTATCACTAATAATGGAATTTGGGTATGAAAAGCTGTCCGTTTAATAATGGGCTCACGGGTCATTTTCTCCATGTAGCTATGTTGATAATTCAACATGGCCAATAAATGGATGCCCAATTCTTTGGAAAAAGTCTCCAGAGTGTGCGAAACAGAATTCAATTCTGAAACTGTATGAACATAATGTTCCACATCTCCCAGATACCTACGCAACATATTAAGGTTAAATTGCTGCAGTTCCGTAAGGGCTTTAATGCCGTATTGCACATGCACTATGCGAACAGTAGCGTTGAACATTTTTGCCATTTGCAATAATGGCGCAAGTTCTGAAGTGGTATAAAATCTATTAAAATCAGTAGCAAAAGCTATTTCAGTAGGAGTTACATATTCAAAATGATAGGGAATGGCCAAAATAGGACACTTTTTGGTGGTTTTGATAATACGCACCGTATTGCTGCCCATAAAAACCTCGTCTACACCCGATGCTCCCTTGGTGCCGGTAATCACCATATGTATGCCAAAGGTTTCTACCACATCTTTAACTTCCTCAACCAATAGGTTAAATGATGAAATGGTTTCAAAGCTATGGTTGGGATTGCCATATTTTACCTTTATGCGTTCAACGGTCTTTTGCAATCCTTTTTCAGATGTTTCCCTGACCGCATCCACAATACTTACGCCATCAATCATCTTAGCCATAAAACGACTACTTGGTATAACGGGAGTGTAGGTGTTGAGTAGATAGAAAGTACAACGCTTGTTACGAAACAACTGCATAGCGTAGTCTATCGCATTCCATGCGTTTTCCGAAAAATCCGTGGGTATTAATATCTTTTGCATCTTATTAGAATTAAGATGCGATAAAATTAAAGGTGTAAAACAGGGAATACTATGACAATTGTCAGTTTAGGAATTAAAACCCTTCAACCAACTCTAAAAGCTTGCGTTCTTCTTTAATTCCAATCCTTTTTCCAGAGGTGACGATAAGGCCTTTTTTCTTAAATTCTGAAATAATTCGGATGGCAGATTCAGTAGCGGTACCTACCACATTGGAAATATCTTCGCGTGAGAGCGTAAGTGCCAAATACCCCTCTTCATCTTCACCAAAATTATTTTTAAGGTATAGAAAGGCTTCGGCCATACGTTGTTTTACCGTTTTTTGGGAAATGTTCACGATAACATCGTCGGCCTCTTTGAGGTCATGCGCCATGTGTCGGAGTACTTCCATGGTGAAGTTTGGATTTTTTTGTAGGGTATTGTTGATGCTTTCTTTGGGAATGAAACACACCTCCATATCATCAACGGCGATTGCGGATAGGTTGGTGCATTCTTCCGAAATAACGGAGCGCTGGCCCAAAACCTCTCCTTTACTGGCCAATTTTACGATTTGGTCCTTGCCGTTGGAACTTAGTTTGGAAAGTTTGGAAACACCGTTTCGAACACAATAAACACCATTAAGCTTATCACCTTCCTGAAAAAGTGATTCTCCTTTTTTTAAAGTTTTGACGGTTTTGGAGTCAGAAACTTTTTTTAATTCCTCCTTGCTCATAGCACGGAGCGAATTAAATTGTCTGATAATACAATTTTCACATCTGCTTTCCATAACCGTAGTGTTTACCTGATTAAACAAAATTAATGTTTAATCCACAGCAATTTACTGATAAATATCATATTTTTAAGGGAATGACTATAACATATTTGCATTAGGTAAAGCAAATGTAAATGACAAACACAACCTGTTACCACTGCGGCGGCGATTGCGGCGAGAAAGGGGTAGGTTTTGATGAAAAAAGTTTCTGCTGTCACGGTTGCAAAACAGTGTATGAGATTTTCACATCCAATGGTCTTTCCGCCTATTATGAAATAGAGGCAAAGGCTGGGACAACACCTAACGAGATTCGCAAGAAATACGATTTTTTGGACAATCAAGAAATTGTAAAGCAATTAGTGGAGTTTGATGAAGAAGGAGTTCAGGTTGTTGGGTTAAGTATTCCTTCCATTCATTGTAGCTCATGTATTTGGGTGTTGGAAAATTTGAACCGACTGCATCCATCCATAACGGTTTCGCAGGTCGACTTTCCAAAAAAGACCATTCGTGTCACCTATAAAACCCATGATTTTTCATTAAAATCACTGGTGCTATTGTTGAGCAGTATCGGTTACGAGCCCTATATCTCTTTAGAAGAGTTCGATAAAAAGAAAAATAAGGTAGACCGTTCACTCATTTATAAATTGGGCGTTGCAGGTTTTGCCTTTGGCAACGTAATGCTGTTGTCTTTCCCAGAATATTTTGAAGTTGAAGAATTTTGGTTGGACCAATACAAACATGTTTTCCGTTGGTTGATGTTTGCTTTTTCCATTCCAGTTGTGTTTTATGCCGGGAAGGATTATTTCATATCAGCCTATAAAGGCATTCGCTCCAAAATGCTGAATATTGATGTGCCAATTGCCTTGGGAATCTTCACCCTTTTTGTGAGAAGCACAGCAGATATCATCTTCGATTTGGGTTCTGGTTTCTTCGATAGCCTTACCGGTTTGGTCTTTTTCTTGTTGTTGGGGAAATTCTTTCAACAAAAAACCTACGCCTATCTCTCTTTTGAAAGAGATTACAAATCCTATTTTCCCATTGCAGTTACCCGATTGGAAAAAGAAGGTAAGGAAGAAAATGTACAGATTTACAATATTAATGTAGGGGATAGAATTTTGGTGCGGAGCCAGGAGATTATTCCAGTGGATTGCATTCTGATCAAAGGCACTGCCGAAATCGATTACAGTTTTGTGACGGGTGAATCGGAACCGGTGACAAAAAAATCGGGCGAAAAATTATTTGCAGGAGGTAAACAATTGTCAGGAGTTCTTGAAGTTGAGGTTCTCAAGACCGTTTCCCAAAGTTACCTCACCCAATTATGGGGCAATTCCGTATTCACAAAAGATAAAGCGAGTCAATTTCAAACCTTAACCGATAGTATTGGTCGACGATTTACCATGGCGGTTTTGACCATCGCCTCCTTGGCAACGATGTATTGGTTGGTGGTTGACCCAGGCATGGCATTGAATGTATTCACTGCAGTGTTGATTATTGCTTGCCCATGCGCCATTGCATTGGCAGCCCCATTTACCTTAGGAAATATGCTCCGAATTTTTGGGAAACATAAATTTTATCTCAAGAACACCAATGTAATTGAAAGGCTGGCCAAAATAGATACTGCCATTTTCGATAAAACAGGAACCCTTACCACAAGTCAGAAAGATGCTATTTATTATGAAGGCATTGCCTTGAGTGAACCGGAAAAGGCGCTTTTGAAAACAACCTTGAGAGCTTCAAACCACCCTTTGAGCCGCTCCCTATATACTATTTTACAATCCAATGCCATCATGACCTTGGACGAGTTTGAAGAGCACACCGGAAAGGGAATTGTGGGAAAAGCGAACGAGCATTCCATAAAAGTGGGTTCTGCCGCTTATGTGGGAAGTGAAAGATCAACCAGTGTCACCAATACCGCAGTTTATATAAGCGCCGATGAAGATGTAAAGGGGCGGTTTGTTTTTAAGAATAGTTACAGGCAAGGCGTAGGTCAAATTTTCGAAGCATTAAAAGGACATTTAAAACTCGGAATACTTTCGGGTGACAATGATGGTGAGCGTAGCCAACTGGAACAAATACTTCCAGAAGATACCCAAATGCTTTTCAACCAAAAACCGGAAGACAAACTGGACTTCATCAAAAATTTGCAGCAGAACCATAGTGTTTTAATGGTGGGCGATGGGTTAAATGATGCCGGTGCCTTGGCCCAAAGCGACGTCGGCTTGGCGGTTTCAGAAAACATCAATGTGTTTTCACCTGCCTGTGATGGTATTTTGGATGCTTCTAAAATGCAGTCCCTTCCCAAGTTTATAAATCTGTGCGGTAAAAGCATTTCAATCATAAAATTGAGTTTTATCCTGTCCCTGTGTTACAATATTGTGGGGCTCTATTTTGCGGTTACGGGACAATTGCAACCTGTGATCGCGGCTATTTTAATGCCGTTGAGTTCCATTAGTATTGTGGTGTTTGCCACACTGGCCACCAATTATATTGGGAAAGGATTAAAAAATTAAATAAAGCTGATATATGTCATTTTTTGAAGGATATCATCACAGTAGTTTTAACCCCAAATTACAAAAGGTATGAGTGTAATTTATGTGTTGCTGGCCATTAGCATAACCGTGGCTATAGTCTTTTTTTTAGCCTTTATTTTTTCGGTGAAAAGCGGACAGTACGATGATACCTATACACCATCGGTGCGAATGCTATTTGAGGATGAGGTGGTGCCCGATAAAAAATCTTCTAATACAAATACAGATAAAATCAAACAAACTCAAAGTACAAACCAATAAATATGGAAATACAACAGTTTAGCTACGATAACAAAATCGTGCAAAAGTTCTTATACGCCACCATACTTTGGGGCGTGGTGGGTATGGCAGTAGGGCTATTGTTGGCCTTTATGTTCCTGTTTCCCAATTTAACCGAGGGTATTTCATGGCTAAGTTTTGGACGTTTACGTCCCTTGCACACCAATGCCGTGATTTTTGCATTTGTGGGTAATGCCATTTTTGCAGGGGTGTATTATTCGCTGCAACGCTTATTAAAAGCGAGAATGTTCAGCGATGCACTGAGCAACATTAACTTTTGGGGCTGGCAATTGATCATTGTGGCCGCTGCGTTGACCTTGCCTTTGGGATACACGACATCTAAAGAATATGCAGAATTGGAATGGCCTATCGATTTAGCCATTGCAGTCGTTTGGGTGGTGTTTGGATGGAACATGATCGGTACCATTTTAAAAAGAAGGCAACGACATTTATATGTGGCCATTTGGTTCTACTTGGCAACATTCGTTACCGTAGCAGTACTTCACATTTTCAACAGTTTAGAACTTCCGGTTACCGCACTTAAAAGTTATTCGGTGTACGCAGGGGTGCAAGATGCCTTGGTACAATGGTGGTATGGTCACAATGCGGTTGCATTTTTCTTGACCACACCGTTCTTAGGTTTAATGTACTATTTTGTGCCAAAAGCGGCTAACCGTCCTATTTATTCCTATAGATTGTCCATTGTCCACTTTTGGTCATTGATTTTTATCTATATCTGGGCAGGACCCCACCACTTGTTGTATTCTTCATTGCCAGACTGGGCACAGAACCTAGGGGTAGTGTTCTCCATTATGTTGATTGCACCATCTTGGGGTGGTATGATCAATGGTCTGTTGACCCTTCGTGGCGTTTGGGACAAAGTTAGAACCGATGCCACGCTAAAATTTATGGTAGTGGCCATTACAGGTTACGGTATGGCCACTTTTGAGGGCCCCATGTTATCCTTGAAAAACGTAAACGCCATTGCGCACTTTAGTGACTGGATCATTGCCCACGTTCACGTTGGGGCTTTGGCTTGGAACGGATTCATGACCTTTGGAATGATCTATTGGTTGGTGCCAAGAATGTTCAAAACGGAACTCTACTCCAAAAAATTGGCCAACCTTCACTTCTGGATAGGAACCTTAGGTATCGTGCTTTATGCGCTTCCAATGTACGTGGCCGGCTTTACCCAAGCGTTAATGTGGAAAGAATTTAACCCAGATGGTACTTTGGTGTATGGTAACTTCTTGGAAACCGTATCGCAGATCATTCCTATGTACTGGATGAGGGCCATTGGAGGTAGCTTGTACATCTTGGGAATGTTCGTATTGCTGTACAATATTGTGAAAACCATTAAGTCGGGCAGCAAAGTTGAAGATGAATTGGCCGAAGCACCAGCATTGGCAAGAGTGTCCAAAAGAAGAGTGGCTGGTGAGACCTTCCACAATTGGTTGGAAAGAAAACCAGTACAACTGACCATTTTGGCAACCATCGCTATTTTAATAGGAGGTGTCATTCAGATTGTGCCCACCATTTTGGTGAAATCCAACATACCGACCATCACCAGTGTAAAACCATATACACCTTTGGAGTTGGAAGGTCGTGACCTTTACATTAGGGAAGGTTGTGTAGGCTGTCACTCCCAAATGATCAGACCGTTCCGTAGTGAAGTGGAACGCTATGGTGAGTACGCCAAAGCGGGAGAGTTTGTTTACGATCACCCATTCTTGTGGGGTAGTAAGCGTACTGGCCCCGACTTGTTGCGTGTGGGCGGTAAATACTCCGACAATTGGCACCTGAACCACATGTATGATCCACAAAGCACATCGGCAGGTTCCATCATGCCATCGTATGAATGGTTGGTGACCAGTAAGCATGATAGAAGTGATGTGCAGGCCAAAATGGAAGCTATGGGGAAATTGGGAGTTCCCTATACCGAAGAGGACATTGCCAACGCACCGGCGTCCATGGCAGCACAAGCCGAACAAATTGAGAAGAATTTGTACGCAGACCCAGAGTTCGAAAGAACTTACGAAGCTGATAAAAAGTTCGCCGCAGAAAACGGTCAGGACTTTGTAGAAATGCGCGACAGAGAAATTGTTTCCTTGATTGCTTATTTGCAACGATTGGGAACCGACATCAAAATTGTTGAAGCAGAAGACTAAAGAAAACGGGAATTATGAAATAAGAACCAAGCATCAGGACATTATGTGGTAAGACTTCAACGTCTTGGTTCTTGTCTCAATAATCTAAAATCTAACAAACCATGATGAAATTTATAAAAAATCATATGGAGAGCATCGAAGGGATCGCCAACTACCCGATGATTTCGCTCATGATATTCTTCTTGTTCTTTGTATTGCTTTTCTGGTGGGTTTTAACCGCTACCAAGGAGCACATCAAAGAAATGGGGGAATTGCCTTTGGATAACAACGATCAACAAAACAAACTATAAAATTATGAGTACTAAAACACCTTGGTGGATTCGTGTCCCCGTTTTATTCTTCTTGATCTTCGGATTGATGGAATTTTTTATTGACTCTGGAGATAAACCCGCAATCATAGAATATCCCATTACACAGTTTTTCTTGTTGTTGGTGTTGATGATTTTAATAGCCATAGAGCTTATTTTGGCTTCCATCGAAAATATCATGTTCCAAACCCTTACTGAAGAGGGCAAGGAGCGCTATTTGGAAGCAAATTCCAAAAAGTACGAATGGACCTGGGCGAAAAACTTGATGAAAAAGTTGACCCGTACCAAAGCCATAGAAAAAGAGGAGGAAATTATTCTAGACCACAATTACGATGGTATTCGTGAGTTGGACAATGTACTTCCACCATGGTGGGTATATATGTTTTATTTGACCATTGTATTTGCGGTAATCTATTTGGCACGTTTCCACATTTTTGGAGATTATGACCAAGCTGAGGAATACGAGCAACAAGTAGCCGCTGCCAAGATTGAGATTGAAGAGTATAAAAGAACTGCTAAGGATTTAGTGGATGTAAATACGGTAGAGTTACTGACAGATGCCTCTGATTTAAGTGCAGGGGAATCCATTTTTCAAACCAATTGCGTGGCATGCCACATGGCAGATGGTGGAGGAGGGATCGGCCCCAACTTAACAGATGACTATTGGATTTTGGGAGGGGGCATCAAAAATGTGTTCAATACCATATCCGAAGGAGGAAGAGCTGGTAAGGGTATGATAGCTTGGAAGCAAAGCTTAAAACCAGCAGAAATTGCGCAGGTGGCAAGTTATGTGGTCACTTTGGGCGGAACAACACCAGCAAACCCAAAAGAAGCCGAAGGAGATCTATGGCAAGACCCCGATGCACAATAAACAAACAAAACCGAATCTAAGGCTTATGCTTACCCGTAAGTGTAACCCTTAGGTTTAACAAAAGTTGCCATGGATTAAGTCTTTTTTAAGCGCCAGACAACAGACATTTATCCATAAACCACAAATGCGATGGAAGAGAATTTTAGGGATTCCATAGGCACAATCACAGAAGAAGGTAAAAGGAATTGGATTTTTCCCAAAAAGCCCAGCGGACGTTATTATAACTACCGTAAGTATGTAAGCTACTTTTTGCTGCTTTTTTTGATAGCGTCCCCTTTTATCAAAATTCAAGGACATCAGTTTCTATTGTTCAATGTGCTCGAACGGCGTTTCAATATATTCGGATTTCCATTTTGGCCCCAAGATTTTCATTTGGTCGTAATTTCCATGATCATTGGGATTATATTCATTGCATTGTTTACGGTGGCGTATGGTAGAATTTTTTGCGGGTGGATGTGTCCACAGACCATTTTTTTAGAAATGGTTTTCCGTAGGATTGAATTTTGGATTGATGGTGATAGGGGTGCCCAGATGCGATTGAACAAAGCACCTTGGACTGGAAAGAAAATTAGAAAACGATTGTTGAAATGGAGCATCTTTTTTCTTATCTCGTTCTTTATTGCCAATGTTTTTTTAGCCTATTTAATTGGAAGTGACCAGCTGTTGGCCTACATAACCGATGGGCCCATGGCCCATGTGAGCACCATGATTCCCTTGTTGATTTTTACAGCGGTATTCTATTTCATCTTTGCATGGTTTAGGGAGCAGGTGTGCATTATTGCTTGTCCATATGGAAGATTGCAAGGCGTTTTGCTCGACAATAAGTCTATAGTGGTGGCGTACGACCATAAACGTGGTGAAGGGGAGAACGGACGCAAAAAGTTCAGGAAAAATGAAGATCGTGACGCTTTGGGTCATGGGGATTGTATCGACTGTTTTCAATGCGTAAATGTTTGTCCTACAGGAATCGATATCCGTAACGGAACACAGTTGGAATGTGTAAACTGTACCGCTTGTATTGATGAGTGCGACCATATTATGGAAAGCATCAGCAAACCCAAAGGTTTAATAAGATATGCAAGCGAAGATGAGATAAACCATAAGAATAAGTTCAAGTTCACCGCTCGAATGAAAGGTTACACAGCCGTACTAGTGGTGTTGATCGGTATATTGATCGGAATGCTCTTCATGAGGAACGAGGTAGAGGCCAATGTGCTGCGTTTACCAGGACAACTTTATGAAAGAAAAGAAAATAACATCATCAGTAACGTATACACCTATAAGTTACTGAACAAAACCACAAAGGATATAGAAAATGTCTCCTTTGAGCTGATGTCGCATCCTGGAGAGATCAAAATGGTGTCTTTGGATAAGTTCACCATTCCAGCAGAGCAATTGGTGGAAGGCACCTTGTTCATCGAGATCAATGCTTCGGCACTTAACGGCGATAAGGATAAATTAAAAATAGGGGTGTACAGTGGAGACAAACTCATTGAAATCACAATAACACAGTTTTTGGCACCCAGAAGCTATAATTAAAGACAAAGAGATGAAGATAAATTGGGGAACAGGAATCGTATTGGCATTTATTGGCTTCATTGCCTTTATCCTATACTTTGTAGTGCGCATGAGCACAGATGACAGGGCCAATCACGACTTGGTTACCGAAGAATATTATAGAAAAGAATTGTCCTATCAACAGGAAATAGATGCCTCAAAGTCCGCCTCAGAGGCAGGAGCAGAACTCAAAGTAGAGCAAACGGATGAAGGTTTGGTCATTTATTTTCCTGAGCAATACGACCCAAAAAAGATTACCGGAATAGTGTCCCTTTATAGACCGTCTAACAAGCACTTGGATTCTAACTTTCCTATAAGTTTGTCCAAAACACATTTGCTCATACCTGACAATCGCTTGGTAGACGGTCGCTGGGATATTTCCATTAGTTGGGAATATGAAGGTAAGCCATTTTTACATAAACAAAAATTAGTGTACTGATCATGGTTACATCAGCTTTGGTTTTGGGATTGTTGGGAAGCTTGCACTGCTTGGGCATGTGTGGCCCCATTGCCTTTATGTTGCCCTTGGACCAAAGCAATATGACCAAAAAGACCGTGCAGCTGTCCATTTATCATTTTGGTCGGTTGTTGGCCTATGGAATTATCGGTATGCTATTCGGATTTTTAGGCAAGGGCTTGGCCCTTTTCGGAATCCAGCAGAAACTTTCCATTGGAATCGGAATACTAATGATTTTACTGGTGTTGAATCCGACCAAATATCTGAATGGCCATAAATTTTTAACCCCCGTGTACTCCATATTGGGAAAAGTAAAATCTAAACTAGGGGCAGAACTAAAGAAAAAAACACCAGATGCCTTTTTGACCATTGGTTTTTTGAATGGTTTTTTACCCTGTGGTTTGGTTTATATGGCCCTTTTAGGAGCCATAGCCATGGGAAATCCATTGCAAGGCGGATTGTACATGATGTTGTTCGGATTGGGCACCGTACCCCTAATGTCTTTAGTAGTTTATTCCAAAGGAATATTGGGTAGTTCCATAAAAAGTAAGTTCAGAAAATTAATACCCGTTTTTGTGGTGATCATTGGTGTTTTGTTTATTGTTAGAGGTCTTGGATTGGGTATTCCGTACGTATCACCCAAAGCTATGGCCACCGACTCGGTAACGGCCACCATTGAATGCCATCAACCTTAAAATTAAATCAAAGTGAAAATAACAACAGTTGAAGAAGCAGTAGGAATCGTAAATTCTGGGGATAGAGTGTTTTTTCAAGGAGCAGCAATGACCCCAAACGAATTGATTGATGGTCTCTGCGAGCGACACAACGAACTAAAGAATGTAGAAATCATTTCCATTCATACCGAAGGGGATGCAAAATATACCCGCAAACCGTATTGCGAAGCCTTTACCCTGAACGCGTGTTTTGTGGGAGGCAACGTTAGACCCTTTGTGAACACCTATATGGGTGATTATATCCCAGTGTTTTTGAGTGAGATACCTTGGTTGTTTGCCGATGAATACCTTCCGTTGGATGTGGCATTCGTGCAAGTTTCCCCACCGGATAAACATGGCTATTGTTCCTTGGGGGTCTCTGTGGATGTTGCATTGCCAGCGGTAAGAACAGCAAAAAAAATTGTGGCACAGATTAATCCGCAAGTACCCAGAACACATGGTACGGGAATTGTACATATTGATGACATTGAATATGCCATCGAAGTGAACAGACATATCCATGAGCATAACCCCACTGAAATTTCCGAAATCGAACATGAAATTGGAAGACACGTAGCCTCTTTGATTGAGGATGGAGCTACCCTTCAAATGGGAATCGGTAACATTCCCAATGCCGTTTTGTCCAACTTGGGCAACCATAAAAACTTGGGGATCCATACCGAAATGTTTTCTGACGGGGTATTACCCTTATTGGAAAGTGGAGTGATCAATGGTAAGGAAAAAGCAGTGAAAAGGGGCAAGATCGTGAGCTGTTTTGCAGTGGGATCTCGAAAACTATATGACTTTATAGATGACAACCCCATTTGTGATTTTAGAGACTCTGGGTATACAAACGATACAGCTCGAATCAGAAGAAACCCAAAGGCAACCGCCATTAACAGTGCCATTGAAATTGATTTGACAGGACAAGTTTGTGCTGATACCATTGGCGGTTACCAATTCTCTGGAGTTGGCGGACAAATGGATTTTATGAGGGGCGCTTCGCTTTCCAAAGGAGGTAAACCGATAATAGCCATGTCATCCACCACCAAAAAAGGCGTTTCCAAAATCACCCCATTTTTAAAACAAGGAGCAGGAGTGACCACCACCAGGGCACATATGCATTATGTGGCCACAGAATTTGGAGTGGTCAACCTATTTGGTAAAAATTTACAACAACGGGCAAAAGCTTTGATTTCCATTGCGCATCCAGATCATAGGGAAGCATTGGAAAAAGCCGCCTACGAAAGGTTTCATGGTTAACAATCAGAATCTAACCAATAAAAAAAGGGAGCAAAAATTAATTTGCTCCCTTTTTTGAATCACATGAAACCAATTAAAATGCAATTCAAATTAAATTTTAAAGGTAATAACAGGCGCCTCGGAATGGTTGGCAATATCCTCGCCAATACTGCCCATAAAGAAGTGGGACAAGCCTCTTCTGCCGTGGGTCGGGATTCCGATTAAGTCTGCAGCGATTTTATCGCTAAAATTCAAAACACCTTTCTCTACAGTGTAATCATTGTAGATTTCTACTTCCAATCCTAATCCTGCGGTATGTAAAAACTTAGAGATCTTATCGTAGGCATCCTCGGTGCTTAAAAATTCATCACCTGGAGTGTTGATGTACACCAAGTGTAATTTGGAGCCCAATAAATCGGACATTTCTTTTGCCTTTTGAAGTGCCGGAACGCTCTCTTCCTCAAAATCACAAGCAAAAACAAAATGTTCAGGATTGAAATTATCATTATCTCCTTTGATGACCAACACTGGAACATCTGAGGTTCTCACCACACGCTCGGTGTTGGAACCTATAAAGATTTCTTGAAGGCCATCGGCACCATTCGAGCCCATTACTATAAGGTCAGCTTTATGCTTTTCGGCCACTTCGTTTACTTCACTGAACACTTTATAGTGTTTGATTACAGGAACAACATTGATGTCCTCTAAATAGGGTTTGTTCAAAAATTCACTAAATCGTTTTTCACCCAGTTTAATAAGGTGAACCACTTGCTCTTGGGAAATATAGCCAGATTCTCCCATTATCGCTGGAGAAAGTTCCAACATATGGAGTACCATTAGGTCCGCGCCATTTTTTTTGGCCAAGGAGGCAGCTACCTTGAGTGCTTTTTCAGATTGATTTGAAAAATCAACGGGTACGATTATACTTTTCATTGTGTTTGTTTTTTTAGGTTAAACGGTCATGGAAAAAATTCGGGTATTTGGTTTCTTACGATGTAATTTAAGATCAAAAGCCATGCTGATGTTTCTAACAAAAGGTCTTCCTTTATCGGTCACTTTAATGGATTTAGTGCTGGTTTCCACCAATTCATCAGCTTCTAATTCCGAAAGGTTTTCCAAAATGTTGGAAAAGTCAACTTCTTGTTCTTCCTCGGTGGACCATGTGGTTTCAAATTGACACATGATGTCGAGAATATGTTTTCTTATGATTTGATCTTCCAGATTCAGAATATGTCCTCTAAAAATAGGAATAACCCCTTGGGAAACCAAATTTTCATACTCTTCCACATTTTTTACGTTTTGGGCAAACCCGTACCAGCTATCACTGATGCTCGATGCTCCCAAACCAATCATCAGGTTGGTTTTATAAGGCGTGTAACCCATAAAGTTCCTGTGCAGGGTTCCCTGTACAAGTGCTCTGTACAAATTATCCGTTGGCAAAGCAAAATGGTCCATGCCCACATCTTTATAACCAAACTCGGTAAGCATTCTTTTTCCCATTTCATACTGGGCTTTCTTCACCACAGAAGATGGAAGGTCCGAATCTTTATACCCACGTTGTCCGTTTCCTTTTAGCCAAGGCACATGGGCATAGCTGTAAAAGGCAATTCTATCGGGTTGAATAGCTTTTGTTTTAATCAAAGTTTCTTCAACATTCGCACAATCTTGAAAAGGCAAACCATAAATAATATCGTGACCAACCGATGTGTACCCAATTTCTCGGGCCCAATCGGTGACATTTTTTACATTTTCAAAAGGTTGAATCCTGTTGATGGCCCTTTGTACGGTTAAGTTGTAGTCCTGCACTCCAAAAGAAACTTTTCTAAAGCCAACATCGAACAATGTTTGCAAATGGGCCTTGGTGGTATTGTTCGGATGACCTTCAAAACTAAAATCATGTGTTTCGGCCACTCTTCCGGATCTAAGAATGCCTTCAACAAGGATTTTTAGGTTTTCTGGTGAGAAAAATGTCGGGGTTCCACCTCCTAAATGAAGTTCCTTTATTAAGGGTCTAGTCTCCAAAAGGTTGCAATATAGCTCCCATTCTTTCAACACGGCATTGATATAGGGTCTTTCCACCTCATGCCTTTTGGTGATGCGTTTATGGCAACCGCAAAAGGTGCACATATTTTCGCAAAAAGGGAGATGGATATATAAACTGATTCCCTCCTTCGGGTTTTCCTGAAAAGTTTTAAGCACGCTGGATTTCCATTTTTTTCCAGTGAAACTATCTAAATCCCAATACGGTACAGTAGGGTAGCTCGTATAGCGGGGGCCTGGGACGTTGTATTTTTGGGTTAATTCACACATAGCTGCATACCATTACATTATAGGTCAAAGGTATCTTAGCGTTTGCTCAAAAAATATGACAATTGTCAGGATTGGTCCTAAATGGAGTTCAATAAATGACATTCGTCATTTTTTTGGACTTGGGTTCATTGTACATTTAACAAGTTAGGCCAATGTATAAAATTGATGTCCCATGGGAGAACATGTTACTTCCAGTACTTTTGATGAGCAAGAGCGAAAGGCTTTTGTTCAACATCTTATTGATGATATTCGGGCCTTGGAGCTCATGATTAAAAAGGGGATGATTGAGGATGATATTGTCCGAATTGGGGCAGAGCAAGAAATGTGCTTGGTCAATTCCGATTACAGGCCCGCGCCTATTTCCTTGGAAGTTTTGAAAGCAGTGGACGATTCCCATTTTACCACTGAATTTGCCAAATACAATCTAGAGGCCAATCTAGACCCCTTAACTTTGGAAGCTGGTTGCTTTACAGACATGGAGGAACAATTGAGGGGATTGTTGCGCAAAGTAAAAAAGACCTCAAGTGCATTTGATGCCAAAATTATTTTAACAGGGATACTGCCATCCATCAGTAAAGATGAACTGGGGATGGATTTTATGACCCCAATTCCGAGATATTATCGAATTAACGATGTGCTGCGCAAATGGCGGGGCGATGATTTTTCTGTTAGGATAAAGGGAGTGGACGAACTTTCCCTGCACCACGATTCGATCTTGTTTGAAGCCTGTAACACCAGTTTTCAATTGCATCTACAAATACGGCCAGACGATTTTGTCAAAAGCTATAATTGGGCACAGGCCATTTCTGGTCCTGTTTTAAGTGCTTGTTGTAATTCACCATTGCTCTTGGGCAGGGAACTGTGGAACGAGACCCGCATTGCGCTGTTTCAGCAAAGTATGGATACCCGCAAATGGACCAAGGCTGTTAAGGAACAAGTGGCCAGGGTTGGTTTTGGGGAGCGTTGGCAGAAACATTCTGTAGCGGAAATATTCAAACAAGACATTTCAACCCATAGAATTTTATTGACCAAGCCCATCCATCAAAATGCACTCGAGCTTCTAGACCGCGGGGTGGTGCCCAAATTGGAGGCACTCAGTCTTTTTAATAGCACTGTGTACCGTTGGAACCGACCCTGCTATGGAGTCGGGAATGGTAAACCCCATCTTCGAATTGAGAACAGATACATTCCATCTGGCCCTACCGTGATTGATGAAATGGCCAACTTTGCGTTTTGGATAGGCTTAATGGCAGGCAGACCCAAAAAGTTTGATGATATGCCATCCCAAATGGACTTTAAAGAAGCCAAATTGAATTTTTTACGCGCGGCTACCAACGGCAGACAGGCTATGTTTACTTGGAAAGATAAAGCCATAACGGCCAAGAAAATGGTTTTGGAAGAGCTGTTGCCCATCGCTCATGAAGGGTTAAGAAAATATGGTGTGAACGAGCAGGATATTGAGCGCTTACTTAAGATAATTGCCCAACGCACCAAAAAAGGAACCGGGGCAGAATGGCAAGTCAAAAACTTTAGGACGCTTCGCAAGCAAATGAAATTGGACAGTGCCATTGTACAATTGACCAAAGCCATGAGCAAAAACCAAGAAACGGAAAAACCTGTACATCAATGGAAATCGATTGGAAGTATGGCCGAAACCACCGAAGGGTTTAAATGGGTGGGCCAGGTCATGTCCACCAAACTCATGAAACTCTACGAAGATGATTATGCCAACCTAGCCATTGCCATTATGAAATGGAACAATATTCATCATTTGCCTGTAGAAAATGGGCAAGGGGAATTGGTTGGGCTTTTAACATGGACCCATATTGAACGATTGGGGACCATGAGTCAAAATGGTGCGAGAGTCTCGGACATAATGATCAAGGATGTTTTTACGGTCGAACCTAAAACCGAGATAGAGGAAGCCAAAAAAATAATGCAGGAACATCACATAGGTTGTTTACCCGTTTTGGTGGATACCCATGTGGTGGGCATCGTAAGTAAAGTGGATTTATAATTACAGATGATGCAACAGGCAACGAAGGAAAAAAGGAATGAAGGTTAAGAGGGTCATTGATCATATAAAAGGTGAAAAAAGTGGGCCGACCGTAGTGTTCTTTGGTGGAATTCATGGTAACGAACCAGCGGGTGTTTTGGCTTTAAGACATGTGTTTAATGAGATAAGAACCAAAAAAATACCCGTTCGAGGGAGTGTATATGGGCTTTCCGGAAATCTTGGTGCCCTAGAACATAAAATGAGGTTTCAAAAAGAAGACTTTAATCGCATATGGTTTCCAGATAGGATCCATCGGATACTCAAAGAGGAAACGCTACAACATCCCGAAGAGCTGGAACTAAAAAAATTGTACTTGTTGATCAGGGAGATTTTAGAAATGGAGCACCCCCCTTTTTATTTCTTAGACCTGCATACCACATCAAGTGATACGACCCCTTTTATGGTGTTGAACGATAGTCTGTTGAACCGTAAGTATGCATCCAATTACCCCTTACCGATTATTTTAGGGATTGAAGAATACTTGCACGGTGCCCTTTTGAGTCACATCAATGAATTGGGTTATGTATCCTTGGGATTTGAAAGCGGGCAACATGATGATCCAAAAGCAGTGGAAACCTGTATCGATTTTATTTGGTATTCATTGATGCTCACGCAAGCCATTCCACAGGATGAAAAGGTCAAAAAACAGCATTACGATGCTATTTTTAAGGCTAGTGACACAACGCATCGATTTTACGAAATATACCATCAACATGTAATACCTACCGATCATACCTTTACAATGAAGTCAGGTTTTGTGAATTTTCAATGGGTGCCAAAAGGAACCGATTTGGCCATCGAAAACGGAATGGTATTGCAAACCAGACAACAGCGACAGATTTTTATGCCATTGTATCAAAAACAAGGCAATGAAGGATTTTATTTTATTCGACCTATTCCGAGGGTTGTGTTGTGGTTGTCCAAACAACTGCGACGATGCAAGGTGGATGATATGATAGTGATTTTACCAGGTGTTAAATGGGATTCCAGTGCCAAGAATACTTTAGTGGTAGATTTAAGAATCGCTCGATTTTTTGCCAAAAAGTTTTTCCATCTGTTGGGATACCGTGCAAGGCAGGTAGATGAAACACACTTACGGATAAAAAACAGGGAAAGAGCCTCCAAAACTGAAGATTATGTTGAAACAGCCTGGTTTTGACCATAAAAAAAGCCCAAGCTTTCACTTGGGCCCTTCGCTATCTATAATCTAAATTCAATCAATCTTCATTATTGCCCATGATAAAGTTAATAGGGATGCTGTATTTTACGCTTACAGCTTTACCTCTTTGTTCACCCGGTTTTACCTTGGGTAAAGAAGCGATGATACGTTCCGCTTCAGTTTCCAAAAGCTTGTCGGGACCTCTTTTTTGAATTCCAGTTACCCGGCCTTGTTTGTCAATCACAAATTGAACATAAACTCTACCAGTAATGTGCATCTCTAAAGCAGTGGGTGGATATTTAAAGTTCTTTTTAATGTGCTCTTGTACTTTTTCGTTAAAACATGCTTTTTTGTCCGCCTGACTTACCAAGTCTTCACAACCCGGAAAAACAGGAACGTTTTCGATAACTGCAAAAGGAACAACAATGGTTTCTTCCTCTTCTTCCACAACCACATCATCTATCGCAACCACGGCATCTTCGATAAAGGTTTCTTGACTGCTCTCTGTACTTTGTATGACAGTTTCTTCCACTTCTTCCACATCCTCCACAATTTCAATGACCTCGGGAGCGGATGGTGGAGGTGGAGGTGGAGGGGTTTTTATCATTTCAGTGATGGGAACTTCTTCCTTAAGATCATCGGTCAATTGTGCAACTTCTGAAACTTTGGTCTCCTGCTCATAGAACTTTACTTCCAAGGATTGCCATGTAACAAACAATACGGAAGTAAGGCCTATCATAAAATAAAGACTGCTATTGCGTCCTATTTCGGCGTTTGGGTTTTTTTTAGGTTTCATGACTTCTTGTATTTATATATGATAAAGGTAGATGTCAACCATTTTAAAAAATATGATAAAAATCAGGTTTGAATCTTGATCTGAATTATCAAATTCTTAAAATACACGCGTCAATTTGATAGAAGTGCTAAATCTTCTTTGTAAATATATATGTCAAAAATCATTCCAAATAAGATCATATGCTCTTGTCTGTTGGAAAACCGTCGGTTAAAATATCCCGTCTCCACTTTTAAGTGGTCGTTTAGTTTTTGACCTATTCCCACAAATAGGCGATTTTGGTTAAAGGCATCCCCTTTTAGATTAAGGAATAGCTCGTTATAAGTTTTAAAATATAGCCTTTCAGAAATGGGGGTTACATATTGCAATCGGTAACGAAACCTATTGTTCACTTTAGGGTTTTCATCGGTGATTAACCTTCTGTTTTCTATTCTAAAGCGCTGAAGGATAAGGTCTTTTTTTAAATAGGATTTTAGTGTGTAAGATCCATAAAGCCAAAACTGGGTCGAATTTTTAGAGTCGTACAAATCTGAGTAGGCCGTAGAATTTAAAAAAGCAATACCACCTTCAACTGAACTTGCCTTACTTATTTTATAGGATACTCCTGAACTCACAAAACCGAAGGCGTATTTATCCATTAAATCATGGTAGCGCAAAATGCCTACGATGGGTATGCTCCAATCCTCATGAATTTTGGTGGAGCCACAAAACATCCACCAAGCACCATATTCATTTTCGGTAGAATTTTGGGCATGAAGGAGTGTGCGGGAGGATATTGAGAAAATTAGGCAACAAAGTAGAAGTCTACGGTTATACTTTGCAAACTCCATAATCTACTGTTTAGGGATTGCTGGAGTACAAAGTTTTCTTATAAAAAATGCCTTATAGTATGATGTTTATCATAAATTAAAAAAAGTCTGGTTGTTACCCGTTTTTTTGATTTTCCCAGATGAGTGCCGCTGCCCCGCAAATAGCGGCATCCTTACCGTGCATTCCTGAATGTAGCAACTTTACTTTGCCCTTGTACACATCCAATAGGAACCCATTAAAATACTTTTCGAGTGGATCCATGATCCATTTTCCACTATTGGTAAGTCCACCCATAAGAATAAAAGCTTCGGGTTGGGTAAAAGCGGTAAAATTGGCCAAGGCCAAGGCCATGATTCGGGCCGTATAATCGAACGCCTTCAGTGCAATTTCATCCCCCTCTTCGGCGGCTTGGGTGATATCCTCTCCATGCAGGTCGTTATAGGCAATGTTTCTAAACCTACTTTCTACCAAATATTTACTTTGCATAAACATTATGGTTCTTTTTAAGCCTGTTGCCGAAACATAGGCTTCCAATCCACCGCGAACGCCAAGCCCGGTCAATCGTCCATCTCCAATGGTCATGTCTACATGGCCCAATTCGCCCGCGAAACCATCGTAGCCATCAATCAATCTTCCGTTGGCCACTATGCCGGCACCAAAACCTGTGCCGAGGGTAATTACAATAAAATCCGTCATGTTTTGTGCAACGCCGAACAACATTTCTCCCAAGGCCGCAGCACTGGCATCATTCATAATACGAATGGGCATGTCCATCCGTTCTTTTAATTTTTCCACCAAGGGTACGCTGCCTTTCCATACCAAATTACTGGCCCTTTCAATGGTGCCATTTTTGCTGGAGGCATTAGGAGCACCTATGCCACATCCTATAATATTGACCTCTTTGCCTAGTTGCTCAATAAGCTCGTCGGCGGTGGATTTAATTTTGTCTAGATATTCGTTGAGGTTGGGGTATTCCCGTGTTCTAAAAAAGGTTTTTTCATGGCAATGTCCAGTTTCATCTACTAATCCTATTTTGGTTTTGGTTCCTCCTATATCTATCCCAATTACTAAATCCATATAAAAAGTCGTGTTATTTTAGGGTTTTTAAATATAACCATAATGGAATAAAAAAATAACTTAGGATGCTTTTCTAAGGCTTTAATTTTTGCTAATATCAGGGTAAAGTTAAAAACCTGACTTCCATCATGTTTTAGATGGTTGGTCGGTTCTAATTTTGAAAGTGAAAAAGCAAACAATTAAAAGTTTTAGGTATGAGCAGTTTAAATAAAATATTAATTCCATTCGATTTCTCTGAAGCTTCGGTCAACGCACTGGAGTATGTGGTCAATTTTGTGGGTATAGAACGTTCCATAGAAATTTTGGCCCTTTATGTAAGTACTATGCCCTTAAGTGAATCTGATGAAAAGGGTTTGAAGAAAGATTTCATCAAAACCTTTGAAGCTTTGGGTGTAAAATTAAAAGTGACACCCGAGTTGATCACTAAAGTAGGCAAGGTTATCCCAACCATTTTAGCGGCCCAAGAAGAAACTGAGGCCGATATGATCATGATGGGCACCATGGGCGACAAGATCACCGATGAAGCCATTACCAATACTTCTAAATTGGTGATAGAGGCCAATTGTCCGGTAATCTCCATTCCATATGGCACTGGGGTTAAAACTCCAGAACGCATTGCGTTGGTGTTGGGAGGTGAAAAGATAGATGATAAAAATGTACTTGAAATGCTTTTGGTGTTGAGCAGAACTTTCAACGCAAAAGTTCATGTGCTCACCATTTATAAAGAATCCATTTACGATGAAAATGCCATAAAAGAGTCCAACGAGAATTTATTGGAATATTACTTGGAGCATTTTTATGTAGACCATGCTTTCAAAAAAAGCGATGATGTAGAGGAAGGAATTTTAGCTTACATCAAAGAAAAGGAAATCGACCTTTTAACCATATTGCCAAGAAACCATGCAGAACTGAGTACCCCATCCGAGGGCAGATTGACCATGTTGTTGACGCTGCACTCCGAAGTTCCTGTTTTGGCCTTGGATTAATACCATAATCACATATAATGACGGCACTCCTGATTATTTTAGGAATCACTATTGTATTGTTTGTATGGGGAAAATTCCCGCCAGATGTGGTAGCCCTAATGGCCATGTTGGCACTTTTTCTCACAGGAGTGTTGAATCTTACCGAAACCCTTTCCGGTTTTAGTAATCCAACGGTAATCATGATTGCCGCCTTGTTCATTATTGGAGAAGGACTATCGAGAACAGGTTGGACGGCCATGGCCGGACAGATGTTTGTGAAATGGGCCCATAAAAGTGTGGCAAGACTTATGGTGATTGTAACGACAGGTTCAAGTTTGCTGTCTGGATTTGTAAGCAATACAGGTACGGTGGCAGCAATGCTTCCCGTGGTGGTGACCGCAGCTTGGAGTGCAGGTACATTTCCTTCCAAATTGCTTATTCCCGTTGCCTTTGGTTCCAATACGGGAGGATTATTGACCTTGACCGGCACACCACCAAACATTATTGTGAGCAATGCTTTGGTTGAAAATGGGATAGAAGGTTTTTCGTTCTTTGAATTCGGACTCATTGGATTGCCATTGCTAATTATCTCAATTCTATATTTCAGGTATGTGGGGTATAAGTTGTTGCCAAGTCATAGAACCGACAATAAGCCCATTGCAATTGACCAAGAAATGCATAAGTGGGTGGAGAATTATAGTATTGGTGATAATTTGTATCGTCTGCGTATTCGCTCTATGTCACAATTGATTAACACTAAAATTGGTGACTGGAATTTTGAGGAAAACCATAAAGTTTCCATTATGCGATTAAAGCGGAGGCATCCCAATACATTAAAAAGAGTTCCTCAATTTGTGGAAATGCCAGGTTTGGAAACCGAGATGCGCTATCACGATATCATCACTGTAAAAGGCGAACCCGAAGATGTGGATAAGCTGGTGCTTAAATTTCACTTGGGATTCATTACATGGAAGCCAGAAAATGACAACCTTAAAAAGGAATTGATCAATCAAGAAGTAGGTATGGCCGAAATGTTGATAACTCCGAACTCTGTCTTTGTGGGAAAAACTATTCCATTAGGGCATCACCTAAAACAAGCTGGGGTGCAATTATTGGCTGTTTCGAGGAACAATGTGCCATTGACGGGAAAAATACAAATCAAGGCAGGAGATGCTTTTGTGATACGAGGTCAATGGGAAAACATAATCGCTTTAAAATCGGTGTACGAAAATCTTGTTATTTCCGGTAGTCCAGAAGCCTTGGCCAAGAATGTTGATCAATTAACCCCAAGAAGTTACATTGCCTTGGGCACATTAATATTGATGATTCTATTATTGGTTTTCAAAGTAATGCCGGGAGCCATTGCAGCCTTGGTCTGTGCCGGAATTATGATGCTGACGGGATGCGTGCCCATTAGCAAAGCCTATAAAGGCATTAGTTGGACGAGTGTGGTGATGATTGCGGCCATGATTCCGATGGGTGTTGCGCTAGATAAAACAGGAGTGGCCCAAATGGCCGCAACCAGTTTGGTGGATACTTTGGGATCCATTCATCCAGTGGCTTTGTTAGGAGGAGTGTTTTTACTCACCGCAGCCTTGAGTCAAACCATAAACAATTCGGCAACAGCGGTGTTAATGGCGCCGATTGCCATTATGGCCTCCATGACACTCGGGGTTTCACCAAAGCCATTTATGATAGCGGTGGCCATTAGTGCATCGACGGCATTTTTAACCCCAGTTGGAACAACAACAAATGCCATGGTAATGTCGGCAGGAGGGTATAAATTTTTGGACTACCTAAAGGTAGGTGGCCCATTGTTGCTCCTGTTTTTTATTGCAACACTGATTTTGGTTCCAATGATTTGGAGCTTCTAATTTAAAAACTACGGATATGAACACTACAAAAGCAATTGATATGAACACAACCACAGACCTAAGTAAGTATGGATTAAATGATGTGACAGCTCACTGGAATCTATCTCCAGAGACTTTGCAGCAAATTACCTTGGAAAAAGGAATGGGCGTAGAAACCGAAAATGGTACACTCTGCGTGAATACGGGCAAGTTTACCGGAAGATCGCCCAAAGACCGATTTTTGGTAAAAGATGACTATACCAAAGATAAAATTTGGTGGGGAAGAATTAATAAACCAATCTCTCCTGAGAATTTTGATAAACTTTATGATGAGGTGGCCAATTATCTGTCTGGTAAAGAAGTGTATGTGAGGGATGCCGCAGTATGTGCCGACCCAAAATACAAAATGAACGTAAGGACGGTTACCGAATATCCATGGTCCAATTACTTCATCAAAAATATGTTTTTAAGACTTGATGAAAGTGAGTTGGAAAACTTTGAAGAAGAGTGGCTGGTACTTTGTGCCCCGGGTTATGAGGCGACCAATCCAGCCGAATATGGCATTTTAAGCGGCAACTTTTCCATTCTAAACTTTACTAGGAAAGTAGCCTTGGTAGGAGGCTCTGCCTATACGGGTGAAATGAAAAAAGGGATTTTCTCTGCCTTGAACCTTATTTTGCCAACCGAAAAAGAGGTGTTGCCGATGCACTGCTCTGCCAATGTTGGAGAAGATGGCGATACCGCAATTTTCTTTGGACTTTCAGGTACGGGTAAAACAACACTTTCTGCCGACCCAAATCGTAAATTGATTGGAGATGATGAACACGGTTGGACCAAGGAAAACATCATTTTCAACTTTGAGGGAGGATGTTATGCCAAGGTGATTGACCTTACTGAAGAAAAAGAACCGGACATTTACAGGGCCATTCGTCCAGGAGCACTGTTGGAGAATATTGTTTTTAAAGAAGGAACTAGAGAGGTTGACTATTTTGATAGTTCCATCACCCAAAATACTAGGGTGAGCTATCCCATCGACCATATCGATAACATTCAGGTGCCATCCTTCGCATCCAACCCAAAGAATATCTTTTTCTTAACTTGTGATGCCTTTGGCGTTCTGCCTCCAGTATCTAAATTGACACCGGGCCAAGCGGCCTATCACTTTATTTCGGGATATACCGCTAAAGTGGCTGGTACCGAAGCTGGAATTACAGAACCAGTGCCATCATTTTCGGCTTGTTTTGGGGAGCCATTTATGCCATTGCACCCAGCCAAATATGCCGAAATGCTGAGCGCAAAAATGACAGAGGCCGGAGTAAATGTCTGGTTGATCAATACTGGATGGAGTGGGGGACCTTACGGGGTTGGTTCCAGAATAAAATTAAAATATACACGAGCCATGATCTCTGCCATTTTGGAAGGTAAATTGGAAGATGTGGATTACGATACCCACCCCATATTTGGATTGTATATGCCTAAATATTGCCCTGGAGTACCAACAGAAATGTTGGACCCAATGAACACTTGGCTGCAAAAAGGAGCGTACGTAAGCAAGGCCATTCAATTGGCACATTCGTTCCACATTAACTTTGATAAATTTGCTAGTGAGGCATCAGATGAAATTATGGAAGGAGGACCACTAATTGATTCTCACCATAGTCTAACAGAACATTTATAAGAACACATAAGTGAGCAATAAGAACAAATTTGACATAGAACATTTGGGTGCGCCCAAATACAAATCACCTGTGGAACTTGGAAAGGAGCCCGGAGATCAATTGTTTGATTTCATCGATGATTCAAATCGATTGGTTTTCGACCTTTCCATGGACCATTTTCAGCAATGCTTATCAACGGGTGTTCAGCCCGATTGTATGGAAATGGCAGGACCGAGGGAAAATCTCTTTTTCGAGGCTAAGAATGTAACCGCGGCCATCGTTACCTGTGGGGGACTTTGTCCGGGAATCAATAATGTGATTCGAGGTGTGGTCATGGCCCTACATTATTTTTATGGGGTCAAAAAAATTATAGGAGTGCCCTACGGTTATGAAGGTCTCAACCCCGAAAAAGGTCATGAATTGGTGGAATTGACCCCCGAGAAAGTGAATAATATCCATCAGTTCGGTGGCACGTTTCTTGGGTCTTCACGAGGAGGACAAGATGTTAAGGTCATGGTGGACACCCTTGAGGCCAATAATGTAGATATGCTATTTGCCATAGGAGGGGATGGAACTTTAAAAGGGGTAAATACCATTGGAGAGGAAATAGGATGGCGGAATGCCAATATCAGTGTGGTGGGAATTCCGAAAACCATCGATAATGATATTGATTTAATTGACGAATCTTTTGGGTTTGAAACCGCCTTTGATGTGGCAAGTCCTATTTTAAGAGATGCCCATAACGAAGCTACAGGAGCCTATAACGGAATTTCCATTATTAAATTAATGGGTAGGGATAGTGGTTTTATTGCTGCATCCGCTGCCTTGGCCATGCCTGTTGTCAATTTTGTACTGATTCCCGAAATGCATTTTTCACTAGACGGTGAACGAGGATTTTTAAAAGCCTTGGAACAACGACTCGAACAAAAAAAACATGCCGTAATCGTTGTGGCCGAAGGGGCAGGGCAACATTTGTTCCAAGAAAGGGAAGAAGTAAAGGATGCATCGGGCAATGTGCAGCATCAAGATA
Source organism: Flagellimonas cixiensis (assembly GCF_042134615.1). Lineage (GTDB taxonomy): Bacteria > Bacteroidota > Bacteroidia > Flavobacteriales > Flavobacteriaceae > Flagellimonas > Flagellimonas cixiensis. The sequence continues at coordinate 1,894,008 of NZ_CP169639.1, forward strand.
TCGGTGTTTTCCTAAAGGAACAGATTTCTGATTATTTTAAGTCTAAGGAAACTCCTGTAACCATTAAATATATCGACCCAAGTTATATTGTAAGATGCGCACCGGCCAATTCCAGTGATAGTGTATATTGTAGCCGTTTGGCCTATCATGCTGTACATGGAGCCATGGCAGGAAAAACCAAGTTCGTAGCCAGTAGAGTGAACAACAAGTACGTGTATATCCCCATTTCCGAAGTCACCAAAAAAAGAAAAAAGATAGACTTGGAGGACGAATTATGGTTTTCCGTGCTGCAAAGTACCGGGCAACCCTTTTTCTTGAGCTAGGAAAGAGCCTTAAAACTGACAATTGTCATCAAAATTGACCAGTGTAGGTTGTAGATTTGATATAGAATCAAAACAATAATTATGGAAGTACATGTTCAATACCAGAAAATGATGACCAGTGAAGCAATGACCGAATTGTTGATGAAAAAACTGGAAAGTTTGGAAAACAAGTACAGCTGGTTGATCAAAGCCAATGTGTTATTTAAAACTGAAAATGATAAATCTGGACAAGGCAAGATTTGTGAAATTGAACTGAGTGCTCCAGGTCCAAGGATTTTTGCAAAGTCGAATACCGATGATTTTGAGAAATCGATGTCCAATACTGTGGAAGATTTAAAAAAGCAGCTTGAAAAAAGGCAGGCTACTTTTTCTACGCATTGATTAAAATGATGATTTTTGCTGCGCATGAATCTTTAAACCCATTCTGATGAAAACAAAACTGGTAGCCATATTGTTACTGATCCTCATGGGATGTTCCTCAACAAAGCTCGTGAGTACCTGGAAAAATCCAGATATAGTACTCTTTGATGCATACCAAGTTCTTGTGGTGGGAATGACGCCAGATGATGGTGCCCGTGTGGAATTTGAAACCCGTTTTGTTGAAGAATTAAAGAAGGAGGGCGTGGATGCCATGCGCAGCATTGATTTGTTCGATGTAGCCTTTACCACTTCCAAAAAAACAGAAGAAGAATTGGAAGAAGTGGAACAACAATTATTGGATAAAGGTTTTGATGCTATTTTGTTCACCAAGTTGGTGAAAACTGAAAATAGGAGGACCTTGAAGGAACACATGAACGATGTTGATCATATGTTTGCTCGTTTCAATGCCGATTATTTGGAGCATCAAGATATTTTTTACAACCCAGAATATTACGATAGCTTTAATATTTATCATGTGGAAACATCGCTCTATTGCATTTGTATAGGTAAAGAAATAGAGTTGATTTGGAGGGGTGACGTGGATGTTACCGACCCGACCAATATGGAGAAAACAGTTGAAAATTACATTAAGGTGATTACAAAATCAATGGGGGAACAAGAAGTGATTTTTTAGGAAAATCCGAGGGCTTCCAGTACCCCAAGAAAATCCAATAAAATACAAACGGGGATTGCGATCAGAATCAAGATCAAAACAAAAACCATTATCCTAAGGAAACCAACCATAAGCTTGTTTCCAATACTAATTTCTTCTGCCATAATAGTGTAATTTCCTTCAATTTAAGGAATTATCTCATCATTTTAGGCATGTGGCATGTCAATATTCGATTAAAGGTAGGCTTTAAGGCATATCCTGTTATCTCATCAATTCTTCCTATCTTTTTTGGAACTGAGCAGTTTTCCAAGCTCCTCCAGGGTGATTCCTTTGGTTTCTGGCATCATAAACATTACCCATAACAATTGCAAAACCATCATTACGGCAAAAAAGATAAAAATGGGCCAAGGATTGTCTTTAAAAATGCCTATTTCAGCATCCAAAAAAGTAGGGGTTAGCAAGGTGATCAAAGCGGCAAATACCCAGTGGGTACCCGTACCCCAGGATTGACCGTAAGAGCGAACTTTATTCGGGAATATTTCGGAAATAAACACCCAAATTACAGCGCCTTGTCCCACAGCATGGGATGCAATGAATATTAAAATAAAGGTTAATAACAGCACAGAACTGGCACTGGAATAAAAACACCAACCCACCATGGCCAAACTTATGATATAGCCAATAGAACCCATGTACATGAGTTGTTTTCGGCCCAATTTATCAATAAGCGCAATCCCTACAAAAGTGAATATAAGGTTGATGATTCCTATGGAAATGGAACTAAAGAGCGATTCCCCTGAGGCCAGGCCAGCACGCTCCAAAATCTCTGGTGCGTAATAGAGTACAAAGTTGATTCCAGAAAGTTGATTGAAAAATGCAATCAAAAAAGCCAAAACCAAGGGCTTGTTGTATTTTCCGGAAAATAAGCTTTCTTTCTGTTTTTCTGTGGTATCAAAAAGGGCTGTTTTGATTTCCGTAAGATGTAGGGAAGCTTTTTCTGCAGCTATACCCAAAGATGTTATGGATGCAATGACAACGGTATCTGCCTTGTTTTTAAGTAGCAACCACCTTGGGCTATTTGGAATTTTGAACACCAATATGGTATAGATCAATGCTGGAAGTCCTTCAATACCCAACATCCATCGCCAAGCTATGCTTTCGTCAAAAATTACCCCAATCAAATAATTGGAGATAAAGGCAACCAATATCCCAAATACGATATTGAATTGATACATGGCTGTTAACTTACCTCGATTTGCTGCCGTTGAAATTTCAGAAATGTAAACGGGTGCGGCCACTGAGGAGGCTCCTACGCCAACACCTCCGATAAACCTAAAAAAAGAAAAGCTATAAGCTTCGGGTGCCAAGGCAGATCCTACAGCAGAAAGAAAATATAGTACGCCAATCCAAAATAAAGTCTTTTTTCGTCCCAATCGGTCGGTTGGAATTCCGCCAAAAAGAGAGCCCAAAACGGTTCCCCATAATGCCATGGACATGATGAAAATACCATGGAAAGTAAAAATGGAGTCGCCCAAAAACCAATTGGTGTCCCATAACTCTTTAATGGGTTGGTTGGCTCCAGAGATGACCACTGTGTCAAATCCAAATAAAAAACCGGCCAAAGCAGCCGTTATCGAAATTCTAAAAATACGCTTGTCCATGTAGGATGAAATTTGTTAAAGCTAACCAAATTTTATAAAATTTTGGAGATGTGTTTCATGATCAATTCCGAGGCGCCCTTATTGGAATTGATATAAGCACTATTGATGGCTCCTATTTTATGGGTGTTATTGGGGTCAGTATTAAATTTTTTCATCAAGCTGATGAAACCCACATAATCTGACACGGGTAAAATGCCACCTTGGGACACCAGATCTTCCGCTTCTTTAAATCCTGAATAATTGGGTCCAATGATGATAGGGACCCCAAAAATGGCAGGTTCCATAGTGTTGTGCAGTCCAGTGGCAAATCCACCACCCACATAAGCAAAGTCCGCATAGCTGTAAATTTTGGTCAACAGGCCAATGGTGTCGACAATCAGCACATCGAACAGGGTAAGGTCTTTATGTTCCAATTCAGAATATAGAACCACCTTTTTTTGGAGGGCAGAAGTAATTTTCTCAATATGGGCCGATTTTATTTCGTGCGGTGCCATCACGAACTTGGTTTCCGTTTTGTTGGAATTGATGTATTCAATCAGGATTTCTTCATCTTCTGGCCAAGTACTGCCAGCTACAAAACAAGATTGGTTTCCCTTAAAGGAGTTCATGAAGTCCAATTGATTGTCACGATTCAAAATTTCTGAAACACGATCCAATCGAGTGTCCCCACCGACCGTTGAATTTTCAAATCCGATATGCTTCAATAATTTTTTTGAAGTGTTATCCTGCACAAAAAAGTGCGAGAAAGCCCTTAAACTATTGCGCATGAAACCACCATAGCCCTTAAAATATATCTGCCTTTCCGAAAAGATGGCTGAAATCAGTAATGTTGGAATGTTTCGTAGTTTTAATTGCCGTAAATAATTGGGCCAAATTTCATACTTCACAAATAGAGCCAAATCAGGGTTAACAACATCCACAAATCGTTTCGCATTGGCTTTGGTGTCCATGGGAAGATAGACCACCACATCAGCGGCAGATGTATTTTTTTTCACCTCATATCCCGAGGGAGAGAAAAAAGTGAGCACCAATTTATGGTTTGGATATTGAACCCGTAATCGTTCCAAAATAGGGAGCCCTTGTTCAAATTCACCCAAAGAGGCCACATGCATCCAAATAGTCTTCGGAGTTGAAGAAAGTTGGTTTGTAAGCAGGCTGAATGTATTTTTTCTTCCCGAAACAAACAATTTCATCTTCGGTTGAAAGATAGCGACCACTTTTAGGACCTGCCAAACTAGTGCAATCAGAATGTTGTAAAGAAAACGCAAAGGCATCATTTTTCGCTAAAATACATTCTTTAGTTTAGAGGGCGTTATGGCAGGTTAATTTCTTAATTTTGGGCTATTAATTTATTCGGATGAAAAAAATACAGATGGTTGACCTTAAAGGTCAATACGAAGGCATAAAAAGTGAGGTAAATGAAGCGATTACCGAGATTTTGGAATCCTCAGCTTTTATCAATGGCCCGCAGGTCCATGCATTTCAAAAGGAATTGGAAGATTATTTGGGGGTAAAACATGTGATTCCCTGTGCCAATGGTACCGATGCCCTTCAAATTTGTATGATGGGTTTGGGGCTTGAGCCAGGAGATGAAGTAATTACGGCAGATTTTACGTTTGCTGCCACTGTTGAGGTAATCGGACTTTTAAATCTCACCCCGGTTTTGGTCGATGTGGAACCCGACACTTTTAATATCGATATAGCTGCCATTGAAAAAGCCATTACACCAAAAACAAAGGCCATTGTTCCTGTGCATTTGTTCGGGCAATGCGCCAATATGGATGCGATTATGGCCTTGGCCGAAAAGCATAGCCTTTATGTAATTGAAGATAATGCCCAAGCCATCGGTGCCACGTATACCTCAAACACGGGTAAAAAACAAAAATCTGGAACCATAGGTCATGTGGCATCCACCTCATTTTTTCCTTCCAAGAATTTAGGATGTTATGGAGATGGAGGCGCTATTTTCACCAATGACGATGAGTTGGCACATACTATTCGTGGCATAGTAAACCACGGAATGTACACTCGATATTACCATGATGTGGTTGGGGTAAATTCAAGATTGGACTCCATTCAAGCTGCTGTTTTGAGGGCAAAATTGCCGAAATTGGACACGTATAACCAGAAACGATGGGAAGCGGCACTTAAATATTCAGAAGCCTTGAAGGGGCAAGAGCATATCGTTGTGCCAAAGATTTCATGTGCCTGTGGTTCAATTCAAAATACTTGCGATTGTCATGTGTTTCATCAGTACACACTTCGAATTCTAAATGGAACCAGAGATGGCTTGGTGCAGCATTTGACCGAGAATAACGTTCCATGTGGTGTCTATTATCCAGTTCCGTTGCACAAGCAAAAAGCCTATGCTGATGAACGATACAATGAAGCTGATTTTCCGGTGACCAATCAACTGGTCAAAGAGGTGATCTCACTGCCCATGCATACCGAATTGGAGGATGAACAAATTCAATTTATCACCAAATTGGTGATTGACTTTGTAAATCAATAAACATGAAAATACTTGTTACGGGAGGTTTGGGATTCATCGGTTCTCATACCGTAGTGGAATTGCAAAATGAAGGCTTTGAAGTTGTAGTGGTGGATAATTTGTCCAACTCATCCAAAGATGTCCTTCAAGGAATCGAAGCCATTACGGGCAAGCGGCCCATTTTTGAGGAATTTGATTTAAGGGACAAAAAAAAAGTTCAAGATTTTTTCAAAAAATATAAAGATATAGCTGGTGTGATTCATTTTGCAGCTTCCAAAGCAGTGGGAGAAAGTGTTGAAAATCCGCTTTTGTATTATGAAAATAATATTGGGGTTTTGACATATATTCTTCAAGAATTGGAGAAAAAGGGTGGTGCCAGTTTTATTTTTAGTTCTTCTTGTACGGTTTATGGTCAAGCGGACTCACTGCCCATAACGGAAAGCGCACCAGTGAAACCTGCTGAGTCGCCCTATGGGAACACGAAACAGGTAGGTGAGGAAATTATTAGGGATACTTGTAGGATCAATCCGGATTTAAAAGCTATCGCGCTACGCTATTTTAACCCGATTGGAGCGCATCCTTCTGCAAAAATTGGAGAATTGCCTCTAGGAGTGCCCCAAAATTTAGTGCCTTTTGTAACCCAAACAGCAATTGGATTAAGAGACCAACTTTTGGTATTTGGCGATGATTATCCTACTGAAGATGGAACTGGAATCCGTGATTACATTCATGTGGTGGATTTGGCCCAAGCCCACGTAAAAGCATTGCAGCGATTGTTGAAGGATAAAAATGAATCCAATTACGAAGTGTTTAATTTAGGAACTGGAAAAGGCAGTTCAGTTTTGGAGGTAATCCATAGTTTTGAACGCGTATCTGGGGAAAAGTTGAATTATAAAATTGTTGACCGCAGACCCGGTGATGTGGTTGCTGCCTATGCGGATACCCAAAAAGCAAACGATGTGTTAGGTTGGAAAGCAAAATCCACTTTGGATGAAGCCTTGAAATCTGCATGGGAATGGGAAAAAACTGTTAGAAAATCTTAAAACCCATTTCGGACGTACATAAAGTATGCTGTCCAACTTTAACAATAGCCTGGAATTATTGGAAACTGTCCAAAAAGAACAGTTATACCAAAATTTATTGCAGCAATTGCAGAAAGATTTTGAGTTGGCCAATGTGCCTTTGAGTATTCCCTCAAATGTTTCACCAACCGAATTAAAAAGTTTACTTCACGAGAAAATATATGTCCTCATTGTAGAAAAATTTCCAGAATATCTGAACTTATTATATGTGGTGGACATTTCGGAACAAGCAGTAAAAAACATACCTCCATCGGATGTTGTCGACATTTCGGCAGAGGTATGTTTCTTATTGTTAAAAAGAGAGTGGCAAAAAGTATGGTATAAGGCCAAATATAGCTCGTGAGCTTACCTTAAACTTTTACGTAAATCCCTTTTTTGTCCATAAAATAACCCACAACCCAGCAGGTGATCATCACCCAAAGGGCAAAAAGTAGTGAACCCATATATCCGCCGGACCAAGAAATAAAGATATTGTCCGCAATCCATCTGTATAAACTTTCGCCATGTACATCTATCGCAAATAAGGTAATGATGAAAATTTCCGATAATAAATAGATGAATAAGGTGTTTTTGCCAAATACTTCAAAAAAGTAGCTCCAACCTTTCGCTTTTTTCATATCCAAAAAATAGATGAGTGTGGCAATGGCAAAAAGATCTATACCGCAAGTGAGCAATACAAAGGAACTAGTCCATAATTTTTTATTGATAGGAAATATTAAATCCCAAGCCAGTCCAGCGAAAACCAAGGCAAAACCTACCATCGTCAATTTAGCAATGGTTTCATAGTTCTGCCCGTTTTTCTGAATGAATTTCCCCGCTAAAAAGCCGATAATCACATTTACAATGGCCGGCAATGTGCTCAACAATCCTTCTGGGTCAAAAGCAATGCCTTCGCCATGATACATATGGTTGGCGCCAATGAGCCATTCATCCAGTTTTAAAACTGCGTTCCCCGAGAGTGTGAGGTCGCCAAAAGCCATCAGAATTATTTGATAGGCAACCAAGAATCCAACACTGAGCCAAATGGCTGTTTTGGTCTTCACAAAGTGAAGAATGATCGAGGCGAACATATAACAAAGGGCAATACGCTGTAGTACACCAAATGCCCTTGTTTCTGAAAAGGGTTTTAACTGTCCATCGTCAAAAAATGGATACCAATACATTAAAAAGCCTAACAAGAAAATAATCGCTGTTCGCTTCAATACCTTTTTAAAGAAGGCGCCATTTCCCATATTTTCATACTTCTTCTGGCTGAAACTCATGGAATTTCCCACAACAAACAAAAAGGTTGGGAACACAAGGTCGGTCAACGTAAAACCGTTCCAATCGGCATGCAATAGTGGAGAAAATGAAGTTGAACCATTACCAGGCGAATTAACAACTATCATTAGCGCGACATCCAATCCCCGAAAAACATCGAGGGATAAATATCTGTTTTTTAATTTGGACATTTTGTGGTTTGGTTTTTAGGCTCATCCAATTTATGTTTTTTTAATGTATTCTGTAGATTTCCGTTAAAAATTTCATTTTTAGAGGCTACTCGTTAGTTCTGTAACATAGTTTCAAATTTTGGGTAATATTTGGTTAAATCTCATTTGTATGAACGCTAAAACCCGTATTTTTGACAAAATTTTCCATAAAGTTTTGGAGAAATAGGAAGAATGGACAAATATTCGTTTTTAAATGCTGCGCACACATCGTTTTTTGCGGAGCAGTACGATAAATACTTAACAAACCCTGATAGCATCGAGCCCAGTTGGAGGGCTTTTTTTCAGGGGTTTGATTTCGGATTGGAAGGATCCCTGGAAGATCTTGGGATTGAATCAGAGAAAACAGGAATGGTGGTGCTTTCCAATGGAAGGCAAGTGGAGATGCCAGAAACACTTCAAAAAGAGTTTCAGGTAATTCGACTGATTGATGGGTACCGCACCCGAGGGCACCTCTTTACCAAGACCAACCCAGTTCGGGACCGTAGACAATACGTGCCTACCTTGGAGTTGGCCAATTTTGGACTGACGGATGCAGACTTGGATACTGTTTTTGATGCAGGGAAGATTTTGGGCATTGGTCCAGCTACCCTTAAAGAAATCGTAAGGCATTTGGAGAGCATCTATTGTGATTCCATTGGGGTGGAGTACATGTACATCCGTACCCCAGAGCGTATTCAATGGATTCAAGATTGGTTGAATGTAAACGACAACCATCCGAACTTCTCAGCCGAAGAAAAGAAGAACATCTTAAGGAAATTGAACGAAGCCGTTTCCTTCGAAAGCTTTTTGCATACCAAGTATGTGGGGCAAAAACGTTTTTCATTGGAAGGTGGCGAATCTTTGATCCCTGCTTTGGATGTGATCATAGAAAAAGCCGCAGACCAAGGCGTAAAACAATTTGTGATGGGAATGGCCCACAGGGGCCGTTTGAATGTTTTAACCAATATTTTTGGTAAATCGCCCAAAGACATTTTTAGTGAGTTCGATGGCAAAGATTACGAGGAAACCATTTTTGATGGGGACGTAAAATACCACTTGGGCTGGACTTCGATGAGGGAAACCGATTCTGGGAAAATGGTGAACATGAACATTGCTCCCAATCCTTCCCACTTGGAAACTGTAAACTCTATTGTTGAAGGGATTTCAAGAGCCAAGCAAGATCACAATCACAGCGATAACGTATCCGAAGTATTGCCAATTTTGGTGCACGGTGATGCCGCATTTGCAGGTCAAGGTGTAGTGTATGAAATCATACAAATGGCTCGTTTGGACGGCTATCATACAGGAGGAACCATTCATATTGTGGTAAACAACCAGATTGGATTTACCACCAACTATTTGGATGCCCGTTCATCTACCTATTGTACCGATGTGGGCAAGGTGACCTTGTCTCCGGTACTTCACGTAAATGCCGATGATGCTGAAGCTGTGGTGCATGCCGCAATCTTCGCCTTGGAATATAGAATGCGTTACAAACGTGATATTTTCTTAGATTTATTGGGCTACCGTAAATACGGACACAACGAAGGGGATGAACCCAAGTTCACCCAACCGTTGTTGTACAAATCCATTTCCAAGCACAAAAACCCGAGAGATATTTACGCTGAGAAATTAATTGCCGAGGGAGTGATTGATGAGAACTACGTAAAAGAACTCGAAGAAAAATATAAGAACGATTTGGAGGAAAATCTTTTGGATTCCCGAAAGATTGAGAAAACCCGAATCACCCCGTTCATGCAAGACGAGTGGGAAGGCTTTGGCCAAGTTGCCGAAGATGTGATGTTGAAGCCGATGGATACTTCCTACGACCTTAAAAAGTTGGATGAAGTAGCCAAAAGCATTACTGAACTTCCTAGTGATAAAAAATTCTTGAGAAAATTGGTGCGTTTGGTCGAGGGCCGTCAAAAAATGTACTTCGAGGATAACAAGCTAGACTGGGCCATGGGGGAGCTTTTGGCTTATGGATCATTGATAGAGGAAGGATATGATGTTAGAATGACCGGTCAGGATGTGGAAAGGGGAACTTTCTCACACCGACATGCGGTCATCAAAACCGAAATGCATGAAGAAGAAGTAGTGTTGTTGAACGAAATGGGCGAAAACCAAAATGGTAAGTTCCATATCTACAACTCCCTACTCTCAGAATATGCCGTAATGGGATTTGATTATGGCTATGCCATGGCAAGTCCAAAAACATTGACCATTTGGGAAGCACAATTTGGTGATTTCAGTAATGGAGCCCAGATTGTTATCGACCAATACTTATCCTCCGCGGAGGATAAGTGGAAATTGCAAAATGGATTGGTGCTCTTGCTGCCCCATGGTTACGAAGGTCAAGGAGCGGAACACTCTTCTGCCCGTATGGAAAGATACCTGCAACTTTGCGCCAAGGACAATATGTATGTGGCCGATGTAACAACTCCAGCAAACCTTTTCCATTTATTGCGGAGACAAATGAAGGCGAGCTATAGAAAACCATTGGTGGTATTTACACCAAAAAGCTTGTTGCGACATCCAAAAGTGGTGAGTACCAAAGAAGAGATGGCCAACGGCGGTTTCCAAATGGTGATAGATGATGCTGAGGCCAAAGCGGCCAATGTAAAAACCTTGGTGTTCTGTACCGGTAAATTCTACTATGATCTTTTAGATAAAAGAGAGGAATTGCAGCGAGATGATGTAGCTTTGGTAAGAGTGGAGCAATTGTTCCCATTGCCTGCCGAGGAAATGAGAAATTTAATGGCGAAATACAAGAATGCGGATGACATTGTTTGGGCTCAAGAAGAACCAAGAAATATGGGAGCTTGGAGTCATATGTTGATGCATTTGGATGAAGCCAAGCAATTTAGGGTGGCATCCCGTAGGTTTTATGGCGCCCCAGCAGCTGGTAGTGCAGTGCGCTCCCGAAGAAGACATTCCCAAGTTTTGGACTATGTTTTCGACAAGACTAAGGATAATATGTTAATTAGATAATACAAGTATAAACTATAATAGGAATGGTTTTAGAAATGAAAGTTCCCTCACCTGGGGAATCCATTACAGAGGTAGAAATCGCCGAGTGGTTGGTCGAGGATGGAGACTATGTGGAGAAGGACCAAGCCATTGCCGAGGTGGACTCGGACAAGGCAACATTGGAGCTTCCTGCAGAGGAGAGCGGAGTTATAACCCTAAAAGCTGAAGTGGGAGATGCTGTTGCCGTTGGAGAGGTGGTTTGCCTAATCGACACCAGTGCCGAAAAACCTGAGGGTAGTGCACCAAAAGCTGAAAAAGCAGAAACACCTAAAGAGGAACCAAAAGAAGAACCAAAGAAAGCAGAGCCTAAAAAAGAGACCTACGCTTCTGGTACCCCTTCGCCTGCCGCCAAGAAAATTTTGGATGAAAAAGGGATTGAGCCATCCTCTGTTTCTGGATCGGGAAAAGATGGTCGCATCACCAAAGATGATGCAGTAAAAGCTGTTCCATCTATGGGGACCCCAACTGGGGGGAACCGTGGCGAATCCCGTTCCAAACTTTCTATGTTGCGTAGAAAAGTGGCCGAGCGTTTGGTAGCTGCCAAGAACGAAACTGCGATGTTGACCACGTTCAACGAAGTGGATATGTCAGCAATCTTTGCGTTGCGTTCTGAATACAAAGAAGAATTCAAAAATAAACACGGAGTTAGCCTTGGGTTTATGTCTTTCTTCACCAAAGCGGTAATTCGTGCGTTGGAAATGTATCCAGCAGTGAATTCCATGATTGATGGTAAAGAAATGATCACCTATGAATTCTGCGATATCAGTATTGCTGTTTCTGGACCTAAAGGTTTGATGGTTCCTGTAATCCGAAATGCAGAAAACCTAACTTTTAGAGGAATCGAATCCGAAGTAAAACGTTTGGCTATCCGTGCAAGGGAAGGTGAAATCACTGTAGATGAAATGACAGGAGGTACGTTTACCATCACCAATGGTGGGGTATTCGGTTCCATGTTGTCCACACCAATCATCAACCCTCCACAAAGTGGAATCTTGGGAATGCACAACATTGTGGAGCGTCCTATTGTTAGGGATGGGGCCATTGCTATTGCCCCAGTAATGTATGTTGCACTTTCATACGACCACAGAATTATCGACGGTAAGGAATCTGTTGGTTTCTTGGTTGCCGTGAAAGAAGCATTGGAAAGTCCGGAAGAATTATTGATGGACGGAAACGTGAAAAAAGCGTTAGAACTATAATATAAAGAGTGGTAAGTACCCTGAGCGTAGTCGAAGGGTTAGTCAATACTCGAACTAACAGATGCCTTTACTTTTTTAAGTAGAGGCATTTTTTATTGTAGTCGATTACGGCCTTGCCCTTGTTTAAAATATCCGCACCTATAATCCCATCAACTGCTAGTGCTTTGTGTGCGACCAAAGCTTGGTTCACATGTGTCAAATCGAAAAGCACGATTTTTTGTTTTTTCTTGGTCCAATGGCCGATCTGGATTTTGTTTTTAGTCGAGATCAAAGTGTCCATTTCGGTGGCACCAGCGCCAGCCGCTTTGATGTCGGTGGATTCGGAAGCCATGTTGAAAAACTCAATTTTATCCATGCCAACACAGGTGTTGGAAGCACCCGTGTCCAAAATAAATTTCCCGTCCACCCCATTGATTTTGGCATCCATTTCAAAATGGTTGGTCTTGGTAAATACCAAAGGTATTTTAATGTAGTTTTTGGATTTTAGGAATTTTTTAAGTGATGCCATATGTTTTATTTGGGCTATGTCATCCTGAGCGCAGTCGAAGGATAAATCGGTTTAATCCAAAACAAAGTTTTGGGTCGTCTAAGATAAATCTATTTTTGTGTTATGATCGGTTTCAACTTTAAGAAGATTATAGTTCCATTATTGTTAATGGTCATCTTGGTTTCCTGCGGAGGCGCTTCAAAGAAAATGGACAAAAGAGCAATTGCGGAAAATTATGTCGGAGCATTAAATGCTTCAGATTTTGAACAATTGGTTGGACTTTTTCAGGATAGTATTCGATTTAACGAAATGGAATACATACAAACATTTGATAAAGAAGGTTACCACACATTGTTTCAATGGGATTCTGTTTTTAGTCCAAAATATGAAATTTTGGATATAAGGGAGGAGGATGATAATCTTCAATTGACCATTTCTAAACAATGTGATCGAATCCGATTTTTGCATGAGGCTCCTTTTATTTCCAAAGAAATCATGACTATAAAGGAGGGTAAAATACATAGTGTTGCTATTGTGGAGTACGTTGATTTCAATGATACTTTGTGGGCTGATAAAAGAGAAAAATTGGTAAAATGGGTTGAGGAGCATCATCCAGAACTTGATGGTTTTTTATATGACCAAACAAAGAAAGGTGCTGTCAAGTACCAAAAGGCGATACAATTATTTAAGAATAGAAAAGATTCATTGAATCAAGATATAAAAGTCAAAAAATAAGTATTCCTTTTTTGAAGGAATGCGATTAATTACCATATGATAATAACAGATACCCATACCCATTTATATAGTGAAGCCTTTAACGAGGATAGAAATGAGATGATGCAACGAGCTATCGAAGCTGGCGTTGAGCGCTTTTTTATTCCTGCCATTGATTCAACCTATACCCAATCCATGTTGGATTTGGAAGCGGATTATCCGGACCATGTTTTTTTAATGACGGGATTACATCCCACTCATGTGAAAGAAAATTTTAAGGAAGAGTTGGCTCATGTCGAGGAGATGTTGGCTCAGCGTAAATTTTACGCCGTGGGCGAAATAGGAGTGGACCTCTATTGGGACAAAACCTTTTTAAAAGAACAGCAAGAAGCTTTTGCTCATCAAATTCGGTTGGCCAAAAAACACCAATTGCCGATAGTGATTCATTGTCGTGATGCTTTTGATGAAGTGTTCGAAGTATTGGAGCAAGAAAAAGGAGAGGGGCTTTTTGGGATTTTTCACTGCTTCACTGGAACATTGGCACAGGCTCATAAGGCTTTATCCTATAATATGAAGTTGGGCATTGGGGGCGTGGCCACTTTTAAAAATGGTAAAATAGATCAGTTTTTAAATCAAATAGATCTTAAACACATTGTTTTGGAAACAGACGCTCCTTATTTGGCCCCGACACCGTATCGAGGAAAACGTAATGAAAGTTCCTATATAATTAAGGTAGTGGAAAAACTTTCTTCCATATATAATAAGTCGGAAGAAGAAATAGCCAAAATCACCACAGAAAATTCAAAAGACATATTCGGTATTTGATCATGAAAAATATATCCAACATACTATTAATATATACCGGGGGAACCATAGGTATGGTAAAGGATTATAAAACAGGAGCCTTAAAAGCTTTTAATTTTGATGAGCTGGTCAAGAATATTCCGGAACTAAAACAATTGGATTGTAATCTTCGGGGGGTCTCATTTGAAAAGCCTATTGACTCTTCCAATATGAACCCTTCTTATTGGGCCTTGATCGCTTCCATTATTGAAGAACACTATGAGGATAATGATGGTTTTGTGGTATTGCACGGAAGTGACACTATGAGCTATTCTGCATCTGCTTTAAGTTTTATGTTGGAGAATTTGGGAAAACCTGTCATTTTCACGGGTTCTCAATTGCCTATTGGAGACTTGCGTACCGATGCCAAAGAAAATTTGATTACCTCCATCGAAATTGCAGCACTTCAAAAAAAGGGAAAACCGGTAGTGCAGGAAGTTGGACTGTATTTTGAATATAAACTGTACCGAGGTAACCGGACCACAAAAATAAATGCAGAGCATTTTGAAGCTTTTGCTTCTTTGAACCATCCCCCGTTAGTGGAATCGGGGGTGCATTTAAAGGTGCACGACAATTATTTATTGAAAAAACCGGCCAAACAGAAAAAAATGATGGTCCATAAAAAAATGGACAATCGGGTGGCCATATTAAAATTGTTCCCCGGACTCAATCAAAATGTCCTTCACGGCATATTAAATATTCCAGATTTACGGGTGTTGATTTTGGAAACTTATGGTGCGGGCAATGCGCCAATGGACGATTGGTTTTTAAATGGATTAAAATCTGCAAAAAAAAATGGATTGCACATTGTAAACGTTACCCAATGTTCGGGAGGCAGTGTTTTTATGGGGCATTACGAAACCAGTGAAAAGCTCATGGAGATGCAACTGGTTAATGGAAAGGATATTACGACCGAGGCAGCTTTGGCCAAGGCGATGTACCTTTTGGGGACAGGGGTTTCCGATAAACTGTTCAAGACAATTTTTGAGACACCATTACGTGGTGAAATGGTGTAAAATTAACGCTTGATATTTCTATAACTGATTATTTTTTTGTTTATTGGTCGCCCTAATTGAAACTATAGAGAGGTGGCCGAGTGGTCGAAGGCGCACGCCTGGAAAGTGTGTATACACCAAAAGTGTATCGAGGGTTCGAATCCCTTCCTCTCTGCTAGGTATTTTAGTTTTTCAATTGTAAAATTTTTATATCTTTAACATTATTAACTAACTAAATTTAAGTTTAAGTAAAATGAAGAAAATATCCTTTACTCTGGCTGCTGCCGGAATGTTTGTGATGGGAACTACGAATGCATCTGCAGCAATGTTGCAAGAAGCTGAAGCCAGCAAAGGTTTCACCCAAGTATTGAAAGAACAATTTATCCAAGGGGGTCCTGCTTTCATGGGTATTGTATTGCTTTGTTTGATTTTGGGATTGGCTGTGGCCATCGAAAGAATTATTTATTTGAATTTGGCGACTACCAATACTGCTAAATTGAAGCAACAAGTAGAAGATGCTTTGGCTTCAGGAGGTGTTGAAGCAGCTAAAGAAGTATGTAGAAATACAAAAGGACCTGTAGCGTCTATTTTCTACCAAGGTTTGGATAGAGCAGGCGAAGGTTTGGAATCTGCTGAAAAAGCTGTAGTGGCTTACGGTGGTGTACAAATGGGTCAATTGGAGAAGAATGTTTCTTGGTTGTCTTTGTTTATCGCTATTGCTCCAATGCTTGGGTTCATGGGTACGGTAATCGGTATGATTGCGGCCTTCCAGAAAATTGCTGCAGTAGGTAACTTGAGTGCCTCTTTGATTGCAGGTGATATTCAGGTAGCGTTATTGACAACTGTATTCGGTTTGATTACAGCGATTATCCTTCAGATTTTCTACAACTACATCATTGCTAAAATCGATAGTATCGTAAACGACATGGAAGACAGCTCAATCTCTTTGATTGATATGTTGGCCGCTCACAAAAAATAATTACGAATTAAAAACTATCGAGAATCATGAATAAGATTGTAAAAATATTACTTATCGTCATCGGATTGGTTGCAGCCGTTCTTTGGTTCTCCCTTCCGTCTGCCGATGATCCAGGAGCCATCAATAGTGGTGCTATGAACTTCATGTTCATCATTATGTACATTTTGTTGGCCATTGCAGTAGTATCTACTGTGTTCTTTGGATTTACAAAATTGCTTTCCACAAAGGGAAGTTTGAAAAAAGCCCTTTTCGCCATTGGTGGATTGGCTATCGTAGTAGCCGTTTCTTACGGATTGTCTTCTGGTAACGCACCAGTTGTTGAAGCCATGGCTTCCCGTGGAATCGAAACTACCGAGAGTACTGTGAAAAACATTGGAATGGGATTGAACGTGTTCTTTATCCTAACCGTATTAGCGGTTCTTCTAATGGTTGTTCCAGGTTTGAAGAAAATGTTTGTTAAGTAAAAAGTCGAATTATGCCTAGAAGAAAAGGAGCGCCGGAAGTAAATGCCGGTTCGATGGCTGACATCGCTTTCCTTCTGCTTATCTTTTTCTTGGTGACCACCACCATTGAAACAGATGCAGGATTGGATCGTATGTTGCCACCTATTGAGCCGCCAGAAACTGATGTTATAATTAGACAGAAGAACATTTTTACGGTT
This sequence comes from Flagellimonas cixiensis, assembly GCF_042134615.1. Classification (GTDB taxonomy): domain Bacteria; phylum Bacteroidota; class Bacteroidia; order Flavobacteriales; family Flavobacteriaceae; genus Flagellimonas; species Flagellimonas cixiensis. The sequence goes on from NZ_CP169639.1 coordinate 1,910,975, forward strand.
AATATCAATAAAAATGGTCAACTTTTGGTTGAGGACGGATTAATGGAACTTAAAGATCTTAGAGCTGCTGCAACAGCATTTCTAGAGAACAATGCCGACGGATCTTGCTCTTTCTGTAAAGGAAAGAAAGACCCAGCCTCATCTGATAACCCTACCAAAGCGATTATTTCGTTGAAAAATGATAGGGAGACCAAATACAGCACCTACATTACCGTTCAAAACGAATTGGTAGGAGCGTATAACGATTTGCGTAACCGAGAGGCCCAACGTTTATACGGACAGGATTTTACAACCATGGAAGCAGATTATCTGGATCCAGAGACACCATCCTCCGTAAGAGACGAACTGAAAGACAAAGTGAAGCGTATCCAAGATATGTTCCCACAAAAGCTTTCAGAAGCAGAAACATCAACCAATTAAACTATAATTTAGTATGGCTAAGTTTACAAAAAAGAAGGATGGAGATTTGCCAGCGGTATCTACGGCATCGTTGCCCGATATTGTTTTCATGCTACTGTTCTTCTTTATGACAGTGACCACGATGAAAGATAGTTCGTTAATGGTTGAAAACACACTTCCCAATGCATCAGAAGTGAAAAAGTTGGAGAAGAAAGACCGTGTAATCTACATTTATGTAGGTACACCAACGCAAGAATATCAAAAGGTTTTTGGTACAGAACCAAAAATCCAATTAAATGATAAGTTTGCCAATGTGGACGAAGTAGGTTCCTTCATCTTGGCTGAGCGTGCAAAAAAACCGCAAGAACTTCAAAACGTATTGACTACTGCTTTGAAAGTTGATAAGAATGCCAATATGGGTCTTATCACTGACATTAAACAGGAATTGAGAAAAGTAAATGCCCTTAAGGTGAATTATACCACCTATGAAGGTGACGCTTTTAACAATCTACAGTAGGCAATAGCTTAGATTTAGTGGGAAACGCTCCAAATAATATTTGGAGCGTTTTTTGTTTAAAAAGTATACAATGCAGCACTCATTTTCAAGGTATTGGTTTGTTATATGTTGTTTTAGCATGGTTTTTTCAGTAAAAGCCCAGCTTGAACAAGATTCAATTGTCTTAGATAATAAATATTTAGAAGACCAATTCTACTTCGGAATTGGATATAATATATTGGCCAATCGTCCAGATGATGTGGTGCAACGAAATCTCTCCTATAATCTACAAGCTGGTTTTATCAAGGACATCCCATTTAACAAGCGAAGGAATTTTGGAATAGGTCTGGGGTTTGGTTATGCCGTTAATTCCTATTACTCCAATGTGGTGGCCACCGAGGACAACAATGAGGTTATTTACCAAATTATGGATCAGTCCATGTATAATCGCAGCAAGTTTGAGTTGCATAGCTTAGAAGTGCCATTTGAGCTCCGGTGGCGCACTTCTACAGCCGAAGACTATAAGTTCTGGCGAATTTATGCAGGAGTTAAGTTCGGATATGTTTTTTCAGGTACATCCAAGGTAGTGACAGACGAGGGAACCTATAAATTTTCCAATGGTGATATCGAGGACTTACAATATGGCCTCACGTTTAATTTTGGATACAACACTTGGAACGTTCATACCTATTATGGGTTAAATCCATTGCTTAAAGAGGGCACGTTATTGGATTCGGGTTCAGCATTTGATTTTCACGTACTTCGGGTTGGACTCATTTTTTATATCCTATAGCCAATATTTTAGGATGATCAATTGCGAACAGCAACCCAAAATGAAACCAATCAACAATTCATTTCTAGAGTGTGCTTTTAGGTAAAGGCGCGAAGTGGCCACCAATCCAGTGAACAACACAAACAAACTTATGGCCAAGGTAATGTTGACCTCAAAATGAATGCTGAGCGCCACCATAAAGGTTAAAATACTTCCCATGCCCAATAAATGCATGCTTGTTTTGAATTTAAAGAACAATAGAATGAGAGTTGCACAAGTAGCGGTCAAAAGCCCCGTAAAATAGAAAAAGAGCTCGTTAACGTAGTTGTTGGGGATTACCTTATATAATATCATCAAAAAGATAATACAGCTAATATAAAGCGGGTATTTGCGCTCTTGTAACTTCGGTAAAAAGATGGAACTGATCAAGCCAAGATTCTTCAGAATCAAAAAGAAGATAATGGGGATGATCACCGTTAAGATAAAAATGGGCAATATGTTTCCGCTTTCCGTTTGCAAAGTGCTATAAGGCGCCACCAAAAAGTACATCACCGTTCCTCCAAAAGGGATAAACAATGGGTGGAACACATAGGAGATAATGTTGTAGATGTGATGCATCAGATTTGCTTTCTTAACCTCGCCACAGGAATTCCTAATTGTTCCCTATACTTGGCAACGGTTCTACGTGCAATCGGGTATCCCCTTTCTTTAAGAATTGAGGCCAATTTTGCGTCTGTCAATGGCTTTTTCTTTTCCTCATCACCAATTACGGTTTCCAAAATCTTTTTGATTTCTTTGGTGGAAACATCCTCGCCCTGCTCATTTTTCATGGCTTCCGAAAAGAAATCCTTGATCAATTTGGTGCCATAGGGTGTATCTACATATTTGCTGTTGGCAACCCTCGAAACCGTGGAAACATCCATGTCAATTTTGTCTGCAATATCCTTTAGGATCATAGGGCGCAATTTGCGCTCATCCCCGGTCATAAAATATTCCTCCTGGTAATCCATGATGGTCTTCATGGTAATATAGAGGGTCTGTTGACGCTGCTTAATGGCATCGATAAACCATTTGGCCGCATCCAATTTTTGTTTGATGAAGATGACCGTATCCTTTTGGGATTTAGATTTTTCCTTGGAATCTTTATAGCCCTGAAGCATATTGTTGTACTCTTTGGACACATGCAGTTCCGGAGCATTTCTTCCATTCAAGGTAAGCTCCAATTCTCCATCCAAAATTTTGATGGAAAAATCTGGAACAATATGTTCAATCATTCGAGTGCCCCCAGAATAAGAGCCACCCGGTTTTGGGTTCAATTTTTCAATTTCGGAAATGGCATCCTTTAGTTCATCTTCGGTAATATGATGTTTTTGAATCAGCTTATCGTAATGCTTTTTGGTAAACTGCTCAAACGACTTTTCCAAAATATTGATGGCAAGTTCTACCGATGGTTTTTTCTCCTTGCGCTTTAATTGAATGATCAAGCATTCATCCAAAGAACGGGCGGCAACCCCGGGAGGGTCCAAAGATTGCACCACCTTGAGCACTTCTTTGATCTTGTTTTCCTCCGCATAAATGTTTTGCGTGAAGGCAAGGTCGTCCATAATATCGGTCAATGGTCTTCGGATGTATCCACTTTCATCCACACTGCCCACCAAGAACTCGGCGATTGCCCATTCCTCATCATCCAAATACACTGTATTTAATTGATTGAGCAGGTATTGGTTGAAGGAAATACCAGCAGCATAAGGCACATTTTTGTCCTCATCGTCCGCACTATAGTTGTTCGCTTGGGTGCGGTAATCGGGAATTTCATCATCACTCAGATAATCATCAATGTTGATTTCATCCGTGTCGATGCTTTCATTATCCGCCGAATCATCGTAATTGTCCTCATACAGGTCATCTACCGAATCAACTTCCTCTTTACCGCTCTCCAATGCAGGATTCTCTTCCAGCTCCTGTTTTAAGCGTTGTTCAAATGCCTGCGTGGGCAATTGAATCAACTTCATGAGCTGAATCTGCTGTGGAGACAGTTTTTGGGAAAGCTTAAACTGTAAATGTTGTTTCAGCATGTTACTTTAATTGCAATCTTCTTTGCCTAAAGGTATAAATTCAAATTAAAACTCGGCGTTCTGCGGCGTTCTAGGGTAAGGGATTACATCGCGAATGTTGCCCATGCCAGTGGCAAACTGCACCATGCGCTCGAACCCGAGCCCAAATCCACTGTGAACCGCTGTTCCGAATCTTCGTAGATCCAAATACCACCAAAGTTCTTTTTCGTCAATTTCTAGGGCTTTGATTTTTTGTTGAAGCACATCCAAGCGCTCTTCCCTTTGGGAACCTCCCACGATTTCACCAATACCTGGGAACAAAACGTCCATGGCCCTAACGGTTTTTCCATCCTCGTTCAAACGCATATAAAATGCCTTGATGTTGGCTGGATAATCAAAAAGGATAACAGGACATTTAAAGTGTTTTTCCACCAAGAAACGTTCGTGCTCACTTTGTAAGTCTGCACCCCATTCCTCGATCGGGAATTGGAATTTCTTTTTCTTGTTGGGTTTGCTGTTTTTCAATATTTCGATAGCCTCGGTATACGAAACACGCTTGAAGTTGTTATCCACAACAAACTTTAATTTTTCCAACAAGGCCATTTCAGAACGCTCGGCCTGGGGTTTTGATTTTTCTTCATCCAACAATCTTTTCTCTAAAAACTCAAGGTCGTCCTTGCAGTTTTCCAACACATATTGGATAATGTTTTTGATGAAGTCTTCAGCCAAGTCCATGTTGGCATCCAAGTCATAAAATGCCATTTCGGGTTCAATCATCCAAAATTCGGCCAAGTGTCTTGACGTATTAGAGTTCTCCGCTCTAAACGTAGGTCCAAACGTATATACCTTTCCCAACCCCATGGCGTAGGTTTCAGCTTCCAATTGACCAGAAACCGTTAAGTTGGTCTCTTTTCCGAAAAAATCTTCTGTGTAATCTACAGCGCCCGCTTCATTAACAGGTGGTTTTTGGGCGTCCAAAGTGGTTACGCGAAACATTTCCCCCGCACCTTCGGCATCCGAACCTGTAATGATCGGAGCGTGCATATAGTAAAAACCGTTTTGCTGAAAATATTGGTGAACAGCAAAAGAAAGGGCAGACCTAACACGCATTACTGCCGCAAAAGTGTTGGTGCGCACTCTCAAGTGTGCCTTTTCCCTTAAGAATTCCAAGGAATGCTTTTTAGGTTGAATGGGATAGGTCTCTGGGTCGGCAGTACCGTGAACAAAAACATCGGTAGCCTGAATTTCTACAGACTGCCCTCTGCCTTGGCTCTCTACTAACTCACCGGTAATTTTTAAGGCAGCTCCAGTACTGATTTGTTTTAGCAATGCTTCATCCAGATTTTCAAAATCTACAACGCATTGCAAATTATGTATGGTCGATCCATCGTTCAATGCGATAAATCGGTTGCTTCTAAATGTTTTTACCCATCCATTTACTTCAACGGAATCTCCTACGGGTTGCTTTTCTAGCAATTCTTTTATGGAATAAGACATCATTTTTCGACTATGGTAATTTAGTGGGTAAAGATAGCTTTTTGATAAAAAACGATGGCAATGGAAATGGCTAATTTATAGCGCTTCCGTAGACTATTTGTCCAAATCTCCTTCTTCGTCCTTGGGTAAAATGTCAATTTGAGGTTTTTTGAGGACCTGCTTGTTCGCAATGCTTCGCTCCAAGGAAAGTAGAAGGGACGGTAATAGAATCAAATTGGACAACATGGCAAACAGCAAGGTGGCTGAAACCAGTCCTCCCAGCGCTTTGGTGCCTCCAAAATCGGAAATAATAAATACCGAAAATCCGAAGAAGAGTACAATAGAGGTGTAGAACATGCTTACTCCAGTTTCTCGTAATGCAGCATACACAGATTTTTTAATATGCCAACGATGCGTGGCCAGTTCTTGCCGGTATTTGGCCAAAAAGTGAATGGTGTCGTCCACCGAAATACCGAAGGCAATACTAAACACCAAAATTGTTGAGGGTTTAATGGGAATTCCCAAAAATCCCATGAGTCCTGCCGTGATGACCAATGGCAATAAATTCGGAACCAAGGAAATCAATACCATTCTGAACGATTGGAACAAGTAGGCCATAAATAGGGATATCAAACCAATGGCCAGTGCCAATGACATGAGCAGGTTCTTTACCAAGTATTTGGTGCCCTTTAAAAATAAAAGTGCCTTTCCCGTCATAAATACTTCAAACCGATCTTCAGGGAAATTTTTGGTTATGGCCTCTTGAACATCTTTTTCAATTTCTTCCATGCGGTCGATTTTTACATCGCGCATGTAGGTTGTTAAGCGAGCGGTTTGGCCTGTGCTGTCGACAAAACTTTCCAAAAGATTCCCATCGGTGGATGACCTTGAAACAGCATCCATTATAAAGGTGTTCTCTTGACTTGTGGGTAATTGATAGTATTTTGGAATTCCGTTGTAAAAGGCTTGTTTGGAATATTTTACCAAATCAACAATGGAAATAGGTCTTGAAAGTTCTGGAATTTCATCAATAACCTCTCCCAAACGATCCATGCGTTTTAGGGTGGCAGGTTTGGTGATTCCATTTTTACGTTTGCTGTCCACTACAATTTCCATCGGCATAATGCCATCGAACTCTTGCTCAAAAAATTGGATGTCTTTGTAGAAATGGGTGTTTTTGGGCAGGTCTTCAATCCTGCTTCCTGTAATTCGCATTTGGTAGATGCCCACCACGCTCAAAACCAAGACTCCAACAGTAACCATGTACACGGCGATTCTGTGATCGCGAACCATGCGCTCCATCCAGTTCACAAAGAAGTCCATCCATCTTTTGTTCAAGTGCTTTAAGTGCTTGGATTTTGGAAGCGGCATAAAACTGTAAATGATCGGAATAATCAAAAGGGACAAAATAAAAATACCCACAATATTTATGGAGGCAACAATACCAAACTCCTTTAGGAGCGCACTATCTAGAATGATAAAAGTGGCAAATCCTGAAGCTGTAGTAATATTGGTCATCAAGGTGGCATTTCCAATTTTGGAAATAACACGCTGCAACGATTTGGCCTGATTACCATGTTTGTTGACTTCTTGCTGATATTTATTGATCAGGAAAATACAATTGGGAATCCCGATCACAATGATCAATGGCGGAATAAGTGCCGTTAAAATGGTAATCTCATACTGCAAAAGCCCCAAAATACCGAAGGCCCACATCACCCCGATGATTACGACGAACATAGAGATAAAGGTGGCTCTAAAACTTCTAAAGAAAAAGAAGAAAATGATGGAAGTGACCAAAAGGGCGGCAACAATAAAGATGCCTATTTCATCAGTGATAGATTTTGTATTCCAAGTTCTGATGTATGGCATTCCCGAAATGCGAACATCCATTTGTGTTTCAGCTTCAAAAGTGTCAACAAGGTCTCGGAGATCATTCAGAATAAATTCGTTTCGGACAGCCGTGTTCATGATGTCCTTGTCCATGTACGCAATGGTCTGAATGGTTCCGCTTTCTGGATTGTAGACTAGATTGTCGTAAAAAGGAAGTTCCTTGAACAAATGGTGTTTAAGAGAGTCTATTTCTTGTGTAGTGGTAGGCTCGTTCTTAATAAAGGACTCCATAACAAAGGATTGGTTATCCTTGTCCTTTTCCAATACCTTTAGGTTTTCCAAAGAGATTACGTAATCAATCTCTGGGAAAGCGGCCAATTGCTTGGCGAGTCGGTTCCAGCGGTTAAAGTTGTCGGTTTCAAATAGGGCAGAATCTCGGATGGCCAAGACCACTGCGTTGCCTTCTTCACCAAAAATTTTGGTAAAGGCTCTGTATTCGATGGTGGCAGGGTGGTCGTCGGGTAAAATATTTGCTTCGGAATTGGAAAAACGGATGTTTTTCCACTGCATTGCCAAGAATACAGTGAATGCGACAACACCTAAAAGAATGAGGATTCTATTCCGAAGAATAATGCGTGCGACCTTAGGCCAAAATCCTTTTGAGAGCTTTGCTACCATTTGGTTTTTGTTGGGCGCAAAGGTAAAAAATGAAATGCTGTGTTCCTAGGAATCAGACCTGTCAATCCTAAAGAATTACACCTTCATGATTTCCGCTTCTTTAACGGTAAGAATGGAGTCGATTTTGCTAATGTACTTGTTGGTCAATTCTTGAACATCTACCTCGGCATTTTTCAACAAATCTTCAGAAATATCCAATGATTTCAATTCTTTGTTGGCTTCTTGTCGAGCACTGCGAATACTTACTTTGGCATCTTCGGCTTCGGCTTTTGCCTGTTTGGTCAATTGGATTCTTCGTTCCTCGGTCAATGGTGGTACATTGATGATGATCATCTCACCATTGTTCATAGGATTAAAACCCAAATTGGCATTCATAATCGCGGTTTCAATTTCACTTAAAAGGTTTTTTTCCCATGGTTGAACGGAAATGGTTCGAGCATCTGGGGTGTTGATGTTGGCAACTTGTGATAGTGGGGTTTGGGAACCGTAGTATTCCACCATCACTGTGGATAACATCATTGGACTGGCTTTTCCTGCACGTATTTTTATTAAGGCTTTTTCCAAGTGGGAAATCCCTGCATCCATGCTTTCTTTTGCGCTATCGAGTACAAACTTTACTTCTTCGTCCATAATTTTAAATTTTAAAAATTGAAACCTAATCGAGTATCAAATTAAACATTGACCACTGTTCCTATGTTTTCTCCTGATAATAATTTCATTAAGTTGCCACGAGTGTTCATATCAAAAACTACGATGGGCAATTCGTTTTCCTGACTTAAAGTAAATGCGGTGGTATCCATTACTTTCAATCCTTTGGAAAGTACATCGTTGAACGATAAGGAATCGAATTTTGTGGCGCTTTTGTCCTTTTCGGGGTCGGAGGTGTATATACCATCTACGCGGGTTCCTTTTAAAATCACATCTGCTTTAATTTCAATAGCTCTTAAAACAGCGGCTGAATCGGTAGTGAAATATGGATTTCCGGTTCCCCCTCCAAAAATAACAACCCTTCCTTTTTCCAAATGGCGCATGGCTCTTCTTCGGATAAAAGGCTCTGCTACTTCATTGATTTTGATGGCCGATTGCAATCGGGTCTGAACACCTTTAAGTTCTAAAGCGCTCTGTAGGGCCAATCCGTTGATTACGGTGGCCAACATTCCCATGTGATCACCTTGTACACGGTCCATGCCTTGACTCGCTCCTGCCAAACCTCGGAAAATGTTACCTCCGCCAATTACAATGGCTACTTCAACACCTTTATCAACAACGGCTTTGATTTCATCGGCATATTCTTCCAATCGCTTGGCGTCGATACCGTATTGTTGTTCGCCCATAAGGGCCTCTCCACTAAGTTTTAATAAAATTCTCTTGTATTGCATTGAAGTTTCTTGAAGTCCGGACAAAAATAATCAAAATTATTTTTGGGAAATGAAGAATAGTGGATAGAAAAGGACATAAAAAAACCGCTCCCTTATGGAAGCGGTTTCTTGTGATTTATTTTGCTGGGAATTAACCCAAAGCTACCCTTTTAAATCCGATAACCTCAAGGCTTGAGTCTACGGACTTAACGTATTGGGCAACACTTTGTTTGCTGTCTTTAATGAAATCTTGGTTCACCAAAGTGTTATCTTTAAAGAAACGCTTCAATTTACCTTTCGCAATATTGTCCAACATGGCTTCTGGTTTACCTTCTTGACGCAATTGGTCTTTGGCAATCTCGATTTCTTTGTCGATTACAGATTGGTCAACGCCTTCTTCGTTCAAAGCAACAGGGTTCATTGCGGCGGCTTGCATTGCAACATCTTTTGCAGCTTCTGCAGCACCATCAACATTAGCGGACAAACCAACCAATGTTGCAATTTTGTTACCAGCGTGGATGTAAGATCCTACGAAAGGAGCGCTCAATTTTTCAAAGCTTCCTACTTCGATTTTTTCACCGATCACACCTGTTTGCTCAGTTAATTTTTCAGCAACGGTCATACCTTCAAATGAAGCGGCCAAGAAATCATCTTTGCTATCAAATCCAAGAGCTAGCTCAGCCAAATCGTTCGCAAGTTTTACGAAACTATCGTTTTTCGCTACGAAATCAGTTTCGCAGTTCAAAGAGATAACCACACCTTGAGTGCTGTCGTCGCTTACTTTTGCAATTGCAGCACCTTCAGAAGATTCTCTGTCGGCTCTTTTAGCTGCTACTTTTTGACCTTTTTTTCTTAGGATTTCAATTGCTTTTTCAAAATCACCTTCAGCTTCAACCAATGCTTTTTTGCAATCCATCATTCCAGCTCCGGTGGTCTTTCTTAATTTATTTACCTCTGCGGCGGTAATCTTTGCCATTTTATTGCTTTTTAAAATTTTATGTAAAGTAAAACACTGTAGTAGTGTTTTGTTTTAGGACAATGTTAAATCAAGGTTGAATTATTCTACTCCTCCCTTTACTTTGTCTTGCCATTCTTTAAGAGCGTCCCACTCACCATCAGCAGCCATTTTAGCTTGCTTTGGCCAAGAAGTTGGGTCCAAGTGCGCCAAAGTCGAGCTGGCATCGGTCAATACGGTTTTGATATCTTCTGTATCGGCTTTAGCCAAATCAGAGAAAGAAACGATTCCGCTTGCTACCAATGCTTCGGCAGCTTTTGGTCCAATACCTTCTACTTTGGTAAGGTCGTCGGCTTTAGGAGCCTTTTTTGGTGCCTTTTCAGCTTTTGGAGCTTCTTTTTCCTCTTCTTTGCCGTTGGATTTTTCGCTTTTACGCTCTTCCAAACCTTCAGCAACAGCTTTGGTTACTTCTTCCAAGATTACTTCGATAGATTTTCCGGCATCATCATTGGATGGGATTGCGTAATCGATATCTCTTGGGTCGGAGTTGGTATCTACCATGGCAAAAATTGGAATGTTCAATTTTTGTGCTTCTTTTACAGCAATGTGCTCACGCATGGTATCAACAATGAAAATTGCACCAGGCAAACGAGTCATGTCTGCAATGGATCCCAAGTTTTTTTCCAATTTTGCTCGCAAACGATCTACTTGCAATCTTTCTTTTTTGGAAAGGGTGTTGAAAGTTCCATCTTTCTTCATACGGTCGATGGAAGCCATCTTCTTAACCGCTTTACGGATGGTTACAAAGTTGGTCAACATACCACCTGGCCATCTTTCTGTGATGTAAGGCATGTTTACTTTGGATACTTTATCCGCAACAATGTCTTTTGCTTGTTTCTTGGTAGCTACAAAAAGGATTTTACGTCCTGAAGCTGCAATTTTCTTAAGGGCTTCATTGGCCTCTTCCAATTTTGCAACCGTTTTGTAAAGGTTGATCACGTGGATACCGTTACGCTCCATGTAGATGTAAGGAGCCATGTTTGGATTCCACTTTCTTGTTAGGTGTCCAAAATGCACACCTGCTTCGAGTAAATCTTTTACTTCAATTTTACTTGCCATTTCTGTACTTAGTTTACGTTCCGTTGTAGTAAGCAATGGGTTGGTGGTCACTTCACGTTCGCCCAATCCATTTAGATGCTAAACTAAATTCCAAAAAGTCGATTCTTTTTTCCTTTTGGAACAACGACAACTTTGGTTAAAAATATAACCCTGAAAAAATGATTCCAGGGTTTTCAATGAACTTATTTATATAATAGGTGCAAAAACACCTAGTACTATTAACGTTTAGAGAACTGGAATTTCTTACGGGCTTTCTTCTGACCGAATTTCTTTCTTTCCACCATTCTTGGATCTCTGGTTAATAGACCTTCTGGTTTAAGAACAGCTCTGTTTTCTTCGTTGATTTCGCACATTGCTCTGGACAAAGCCAAACGAACGGCTTCTGCCTGACCTGTGATACCACCACCGTAAACATTTACTTTTACGTCGTAGTTACCTTCGTTCTCGGTTAGTGCGAAAGGTTGCATTACTTTGTACTGAAGTGTGCCAGTAGTAAAGTAATCGTTAAGGTCTCTTTTGTTTACTGTGATGTTTCCAGAACCTTCAGAAACATATACTCTTGCTACAGCAGTTTTTCTTCTGCCTATCTTATGAACCACTTCCATTATTTGTAGTCGTTTAAGTTTATTGCTTTTGGTTTTTGGGCCTCTTGACCGTGCTCAGCACCGCTGTAAACCTTAAGGTTTCTGAAAAGTTCTGCACCCAATTTATTTTTTGGAAGCATACCTTTTACAGCGTTTTCAACAATGCGCTCTGGGTGTTTGCTCAAAACTTCTTTGGCAGTAGCAGAACGTTGTCCACCTGGGTAACCAGTATATCTAAGATATTCTTTGTCATCCCATTTGTTGCCGGTCATGGTAACCTTCTCAGCATTGATGACAATAACATTGTCTCCACAATCAACATGGGGGGTGTAGCTTGGCTTGTATTTTCCTCTAAGCAACTTGGCCACTTTGGACGCCATTCTTCCCAAGGTCTGTCCTTCAGCATCAACCAATAACCACTCCTTGTTAACAGTAGATTTATTGGCGGAAATAGTCTTATAACTTAATGTATCCACTTCTCGAATATTATTGATTTAAAAACCTATCCCGATAAACGGGCTGCAAATGTACAATTATTAGATTGAATTACAAACGGTTGGTGGGGAATATTTTTTCGCCTTTTTTAGAATTCAATATTTGGGGTGTAGCAATGGGGCAAATATCGGGAGAATTTGTTAAAAAATCTTAAAAAAACACTTCAACTGTAACTGATGACATTTTGATGAGTCTTTAAAATATCATCAATCAAAAAACAAACAGTTTGAAACACTCCTTCCTTGGCATGCTGTGCCTTTTGGTTTCCATTGTAACAAGTGCTCAAGATTCTACCGAAGTTATTGAAAAGAAAATATATGTGACCCAGGCCTTGGGAGAAATGGCTGCTCCAGCCATAGATGGAATATTAGAAGACCAAGCATGGGATATGGTCGAATGGGGAACCGATTATATTGAATGGCAACCTGATGAAAACACTCCTCCCACCGAACAGACCAAGTTTAAAATACTTTATGATAGCAAGAACCTATATATAGGTGTGCGCTGTTATGATGCCGAACCCGATAAAATAGTAAAACGACTTTCGCGACGTGATGGTTTTGAAGGGGATTGGGTAGAGTTTAATATTGACAGTTATTTTGATAAGCGAACGGCTTTTTCCTTTAGCATCACGGCAGCAGGGGTAAAGGGCGATGAATTTGTATCAAACAATGGAAACAATTGGGACGCTAGTTGGAACCCCATTTGGTATGTTAAAACCCATATTGATGATGAAGGCTGGACCGCTGAGCTTCGAATACCTTTAAGTCAACTTAAGTTTGGAAATGAAGAAGAACAGGTTTGGGGCCTTCAATCCACCAGACGATATTTTAGGAATGAAGAACGTTCCCTTTGGCAACGTAAACCTGTGGATCAACCGGGTTGGGTAAGTGAGTTTGGAGAATTGCACGGTTTGAAAAACATTCAACCCCAAAAACAATTGGAAATTCAACCCTATACCGTGGCCAAAACCGAAACCTACGAGGCTGAAGAGGGCAATCCCTTTCGGGATGGAAGTGAAAGTAATATTACCGTTGGTCTCGATGCCAAAATTGGAATCACCAATGATCTAACCTTGGATTTGACGGTAAACCCCGATTTTGGTCAGGTGGATGCCGACCCTTCTGCTATTGCATTGGATGGATTTCAGATATTTTTTCAAGAACGACGTCCATTTTTTGTAGAGAACAAGAATATCTTCGATTTTAGGGTCTCGCAATCTGAAGCAGGGAACACCTTTGGGTCTGATAATGTGTTTTATTCCCGCCGTATTGGAAGAAGTCCGCAATCCTATCCAAATACCAATGATGGAGAGTTTGTAGACCAACCCGACAATACCCCTATAATAGGAGCGGCAAAATTCAGTGGAAAAACAAAAGACGGATGGGCCATTGGCGTTTTGGAGAGTGTGACCGCAAGAAGAAATGCCATTATTAGAACTGGTACAGGCGATGAACGAAAGGAAATGGTAGAGCCCATGACGAATTATTTTGTGGGGCGCCTTCAAAAGGATTTCAATAATCGGAACTCCTATATTGGTGGACTTTTCACGGCAACCAATCGTGAGAATCTTCCTGAAACCTTAAACTTTTTGCATACTTCGGCCTACACGGGAGGTTTTGATTTTAAGCACCAATGGGCCAACCGCGATTGGTATATTGGCGGAAATATCACATATAGTCATGTAAAAGGGAGCGAAGAAGCCATTACAAACACCCAACAATCCATTGGACACCTATTTAATAGGGTGGATGCTGACCATGTAAGCGTGGATACAACCAAAACATCGTTAACTGGAACAGGTGGAAATGTACAAATTGGGAAAGTCGGCAACGGGCATTGGAAATTTGAATCTGGTGCTACTTGGCGTTCCCCAGAATTGGAACTCAATGATATCGGTTTTCAAAGACGAGCCGATGATATACGCCATTACACTTGGGTGGGCTACCAAACCCTAAAACCCGACAGCACATTTAGGCGAGTGGGCATCAATTACAACCATTGGACGGCTTGGGATTTTGCTGGAAACCATAATACACTTCAGTTCAATACCAATAGTTGGCAAAATTGGAAAGGCAACTGGTTCACCAATATTGGATTCAATTATGCACCCTTGGAGTACGATAATTTTGCACTGCGCGGTGGTCCAAGACTACGGCAATCCCCATGGATGAGTTTTTGGAACAGTGTGAATACCGATAGTCGTAAAAAAATTAGGTTTTCAGCCTTTCATAATGGAAGAAAGGCGGTTGATAATTCCATAAAGACCTATTATATAGAGGGAGGATTTGTATACCAACCCATCAATGCACTACGAATCTCAGCCTTTCCTTCATTGCGGATAAACCACGACAAATTGCAATTCATTACTAATTTTGAGGATGTAAATGGTAGTCCAAGGTACCTCAATGGTGAAATCAACCAGCGTACTTTAAGCATGTCGTTCCGGTTGAATTTTACCATCAATCCAAATTTAACCATTCAGTATTGGGGGCAACCCTTTATTTCGCGAGGTCGCTATTCCAATTTTAAATATATTACGGACCCGTTGGCCAAGAGTTTCGAGGATCGTTTTATGCAATATGGTCCGCAGCAAACTTCTTACGCGGATGGAGTGTATGGTATTGATGAAGATTTGGATGGGATTGATGATTTTGCTTTTGATGATCCTGATTTCTCTTTTGTGCAGTTTCGATCCAATTTGGTAATTCGTTGGGAATACATTCCAGGTTCGGAAATATTCTTGGTTTGGTCGCAAGATGTATCCCGAAGTGGAGACCCATCCGAAGGATTATTGCCGAGTTTGGGAGACAACATTTTTGGTCAGAAACCCCAGAACATTTTCTTGTTGAAAGCAACCTATCGGTTTGTGCTTTAAAGTCATTCCGTTCGGACACTGAGCGAAGTCGAAGTGTTGAATATGGTTTGCTAAATCCAATTTAATGAGATACTGAAAAATTCAGCATGACGTTTGTTCATATTTTGGTGTCATTCTGAACGAAGTGAAGAATCTAATTCTATAGTTAAGATGGACTACTGTCTAAGGCAAGCAGTCGAGATGGCTTTTGGGCAGTTTGTCATTCCTGCGAAAGCAGGAATCCAAAAATCTAATCCTCAGTTCGAGTTTTTTCCTTTAGGAAAAAGTATCGAGAACTGGTTTGGTGAAAATGAAATTCTAATTCTCGATACAATTTTGTGTTTCACCTCAAAATCACTCGAATTGACGAATTTCTTTAATCTTTTATAATTTTCCGCAACGCCTTAACCAAAGCAGCATTCGCTTCAGCATCACCTATGGTGATTCGAACCTTGCCAGGTGCCCCAAATTGGGAAACAGGACGCACCATAATCCCTTCTTCCATCATTTTATCGGTGAATTCCATTTCAGGAAAAGGCGGGTCGATGATAAAAAAGTTAGCCTGACTTGGCCAATATTTGATACCTAAATCGTCAAAGGCTTTGGCAATAAAAGTTCGGCCCTCCAAAACGGTTTTTACGGTTTCCTTGATAAATTCGGTATCGTTCAGGGCGCCAATGGCGGCATCGATGGAAGTCAAAGGAAGTAAAAATGGTTTATGAATTAATCGCACATAGTTGGCAATGGTGGGAGTGGTGTATCCATATCCAATACGTTGCCCGGCCAAACCATAGGTTTTGGAAAAACTGTTCAGTCCAACCACATTATGACCCTCCAAAACATACGGCAACGCGGTCACATAATCTTCTGCATCTGCAAAATGACGGTACACCTCATCAAAAACAACCACAATGTTTTTGGGAACTCGGGCCATAAAATCATCCATCACTGATTTTGGAATGTAGGTGCCTGTGGGATTATTGGGACTGGTCAAAAAAATGATTTTGGTCTTCTCGTTAATGGCATTCAAAATACCCGCAACATCCAATTCGTAGTTAGGAGCCAAAAGGGGAACATCCACTTGTTTGGCACCGTACCATCTCGAAAAAACGGAATAGGGTAGAAAACAAGGGTTGGAAAAAATTACTTCGTCCCCTTCATTGATAAAAGCTCGAAGCAGGATATCCAAAATCTCCGAACCACTGTTACCGCACAAAAACTGCTCGGCAGTCAATTGGCCCTCAAAATCTTTCAACAAAGCTTCCCGTAAACGGATATCGGTCTGATCAGGATAAATATCAATATGATCCAAAGCGGCTTTGATTGCGGCAATGGCCTTAGGCGAAGCACCCAATGGATTTTCGTTGGAAGAAAGTTTGTATATTTTTTTATCGGTCGGTGGAATGTTTTTTCCTCCTTTGTACACCTCTTTGGGCACTAAATGTGCCTTAAAAATGGATTTTATGTCTTTTTTCATTTAAATCATCTTTACAAACCCTCCCCATAAAGCAACAGCACCATGGCTTTTTTGGTATTGCCATCCTTCAGTATACGCTGGGCCAATAAATGGATGTCTCTTTTCGATAATGCTTCGCCACCTTCCAAAACTCCTGTTACATCAATTTCAGAAGCAGAGGGCAAATGCTCCAAATTTCCCAAACGGCCTAAATCATTTCCAGTGAGTACATCGCTGTTGCGAATACCTTTAGGTAAAGCATCAACCCCAATGCCCAATGAGCGGATAGGTTTGGTCACTTCAAATAGGGATTCTTTTATGGCTCGGATGTACCAATTGCCGCCCATTCTGCCTACCAAATCCAATTTTTCGGTATCCAAAATGCCTTCGGTGAAATATTTTTCATCCACGTGGATCAGCTCTACTTTTGCAATCACCAAATTACCTGCACCAGGAGTTTGTGCCAATTCAATCACCTCTTGCACTGAACATTCAAAAGAAATTGGGGATTCGGCTACGCGGGGTGGTTTTACCTTTTCACTGGGAATTTCGGTAAACCCGGCTTTTACAAATTCGTTTACTCCTTTGGCGTAGGCCGTACTTGAAAGCGACATTTGCTCCACCATGTCGTGGTTCACCACATTGATGACCACCTCAGGTACCTCCAAAACATTTTCATGTGTGTTTTTTAAGGAATTGTCCCGACCACTTCGCGCAGGTGAAAATATCATTACGGGCGGATTGGAACTGAACATATTGAAAAAGCTGAACGGGCTCAGGTTTACATTCCCGTTTTTGTCCACTGTACTTGCAAAACAAATGGGTCGTGGCGCAATGGCGGTCGACATAAGGTTGTACAATTCCAAATTATTGGATGTTGATGGGTCTATGGTTTTGATCATATTATGTATTACTGTCATTCCCGCGAAAGCGGGAATCTATTTAATTTCAAAGGTGACTGAGCGAAGCCGAAGTCACAATTCTATTTCGGTTGCTTCGATTCCGCTCAGTATCTGTGAATAATCTATTTAATTTCTTATTTTGGTGACTGAGCGTAGTCGAAGTCACATTAAATTCACAGTGGTTTTGACTGCGCTCAACCACCGCATTTATTTTGCAGGCAACACTTTAGTGCTCACTGCTCCAAATCCGACTCTAATATCGCCTTTTTGGGCGAAACCACGAAGCGTGACGGTATCTCCGTCTTCTATAAAAGTGCGTTCCGGGCCGTCATCTAGTTTGATTTTTTTAGAGCCACCCCAAGATAATTCCAACATAGAACCAAAACTGTTTTCTTCTTTGCCTGAAATGGTTCCTGAGGCCATCAAATCCCCAATAGCAATGTTGCACCCATTTACGGTATGATGTGCCAATTGCTGACTCATATTCCAATACATATGTTTGAAATTGCTTTGGCAAACCGTTGTTTCTTTTTCATTTTCAGGGGTGATACTCACCTCAAGGTTGATATCGTAATTCTTTTTCCCTTCATATTTTAAATAAGGCAATACCTCGGGTTCTTGTTTCGGGCCTTCGGTTTTGAATTGCTCCAAGGCTTCTAAGGTTACCACCCAAGGCGAAATGGAGGATGCGAAATTTTTGGCCAAGAAAGGACCTAGTGGTACGTACTCCCATTTTTGGATATCCCTAGCTGACCAATCGTTGAATAGGACCAAGCCAAAAATGTAATCTTCGGCTTCACTGGTTGAAATGGAATCTCCCAATGCGGTGTCTTTTGCGCAGATAAAACCGATTTCCAATTCAAAATCCAATCGTTTGGTGGGACCAAAAACAGGAGTAGTTTCACCTTTCGGCAATGTTTGACCTTTGGGTCTGTGGATGGATTGTCCGCTCACGATAATGGAACTTGCTCTGCCATGATAGCCAACGGGAATATGTTTCCAATTCGGCAAAAGCGCATTTTCGGGGTCACGGAACATTTTCCCAACATTGGTAGCGTGCTCCAAACTTGAATAAAAATCCGTATAATCACCCACTGAAACAGGCATATGCATTTGGGCTTCGGACTGTTTCACGAAAAGTTCAGGTTTTCCAGCTAAAACGGATTGGTCGTCTTTTAACCAAAATTGAATCTTTTTACGAACCCTTGCGGTGATTTCTTTTCCAAGCGAAATAAAATCGTTCAAGGTATCTTTTTCCAAAAGGGCAGTATTGAATTCAAATACATCCAATTCGGCCACAGCGGCCAAATCCAAAATATGGTCACCAATGGCGACACCCACCCGTGGACTCCTGTCTACAGTGGAAAAAATCCCGAAAGGAATATTGTGAATCGAAAAATCCGAGTTTTCAGGTATTTCTATGATCATTCAAGTTCGTTTATGTCATTCCCGTGAAAACGGGAATCTATCTTTATTTTGGTTTGCCGTTGATGCTTCGGCTACGCTCAGCATCCACTAAAAATCTATATTTTTATTAAAAAGGTGATTGAGCGTCAGCCTGCGGCAGGCAGGAAGTCGAAATCACAAACCTATTTTTTGTCATTTCGAACGAATGTGAGAAATCTAAAATTGAGATTTCTCAATCGCTTCGCTCATTTCGAAATGACATTCAATTTACTCCAACCACGATTTATAGTACTTGCCATCATCAATTTTGAGGGCATTCTCTGTTACTTGCAAAGGTTTGAATGTATCAATCATCACGGCCAATTCTTCCGTACCTTGTTTGCCAATACTCGCTTCATAGGTACCAGGGTGCGGTCCGTGTGGAATTCCAGCAGGGTGTAACGAAATATAACCGGGCCCAATACCTGTTCGGCTCATAAAATCTCCATCCACATAATATAGCACCTCGTCCGAATCTATATTGGAATGGTTGTAAGGCGCAGGAATCGCTTTTGGATGATAATCGTACAACCTCGGGCAGAACGAACACACCACAAAAGCACTGGTCTCAAAAGTTTGGTGCACAGGTGGCGGTTGGTGCACTCGACCTGTAATGGGTTCAAAATTATGGATGGAAAATCCGTAGGGGTAATTGTAACCGTCCCAGCCGACCACATCAAAAGGGTGGGTGGCATAAACAAGTTGGTGCAACATGCCCTGCTTTTTGATTTTCATTACAAACTCGCCCTTTTCATCAAAAGTTTCGAGCTCTTGCGGCAATTTGTAGTCGCGTTCACAAAAAGGGGAATGTTCCAAAAGTTGCCCAAACCAGTTGCGATAGCGTTTTGGGGTATAAATGGGATGGAATGATTCTGCATATAAAATGCGGTTGTCCTCCGTATCAAATTCAATTTGATAGATCATGCCCCTTGGAATGATGAGGTAATCTCCATATTCAAAAGGAATGTTGCCTAAAAAAGTTTTTAAGGTTCCCGACCCTCGCTGGATAAAAAGCATCTCATCGGCATCTGCATTTTTATAAAAATAATCGGTGACAGATTTTCTGGGAGCAGCCAAACCAACATGAACGTCGTTGTTCACCAAAAGGGGTTCGCGTGCCTCCAAAAAATCATCTTTGGGAGCCACATCAAATCCTATAAACTTTCGACTGGTGATATTTTTCGCCACCGCAATTTTTGGGCTTACGTCAATCGCCTTTCCAATTTCTTTCACCTGTGTAGGTCTGTGAACATGGTAGGAGAGTGACGACATGCCATCAAATCCGATAGTGCCGAAAAGTTGCTCGTAGTAGAGTCCACCATTCGGTTTTTCGAATTGGGTATGCCGTTTTTGCGGAATTTTCCCGAGTTTATGATAAATAGGCATTGCTTTAGTTTTAAGTGTAAAGTGTTAAGTGATGAGTTTTAGACACAACTCAAAACTTAACACTTAAAATTTACGATTTTTAATGCAATGTGCCTCTAAGTTCTTGTTCACGTTCAATGGCTTCAAACAAGGCTTTAAAGTTTCCTTTTCCGAAAGATTGCGCCCCTTTTCTTTGAATGATTTCAAAGAACATGGTAGGTCTAGGCTCTACGGGCTTTGTAAAAATTTGAAGTAAGTAGCCTTCATCGTCGCGATCCACCAAAATGCCCAATTCACGTAGCGGAGCAATATCTTCGTCGATTTCGCCCACACGGTCGCTCACGGCATCGTAATAGGTTTCTGGAACGCGTAAAAACTCTACGCCTCTGCTCTTCAAATCTCGAACAGTTTGAATAATATTATCGGTAGCTACGGCAATATGCTGAACACCTTCTCCCTCATAAAAATCCAAATATTCTTCTACCTGCGATTTTTTCTTGCCTTCTGCGGGTTCGTTGATGGGGAATTTGATTCGACCATTTCCGTTGCTCATCACCTTACTCATCAAAGCGGTGTATTCTGTGGAAATATCATTGTCATCAAAAGAAAGGATGTTGTGGAACCCAAGTACGTTTTCATAAAAACTTACCCAATGGTTCATTTTGTTCCAACCTACATTGCCCACCATATGGTCCACAAATTTTAATCCTGTTGAAGTTGGATTGTAATCCGGGGTTTCCCATTGCACAAATCCTGGAAGAAAAGTGCCTTCGTAATCTTTACGCTCCACAAAAACGTGTACTGTTTCACCATAAGTGTAAATTCCAGAGCGAACCACTTTTCCATTTTTGTCTTCTTCTACGGTTGGTTCCATATACGATTTTGCACCACGTTCCATAGCTGCGTTGTAGGCGTAAGTGGCATCTTCTACCCAAAGGGCAACCACTTTTACTCCGTCACCGTGTTTGTCGATATGTTCACCTATTGCGGTACCACTTTTAAGGGGAGAGGTAAGCACCAATCTAATTTTATCCTGAACCACCACATAGCTTTCACGGTCTTTTAGGCCTGTTTCCAATCCAGCTTTTGCCAAAGATTGAAAACCAAAAGCGGTTTTGTAAAAATGTGCGGCCTGTTTAGAGTTGCCTACATAAAGTTCAATATAATCGGTCCCATTAATGGGCATAAAGTCTTGTGAGGTATCTTTTGATTTAGGAAGTGTTGTAGTTTCCATTGCTTGTTTTGTTTTATTGTTCAATTCTTTTTTGTTGCATCAACAACAAAAATAATAAAAATGATGTACGAAATCGCTTTCGTTGAGCAAATTTTAGGTTAAAATTGATTAGGGTATTTTTGGAGACGTCCAATATAAAAGTCTGAATCCCTATTTTTGTTGACTACATGCTCAATCGAATAGATGAAATACAGGGAATGGGGTACCACTTGGATTTGGTGCTTCGTAAGATTCAAAAAGCCTATCTCAAGGCTTTTGAGGAATTGGGCGTGGACACTACCATTGAGCAATGGGTGATTTTGTATCAGATTTATTTGTTGGGGGATAAAGCCAGTCAACGTGATATTGTAAAGAACAATTTTAGGAACCGTGCCACTACCTCTCGGGTTATCGGTGGGCTGGAAAAGAAGGGTTGGATATCGAAAACCCGATTTGAGGGTGATCAAAAACGATTCAAGCTTGAGCTAACACCTCAAGGAAAGGAAATTTTGGATTTGACCTTACCCACGGCCATGCAATTACGAAAATTGGCGGTGAAAGATATTGACCCTGCCCAATTTGCCACTTTTTTAAGTGTTTTGAACCAAATAGAGAACAACTACGACGAAACGGAGCCCCATTGATCAAAGGCCAATTTGGCGATGGTGACCAAACCAATCAATAAAATCAAAATCAAACTGATCTTTTTGAATTTATCTTGGGGGATGTAGTGCAATATTCTCTTGCCCAGATAAGTGCCCACCAATCCAATAACCAATAAAAATGGCAGGTACATGAGCTCTTGCTTGCCGATATATCCATTTTCATAGTAGACAAAAGTCCGCGAGAAATCAATCATAAAATCAATAAAGGCAGAGGTCGCAATAAAGGCACTTTTTTCCAAGTTAAAGGCGGCCATGGTCAACCCTCGAATGGCACCACCAGTTCCCAAAAGTCCTGCAGACATTCCAGACAGGGTTCCCCCAACAATGGCATTCTTTTTGTTGGGGAGGACTACAATTTCACTCTTGATTAGGAACAAAAGACTGAAAACCACTAAAAATACACCTAATACGATTTCCAGATAATAACCATTCACCAATTTTGAAAGAAAACCACCGATAATCACAAAAAGAACGGAAGGCACCCCGATATAGAGCAAAAGCATTTTGTCCAAACCTTTTTTAAAAAGAAAGATCTTACTGAGGTTACTCGATAGGTGAAAAATAGCGGTCATACCCAGCACAGAATAGAAATCAAAATAAAAATTTCCCAAGGGCACAAAAAACACTGAGGAGCCAAAACCGCCGATGGTCCCAATAATTTCGGCCACAAGCGCTAATAACAAAAAAACATAGCTGATTTTCATACTTCTGAAAGATAGTGCGGTTACCGTTACGGAAGTTAATCTTATGTCATTTTAACCTAAAATAATCTTAAAATAACCAAATTAGGGTAATTCAGCATAGTAAATGGATAATTTATTGGACGTGGTGGTAGGAAAACTGCCGCAACTTTGTACCCGTATAGTTATGCTATTACAATTGCTATGAAAAAGACAAATTTTTATCCAACAATATGGTCAACAGCGCCTTACGCACCACATGTGATGGAAGGTTGGTACAAATCCAAGAACGAGAGTGCCGAGTTGATCTTACGAAACGAGCCTGCTACCTCGCTCAAGGTTTCAGAAATGATGCTGAACATTACCAAGTTTGCCGCAATAGACGAAAATGGTAACGAACATTTTATAATAGATTTTCCTGGTCAAAACCCAGTTTCCTTAAAAGGAATTGCATCTGGAACATTTTTGCGTTCCAAAAGTGTCCTTTCCTTACCCAAAGGTGCCTACACAACTTTGCGTTTTTACCTAGCAGGTTGGGGAAACCAGTTTACCTATCAGGATGGGGAGGAAGAATCTGCCAATTCGTTCGACCGATTGGATTTTACCATCGAAGGTGGTTTCGAAGTTGCGGAAGACAATGCCCCAGAAGTTAAGTTGTGGTTCGATTTTGCTCCATACCAGTGGAAGCGACACTTTAAACCGCTTACGGATTTGTTTATAAGGAGCAAAGCCCCTAAACCACGACTAGCCAATAATTTTGGCAACTAAATATGCTATGAAGAAGATGAAAAAGGCACCTTGAGGGGTGCCTTTTTTATTTGGTTAAATACAAGAAACTTTATTACTGGCTCGTGTTTTCTTCAAGTCGCTTTAACTTATCCAATACTTCATAAATGGAAAAACTACGTGCAAATCGGTACATTTCCTTGTCATCAACCTTAAGGATGATCACCGGCAAGGTAAACACCATGGACTGTCCTGTAAACTCCTTTTCCTCTTCTACATCAACCACACGGATGTTAACCTTGGGAAAGTTCTCTTGTGCTGCTTCCAATAGTTTTGGTTTGAGCGCTTTGCAAACTCCGCAAGTTTTGCCTGTGAAGTAGATCAGTTCAATCATTTATGGAATCAATAATCAGAATATTCAGTGGGGTAAAGGAACCAAATATCGGCATGGTTCACGTTGTTTTCATATTTGGGCATGGCAACAAGTTCCTTCCATTCTGGAGAATCCACAAAAGCCTCCCAGTTTTTATTCCTGGTATCCATGTCGGCATGGGTGGTCATGTACATTAAATTGGGCATCTTCGGACCCGATAATACTTCCCCATAAAACACGGCATTGAAATTTAAACGGTCAAATAATTTTACCTCACCACCGGCATTGAACATATCTACCTTGTTGATATAATATTTTTCCGTGGGCGATTCATAACTACGCATTTCATAAATTCGGTTTTCGCGAGGCCCCTCTAAATTGGGTGTTGCCATCATTGGCATATCGGTGAAAGCCTGCATTACGATGGACTCTATATTTTCATAGGGAGGATTATCATAATTGGCATTGAGGTAGGCACTGCCTGCCGTCAAATAAGTCTCATCTTCCATAAGTTTGTTGTCCAGTTCCTTAAACTGTTCCAAGCTTTTAAAAGGAAGTAATACAAAGGTTTTGTGTACCGTATCCGTTTCATTGGTAATAAATTTAAATACGCCAACGTTGTCAATACCCTGTTTTTTTACAGCAGGCATAAAGGCATTTTTCAAGTAATCATCTGTAGTGGATATTTGCTCGTCAGTGCTGAAAGAATAGATTTTAAGTTGATAAAATTCCCTTTCCTCTTGCACCGTTTCGGGTGTGGTGGAATTTTCAGTTGTTTCGGCGTTGGGGTTTCCACAGTTGGTCAATGCCGCTAAAGTAAGCAGCAAGGGGAGGATTTTGATGGTTTTCATTGTTCAGCAGTTTAGTTTGTTGTGAGGCCGTTTTTTTATGTTTCCAAAACGACATTTCAAGATACGGATTAATTGTGGATTTTGTTTTCTGAATCAATAGCGGTTTTACTTTTTGTAACCAATGCCAACAACCCTAAAATGGGACCAATGGCCAAAACCATATATATAAAGTTGGAAGAAGTCCAGGTTCTCATGATGTTCAATAATTGAATACTGATGATGGTAATGGCAAATCCGATACAATTGACAATCGTAAGAGCAGTTCCCTTAATTTCTGGAGATGCGTTTTGTGCCGCCAAAGTTGAAAATAGGGGAGAGTCGGCAATCACCACCAAACCCCAAAAAATAAGAAAAGCGATAAAAAGTGTTTCTGATGATTGACCAAACAGTAAAGGCGAAACTAAACAACAACAGCAAGAAAGCAATAGCGCTATAAAAGCCACTTTTTTGGTGCCCAATCGCTGCGACAAAAACCCTCCGGCAACGCAAGCCAATCCGCCTAGGGCAATAATTAAAAATGATAGCAACGGAATGTTAAATGAAATTTCTGGGTGTGCCCAAGCATAGGTTTGTAGCATGATCGGGACAAAAGCCCAAAAGGTGTAGAGTTCCCACATATGTCCAAAATAGCCGAATGCAGCGGCACGAAACTTTGGGTGCTGAAATACTTTTACAAACGCCGATAGTTCCAGTTTTTGACTCGGTTTTCGGAATGGACCATCTGGGACGAAACTCAACATGAGCAATCCGCCCAAAACTGCCAAGCTTGAAGTGGCTACCAGTACCATTTTCCAAGGAAAGGCATAGGCCATGTTTTTTAATAAATGCGGAAAAGCAGTACCAACCACCAAGGCTCCTACCAAAAAGCCCAACGATTTGCCCAATCCTTTTTCGTAATAATCTGCGGCAATCTTCATGCCTACAGGATAAATACCAGCTAGGAAAAAACCCGTAAAAAATCGAAAATTCAGGAGACTTGCTAAGCTATTGCCCTCCCAAACAACTCCAAGATTAAAGATTGCACCCAAAATGGCGCAGCTTAAGAACACTTTGGAGGGCGAAAAGCGGTCTGCTATGGATAAAATGGCAAAAAGAAGTGTGCCCACGATAAACCCAAACTGCACAGCCGAGGTCAAATGCCCAACAGCGCTATTACTTAACCCAAAAGTGGCCACCAAGTCTTGCATTACCCCATTGCCCGCAAACCAAAGCGAAGTACAGCAAAATTGCGAAAACACAATGATGGGGAGTATGATTTTGGAGGGTTTCACGGAAGAGTCTTTTGGGTGTATAAATGACTAAAGCTTAACACTTTACTGTCAATGCCTATTTTACATGTTTTTCTTTATTTCTAAGGTGTTTCTGCCCACTGTATATGCGTAGGCAGAAGAAGGAAGAAATTGAATGTTTATCCCATTAAATTCTTTTTCTCCCTCTTTGTCAATAGTTGTTACAATTGGATTATTTAAATTACTCTCACTACAGAACTTGTAAAGACTCTTTAATTCATTTGGTTTGTCAAAATATCTGTTTGACCATTTTATTTCGAGTGCCCACAACGGTTGTAATGTCGACTCACTTAAACCAACCATATCTACTTCGCCCCCTGTCCACCTGGCATACCAAGGCGTGAACCAATCGCGATGCATCCATTGGGCAAATATTGCAGTTTCTACCATGTTTCCCATCATTTCATCGGTGGTTGACATAGGCGAAAACAGTGCACTCCTTAGTGATGGATTAGTTAAATAGATTTTAAAAAAATTATCTCTTTTAAAACGCTTCCCACTTTGGTCAATGCGCCTTACTTGCTTAATTAAATATGCGGCTTCCAAGTATTCAATATACTTTTTTAGCGTATTCTTTGGTACTTGGGATTGTTTACTTAGGGTTTCAAGTGAAAATTCACCTCCACTATTATAGGCGATTGTGGTAAACAACGAATTCAATTCTCTGGTATCACTTATTCCATATAGACTTGGTAAATCCCTTAGAAGCACTTTGTCTACTATATCCTGTCTGATGTATCTCCCAGGGTTGGCCTGTATTTTATCTGAAAAGATTACTTCAGGGTACCCGCCGAAGTTTATATAATCCAGAAAGTGCTTGTTCAATTCATCAAGATGGGAGGAGGTATAAAATTCAGTAACGTGTTCTTTCCATTTTAATTTGGTGGTGGTAATAATCCTATCCAAACCTTTTAGTGAAATGTATTCGTTAAATGTTAATGGAGGCAACAAAAAATCAGTAAATCTTCCAGCTCCACTTTCTGTGCTGGCAAACTTGAGTGCGGCCGCAGCAGAACCAGAAACTATAAATTTGTCTTTTCTGTAACTATCTACCAATGATTTCAGATGTACCTCCCAATCCCTACAATATTGGATTTCATCATAGATAATGTGCCAATCCTCTTTATCCTTAAGTCCAGTGGCCTCTTTTGCATAAGTAAATAGCTGTTCGAGAGGAATATTGTTATAAATGGGATTTTCTATAGTGATGAATATGATTTTTTTTGGATTTATTCCACTACTGATCAAATCTTCGACCAGATGAAAAAGCATTACTGTTTTTCCTACCCTTCGTGGACCCATTAAAACCACAGCTCTTCTAACTTCCCTTTCATAAACAAGGGGCTTGAAAAGTTCAAAATAAAGCCTTCTTGGCATTTGGTTGTAATCATCTTCAATGTGACCATCAACCCACCAAGGATTTTCGAATCTTATTCTATCCAGTACTTGTTTTTTAGAAATTTCCTTTATCATAAGTCTCAATTAGATATAGCTAAAATAATAAATAAAGTCAACTATTTGACTTTATTTTTAATAAATAGTGGAAATAAGAAATTTAAAGTAGATGATTGAGCTTATTTGGTGTTTCTAATGCGCCTCCAACCAATTCTCACCAATCCCAACTTCCACATCCAAGGGTACGGAAAGTTTGTAGGCATTTTCCATTTCCGATTTGATCAGTTGTTTCATTTCTTCCAATTCCGGTTTGTAGCAATCGAACACCAATTCATCGTGCACCTGCAAAAGCATTTTGGTCTTGTATTTGCCTTCGGAAAGTTTTTTATGGATGTTGATCATCGCAATTTTAATGATGTCCGCAGCACTCCCTTGGATGGGGGCATTCACCGCGTTACGTTCCGCAGCACCGCGCACCACTTGGTTCCCTGCATTGATGTCTTTTAAATATCTACGACGCCCCAAAACGGTTTGCACATACCCATGATCACGAGCAAAATCTATCTGCTCGCTGATGTAATTGCGCAATTTCGGGTAGGTTTTGTAATAGGTGTCTATGAGTTCTTTGGCCTCCGAACGGCTCAAATCCGTTTGGTTGCTCAACCCAAAGGCCGAAACCCCATAAATAATCCCGAAGTTCACCGTTTTGGCATTGCTACGTTGTTCGCGGGTCACTTCCTCAATCGGCACATTAAATACTTTGGAGGCAGTGGAAGCATGAATGTCCTCTCCATTTTTAAATGCAGAAATCATGGTGTCTTCTTCGCTCAAGGCCGCAATAATGCGCAATTCTATCTGGGAATAATCCGCTGCCAACAACACATAGTTTTCATCACGCGGAATAAATGCTTTTCGCACCTGTCGTCCACGTTCAGTTCGGATAGGAATATTTTGCAAGTTCGGATTGTTGCTGCTCAAACGACCTGTAGCTGCCACCGTTTGCATATAATCGGTATGCACGCGACCTGTTTTTGGTTGTACTTCGTTGGGCAAGGCATCCACATAGGTGCTTTTCAGTTTTGCCAATCCGCGGTAATCCAACACATTTTTAATGATTTCGTGGTCTTTTGCCAAATAAGAGAGTACATCTTCCGAAGTAGAAAACTGACCTGTTTTGGTTTTTTTGGGTTTGTCCACCAACTTCAATTTTCCAAAAAGAATATCGCCCAACTGTTTTGGGGAGGCGATGTTGAATTCTTCCCCAGCCTCTTTGTAAATATTTTGTTCCAGTTCCTTGATATCCTTATCCAATTGCTCTGAAAGACCCTCTAAGTAATCCTTGTCCAAATTGATGCCCTCCAACTCCATATCTGCAAGCACGCGGACCAAAGGAATTTCAATTTCATCAAATAACTTGTCTGTGTGGGCCTCTTTTAATTCAGGCGTAAATTTTAACCCTAGTTGAAAGGTGACATCGGCATCCTCCACGGCATATTCGGTTTGTTTTTCCAAAGGAACTTGGCGCATGCTGAGTTGGTTCTTCCCTTTTTTGCCGATGAGTTCCGTAATGGAAATAGGTGTATAGTTGAGGTAAGTTTCCGCAAGCACATCCATATTATGCCTCATATCGGGATTGATGAGGTAATGGGCCAACATGGTATCGAACAGTTTGCCCTTGACTTCCACACCATAGTTTTGCATTACTTTAATGTCGTATTTTAAGTTTTGCCCCACCTTTTCAATGTCCTCGGATTCAAAAAACGGGCGTAGTTTTTCAATCAAGGGTTTGGCATCGTTCTCGTTATCGGGAAACGGCACATAAAATCCTTTTCCTGGCGACCAACTAAAGGCGATACCCACCAACTCGGCTTCCAACGGATTTAATGAGGTGGTCTCGGTATCAAAACAAACGGAGGGTTGCTTCATCAGCATTTCCAAAAAGAGTTCCATGCCCAATCCGTTTTCCACGTTTTGGTACAAATGCGAAACATCGGCAATGGTATTTCGGCTGTTTACATCTTTAATGGTGGCTGCGGCTTCGGTTGGATCACCCCCAAACAAGGTAAATTGACCACTGCCTGCTACTTTGGCTTCTTCTTTCGCAGTTTTTGTGCTGGTCACAGACGTACTTGTTTCGGCCTCTTCGGTAAATAGTTTAATGAATTGATCTTTCAGTCTTCGGAATTCCAATTCTTCGAAGATTTCCTGCACTTTTTCTGCATCTGGAGGACACATTTCGTAATCCTCGGCATGGAATTGAACGTCGCAATCCGTTTTAATTTCGGCCAGTTTTCGTGATAAACGACCCAACTCGGCATTTTCCTCGATTTTCTCCTTCATTTTGCCTTTCAACTTGTCGGTATTGGCCAGCAAACCTTCCAAAGAATCGAATTGCTCCAAGAATTTTTTAGCGGTTTTGTCCCCAACACCCGGAAAACCCGGAATATTGTCACTGGCATCACCCATCATTCCCAAATAGTCGATGACCTGCTCTGGACGTTTTACTCCAAAGCGTTTTTGTACCTCGGGAATCCCCCAGATTTCAATCCCGTTACCCATTCGAGCTGGACGGTACATGAAAATATTCTCGCTCACCAATTGTCCGAAATCCTTATCGGGCGTCACCATAAAAACTTTGTAGTTTTCTTTTTCGGCCTGTTTGGCCAAAGTGCCAATAAGATCATCCGCTTCGTAGCCCTCCAAAACCACAACAGGAATTTTCATGGCTTCCAATATTTGTTGAATATAAGGCACTGCTATTCGGATAGCATCGGGCGTCTCATCCCGATTGGCCTTGTAGTCCTCAAAAAGTTCGGTGCGCTCTACACTGCCACCTTTGTCAAATGCCACGGCCAAGTGGTCGGGTTGTTCGCGTTTGATCACATCAAAAAGGGAATTCATAAATCCCATAATGGCAGATGTGTCCATTCCCTTGGAGTTGATTCTTGGATTTTTTATAAGGGCGTAGTAGCCGCGAAATATAAGTGCGTAGGCGTCTAAAAGGAAAAGTCTTTTTTGATCAGACATGGTATAATTTTTTGAAGTACAAAGTTAGAAGTACGAGTTTTTAAAAGTACGAATTGAAGATTAAAAGATATGAGAATTGAGATATTAGATTTGAGAAGTTATGACTCCAGAGCAAAGAACCAAGACTGAAGACTTCTTGATTTTTAAAGAGAAACGCTCTTGGCTCTTTTGTCTAATAGCGCAGCGTTCTAGTATCTCATCTCTAACAGCGAAGCGTTCTAGCATCTAACATCTAAAAAGTGCAGCGTTCTAACTTCTATTCATAAAAACTGGTTACCTCTCGGTTCTCGTGTCCCTTTTCAGAGTATTCACGATACGTAAACCCAGGATGTACACAATATCCCCCCGTTTCCCCATTTTTGTTGATGGCCAAGAACCCAATTTGGAAATCTTTGCGGCCTTCATTTTTCTTCATAATGCGCTTCACACCTTCTTCACAGGCTTCTTGTGGACTTTTTCCTTGTCGCATCAACTCCACAATTAAAAAACTGCCTACGGTTCGAATCACTTCTTCACCAACTCCTGTTGCCGTTGCACCTCCTACTTCATTATCTATAAAAAGTCCAGCGCCAATAATGGGGGAGTCCCCGATACGACCACCTACTTTGTAAGCCATGCCGCTTGTGGTACAGGCGCCTGCGATATCACCGTTTTCATCAATGGCCAACATGCCAATGGTATCGTGGTTTTCTATATTGATAGTGGTCTCATATTTGGAGGTTTTTAACCACTCTTCGTATTGTTTTCGAGTGCTTTCGGTGAACAAATCCTCTTTTTTGAAGCCTTGCTCGTAGGCAAATTTTTCGGCACCTTTTCCTGCCAAAATAATATGTGGGGTTTCTTCCATTACCTTTCGAGCAACGGAAACGGGGTGCACAATGTTTTGCAAATAGACCACGGAGCCGCAATTCCCATCCTTGTCCATAATACAGGCATCCAAAGTTACATTGCCATCACGGTCTGGACGGCCTCCTTTGCCCACAGTCTCGTTGGTTTGGTCGGCTTCTTCCACCATCACCCCTTGTTCCACGGCATCGAGTGCATTTCCGCCAGCGCTTAAAACTTCCCAAGCTTTGTTCGTGGCATTCAGAAAATTCCACGTGCAGACCACAATGGGCTTTATAGGTTCAACAGCGGCTAAAGGAGCGACTTCGGATTTGGTTTCGGTTTTACATGAGGCCAATGTGGTGGCAGAAACCAGTCCTGCGGCGGTAAGGCTCGAATTTTTAAGGAATTTGCGTCGTTGCATGCGTTGGGATGTTTACTTTTAAGGGTCATAAATATACAATATGCTGGTAGAAGTTTGTGCCAATTCGTTGGAATCGGCAGTGAATGCGGAAAGGGCAGGAGCGGATAGAATTGAGCTTTGTTCGGAGCTTGGTGTAGGGGGGATTACCCCATCTGCGGGACTTATTGAATTGGTTAAAAAGGAATTGAATATTCCTGTGCATGTGCTGTTGCGTCCTAGAGGGGGGCATTTTACGTATTCTGATTACGAAATTGAAGTGATGAAAGCCGATATTTTGGCCTGCAAAGAAATGGGAGTGGATGGCATTGTTTCTGGAATATTGAATCCTGATTTTACGGTTGATGTAGATAAAACCAAGACTCTAGTTGATTTGACAGGAGATTTACATTTTGTTTTCCATCGTGCCTTTGATTGGGTGGCGAATCCAAATGAGGCTTTAAAACAATTGGAAATGATTGGTGTGCAAACCGTTTTGACTTCTGGCGGTGAAACTTCTGCAGAAATTGGATTGCGAAATTTGGAGACTTGGCAACAACAAACCGCCATGACTATAATGGCTGGGGGAGGGGTTTCACCCTCAAATGCATTAAAGTTTAAGACTGCTGGTCTAAAAGCGATTCATTGTTCGGGCACCACTTTTGGAAACCGTGTGAATATTGCGCATAAAATCAGTATGAACTCATCCAAACATTTGGTGGAAGATCAGGTGGCTGTTTCCAATCCAGAGGTGCTAAAGGCCATTGTGAGGGCCGTTAAATTATAATTAAAAGCACTGCTAGATAGGAGATTAACCCTAATTTTGTAAAAAAGATTGTATGACGAGATTTATTGTGTTGGCCATAATTTATGTGATTTTGGCCGCCTATGGTTTTCAGGCCTTCAGGACCTTGTTCAAGAGTCCATGGATGCATTGGACCTATATAGCCCTCTTTCTGGGCGCCTTATTGTTTTTGGCCGTTAAAGTAATGACCTATGATCCAAGTAATGGGTTCAAGGGTACTGCTGCAATTGCGGGAAGTATTTTTGCTGCTTTCTTTCTATTGGCCTTAGTGTTGGGATTTTTTCTTTTGTTGGAAGATATAGTCCGATTGATTGGCTACGGTTATAATAAAATGGTTGGGGTATCAGATTCCGAAGGGGGGTATTTTCCTTCTCGTAGAAAATTTATAAGTGGTTTGGCCCTTGGGTTGGCTTCTTTACCTTTTGGTGCATTGTTATATGGCATGTATAGAGGAAAATACAACTACCAAGTATTAAAATACGAGCTAGAATTCGAGGATTTACCTGATGCGTTTCATAACTATCAAATCACCCAGATTTCGGATGTGCACAGTGGTAGTTTTGACGATTACCAAAAGGTCGAATATGGGGTAAACTTGGTCAATGAGCAGCAAAGTGATGTAATTTTCTTTACAGGTGATATTGTGAACAATCGTTCTGAAGAATTGGAACCCTGGAAAGAAGTGTTTTCCCGTTTGCAAGCTAAAGATGGGGTGTTTTCTATTTTGGGCAACCATGATTATGGGGATTATGCCGTTTGGGATACCGAGGAAGCCAAAGCTCAAAACTTGGAAGATTTAAAATCCATGCAAAAGGAAATGGGTTTTGACCTGATTTTGAACTCTAACCGTTATTTGGAAAAAGATGGTGAAAGGATTGCCTTGGTCGGGGTTGAAAACTGGGGCCGTGGTGGTTTTAAAAAGGCAGGAGATCTTCAAGCAGCCAAAGAAGGTGTTCACCAAGATGATTTTAAAATATTGTTGAGCCACGACCCTTCCCATTGGGAAGACGTGGTAATTCATGACGATTACCATTTTCATTTAACATTGAGTGGTCACACCCACGGAATGCAATTCGGGGTTGAGATTCCCGGATGGGTAAAATGGAGTCCAGTGAAGTGGCGATACAAATACTGGGCTGGTATTTATAAAGAAATGGATCAGTTCATTAATGTGAACCGAGGTTTTGGATTTATTGGTTACCCTGGCCGTTTTGGTATTTGGCCAGAGGTTTCTGTGATTACATTGAAGAAAAAAGGAAAGGTGGCTTAAAGCGAATCATTACCAGTGTTCCTGTTTTAAATTTAAAGTGGCCTTTAGAATATCTTTCTGGGATATCTGACCCACCAATTTGCCGTCCTCAACAATGGGGAAGCGCCTCCTTTTAACTTCAAGAAATTTCTTGGCCGCATCAAAAATGTTCATGTTGCCATCAATGGTTTCCACATTTTTGACCATTCGTAGACCTACTTTTCGTTGTTCCAAAGGCATATTGTAGTATCGACTGTCACTTATGTGTTTTATGCAGTCACCCTCCGAAATAATCCCTATAAGTTCGTTCTTCTCATTTACAACGGGTCCCCCCGAAATTTTGTATTTCAACAATGCTTCGATAACCTCTTCAATAGGTTGGTCTGGACTAAAGGTGATGAGATTTCGAGTCATATAATCACTCACTTTTAGTTTTGTTTCTTTTGGAATCTCCTTGACTCTTTTTCCGGTGTAACTTTTAATTGCCATGACGATATATTTAATGTTCCCTATTAAAGGTACTGAAATTCAGTGAGATAAAATTGTTTATGTCTCTGTTTGTCAACGGAAAATAAAAAAGGCACTAAACGTATTTTAGTGCCTTTTTCTATGGTTATTTCGGTTATTTCAAAGTTTAAGTGATGCTCCAAGCCCCACCATCATTGTGGTCATATCGTATGAAACTTCACTTCCGGGAATGGCTCCGTAGGGTGGAAAATTTTGAATGAATTGTGGATTCAACAATGGACCTGAAGTGGCATTACCACTTGTGCCATAATGAATCAAGGCATCCATTGTAAAGCGGTCACTAAATTCGTAGCTTACCCCAAATTGATAGGCATTTTTTATGATGGCCGTAGCGGGAACATTAAAAAAGGCCACATCGCTGTTAATCGAGTTGGAACTGTAGGTATACCCAGCCCTAATTGGTAATTTGTTTACGCCTTTGTATTGAATGCCTGCTGATATAATGCTGATGTTTTTCCATCCAAATCCTGCTACCGAAGCTGTCTCTGTCCAGCCTACGGAGGAAAATCCATCGGTGTTTTCATAATTGACCCATCTGTAGTCAAGGGCAATGTCAACATTACCTAAAGAATATCCCAATCCCAACGAGAGAATGGAAGGATAATCCATATTAAAATTGTTACCACCTGTGGCGCCATCCAAATAGGTGTTCTCCAATTCAAAGTCTTCAAAATACTGGGTGGTTTTATAGGAAACGCCAGCTTTTATTCCGGTTGTGGAATGATAAAACAGGCCAATTTGACCTCCGAAGCCCAATGCTGATGCCCTGTTGGCGGTGGGGTATCCTGCCTGGGTGGGATTAGCGGTTGGGTTGGGCATTAACTCTAAAGAGGAGTAGTTAAAAGTGGGTTGGATACCAATGGAAAATTCTTCCGAAATTTCATAGGCCCATGTTAGCCCAACTTGTAAAAGCATATAATCAGATTCAATGCGTCCAAAACCACCGTTGGCTTGTGGCATAGTAATCGGGTTGCTCATACTTTCGGGAAATGTGACCCCAAATCCACTGATACCAAAAATGGATGCTCCAAAAGTGTGTTTGCTTTCTGGTTTGCTCCATACGGCTGCTACAGCGGGCATGGGAGAAACGCCTCTGTCGTCCTCCGTGGTTCCACTATAAAAGTTTCCTGTGGGTTGCCCTTGACCATCAAATTCCGGAACGATGGAACTAACTTGTGGGGCAGAAAAAAATAAGCCAATATCCAATTTAATGCTATTGTCATCAAACGCAGTAATCGTGGCGGGGTTCCAATGCAATGCCCCGGATATATCCAACGGCTGCGCGGTGGACGCACCTCCCATTGACATGTTCACCGAACCGACCCCTTGCATAATGTGTCCGGCCTGTGAAAAGGTGATAGAGGTCATTAAAAATGCAGCTAGTGTAACAAATATACTTTTCATTAGGAGAGGTTTTACACAGCAAGTGGCTGATGTGCAAAAGTTTGTTCAGTCAGGTGCTGTACAGTTAAATAGAATGTAAACGTAGTGATTAGATCAACTAATGTGTATGATAAATGTCAGGATATCAGATTGTTTGCTCGTTCAAAAATCAAATTGTGCCAAAAGGGCTTAGCCTTAAATTTGGTTTTATGCTCTTTGGTGCCTTACTCTATAAGGTAATGAAATCTTGAATGCCTTTGAACGGAGTGGTTTTTCTAAAGTTTTATGGGGGTTCAAAACCTTAACATTTTTTCTTACTTTTGACTGTAAACCTTTGAATTCATGTCTAAATTTGGAGAACTTATTGATTTGAAAATTCCTGTTCTGTTGGATTTTTATGCAGAATGGAACGAGCAATCCACGTCCATGCATCCTGTTTTGAGCGATGTTGCTGCTGCACTTGGCGATAAAGGGAAAGTCATCAAAATAGATGTGGATAAGAACAAAGAACTGAGTCAAGCTTTGCGAATTAAAGGACTGCCAACCCTTATGATTTATAAGAAAGGTGAAATGGTCTGGCGCCAGAGCGGTGAGCAAGATGCCAATACACTTATTGGCATTCTAAACGAATATATTTAAACAAAAAAGCGAGGTGAAAACCTCGCTTTCCTTTTTATTGTTGTTCCATTTCAACGGAATCGGGAACCGACTCAATCGTATCCAATAGCATTGAATCCTCCAGGTCTGGGTCCATTGACATTGGGTCGTCCAATACCTCTTCTTCATCATCCACAAATTGTGAAAACATATCAATGTATTCATTAAAGATAATGGTCTCCGATTCGGCCAAGTCTTTATCTCCGTTCTCAATTAGGATATCTATGTTTCTACGATACGCTTGCATGTCGGATAAGATATCGTCTATTTTGTCGTATTGCTCATCCAAAGGTAACGCAGCGTAGTACTCCAAGTGCTCTTGGTAGATTTTTTTGAGTTTATTGAACAGTTCCCGTGCTTTTTCCGTTTCTCCTACTTTATAGTAGCCATCTACAAACGGCTCTACGAAAGCATAGAAATAGTAATATTCAACAGGCATATTGGTCAAAGAGATGTCGATAACATCTTTGGCCTTGTCAATTTTGTTTTCAGCAATCAATGTTTCCATCAAACGGGCCAAGTTGCTCCTGAAGGAAAGTCCTTGGGAACGGGTTTGTGGGTCGTGATAAATTTCATCACTTCCTGAATTGCCCCAATCCCAATTTTTCACGATATCATACATCAAATCAGAATCAATGCGGCCCATTTCAAAAGAGTTGCGGTTGGGTGTTTTTATCGGTACCAACTTGTACACCAACCCATCCAATTGCAAGTAATCTTTCATCCAAATGTATTCTGCACTGTCAAAACTTCCTCCGGAGAAGTATATTGGACGTTTCCAATCGTTGTTGGCAATCAAATCCAACATCAAAATTCGGTTTTTGGGCAATGCGCTTTCCGGAAGGTCGATGTCGATGTAATCCACAATCAATGCGGAGTCTTTCTCCTTGACCAATCCGCTTTCCAATACATTTTTCTTGTTTACTGGAATTCGAATTTTGTTGGTAGGGTAGTATACAATGTCCAAAGTACTTTCTGGATATTGGGATAAATCCGCTCCTTGATTGCTCAAAATATGACCGAATTTGGTCTGATCCTTATCACTCCCGATCCAATTGATAAAATCTTTGATGTCCCATCGGTTTTCGGTAATGCCACGGTAATAAACGGCATCCCTAGTTCCGTAGCGGTATTTGTCGTGGGTTAATTGCGATGGAATAGGGTCGCTTTCGTACGCTTTACGTTTCATTTGGTCGATGTACCAATCCGTAGCGAAAAGACTGGTGTTCACCACGCGAACATCGGTGCGGTAGTTTTCAATTTCTTGGGCATACCAAATTGGGAAGGTATCGTTGTCCCCAATAGTGAACAAAATGGCCCCGGCATCTTCTTGACAAGAATCGAGATAGGCTTTTGCGGTTGATTTTGCCGTGTATCGATTGGCCCTGTCGTGATCATCCCAATTTTGAAACGCCATTAAAAAGGGTACGGCCAACAAGCAGATAGCAGAAATTGTCGGTGCGGCTATCTTGGCGGACAATAGTTTTTTAAATTCTTCGAAAAGGCCATACACCCCAAGTCCAATCCAAATGCAGAATACATAGAACGAACCTACGAGCGAATAATCTCTTTCCCTAGGTTGAAAAATAGAGGGGTTGGTGTAAAATTGAATGGCAAAACCTGTGAACATAAAGAACACAAAGAGCATCCAAAATTGTTTTGGGTTTTTGGAAATCTGGAATACGATACCCAAGATTCCCAGTAACAAGGGTAAGAAATAATAGGTGTTTCTTCCTTTGTTGTTCTCCCAATCGCTAGGTAGATTTTTTTGACTTCCTAAGCGCAGACTGTCAATAAATCCAATACCACTGAGCCAGTTTCCATTTTCGTCGTACTTGCCCTGCATGTCGTTTTGCTTTCCAACAAAATTCCACATGAAATAGCGCATGTACATATACCCAAACTGAAAATCGAACATATAACTTAAGTTTTGCCCCAAGGTTGGTGGCTGAACTTCAATGTATTCCCCAAATTCCCTTAAAAAGCGGATGTATTGTGGTGTGTCAATTTCCCCCTGTGAGTAGGCTGTTTTAAATTGACTAACGGCTTGTCGAAGTTCATTGTTGGAAATGTATTCAGATTTTATTTTAAAGTCCAAGGCACCGAAATAGCGCATGTAATTTTCGGCATGTTGGTCGCTCCACATTCTTGGTAGAATACCTACATGCTTTGCATTGGGTCCGGGAACGGCTCCTTCATAATGGTTAACAATCACGTATTTGCCCAAATCAAAGTCCTTTTCATATTTGGGGCTATCGTCCCGGTCTTCGCCTGCAGGCGCAAAAGTGTCGGAATAATAAGCGCCATAAATGGGACTGTCCACCCCAGGATATTGTTCCCTATTATAATAGGCCAAAAGGGCTCGTGCATCTGCTGGATTGTTCTCGTTTACCACAGTTTTTGCATTGGCACGGATGGGCAACATCAACCAAGAGGAAAAACCAAGAATCATGAACATTAAACTCAGTACAATGATGTTTCCGGTGTGGAAATTATGTTTTCTGGTATATCGGAGTCCGAAATAGAAGGCAGCCACGAAAATCAGCCCCATTATAATGGTTCCTGAATTGAAAGGCAGGCCAATTTCGTTGATAAAGAAGACTTCACTCCAACCAAACAATTCCAATACGTAGGTCAGGGAGAATTTATAAACCAAAATCAACAGGGCCACTACAATGATGTTGGCCAAAAGGAAATTCTTAACCGTAGTGGTCTTGTATTTTTTGAAGTAATATAAAAGTCCAATGGAAGGAATGGCCAAAAAGCCCATAAACTGGATTCCGAAGGTCAGACCAATCACAAAGCAAATGAGCAATAACCAGCGATGTCCCCTTGGGTCGTCCAAATTGTCGGTCCATTTAAGTCCGAGCCAAAGCAATAGGGCCATGATAAAACTTGCCATGGCATATACCTCGGTCTCTACGGCATTGAACCAAAAACTATCGGAAAATGTAAAAGCCAATGCGCCAACCAAACCGCTACCAAAAATAGCTATGGCCTGAGGGTTGGACATGGCTGTTTCTTTGGAAATAAGTTTCCCCACTAAATTGGTAATGGTCCAGAAGGTAAACAGCACAGCAAAAGCACTTGAAACTATGGAGACCGCATTCACCATGAGTGCAATTTTGGTTTCATCACCAAAGGCGAACATGGCAAAGAAAGCACCTATCATCTGAAGCAAAGGAGCTCCTGGTGGGTGCCCTACCTGTAATTTGGCCGAAGTGGAGATATACTCCCCTGCATCCCAAAAACTTCCGGTGGGTTCAACGGTAAGTGCGTAAACTATAAAGGCGATAGCGAAAGAAACCCATCCAAGGATGGTATCCCATTTTTTGAAGTCT
This sequence comes from Flagellimonas cixiensis, assembly GCF_042134615.1. GTDB lineage: Bacteria > Bacteroidota > Bacteroidia > Flavobacteriales > Flavobacteriaceae > Flagellimonas > Flagellimonas cixiensis. The sequence goes on from NZ_CP169639.1 coordinate 1,950,627, forward strand.
TTTGCAAACATAAAGCTGGTTATTGACCGAGTTGGGGCGAATTTAGTAAATATAGCACAGACGGTTGGCCATTTTTGCAAAACCTTTAACATGCTATTGGGAGAAAAATTATTCGGATTCTGATTAAAATATTTGTTGAAACCAAAGTTTGTTATAAATTTGCACGCTCAAATGCTGAATCAAGTTCGGCTTTTGATTGGTACTGGCCTATGGTGTAATTGGTAACACAGCTGATTTTGGTTCAGTCGTTCAAGGTTCGAGTCCTTGTAGGCCAACAAAAAAGCCCCTTAAATCGAATATTTAAGGGGCTTTTTCTATTTAAGAAGTCCAAGTCTCTCGGCATTACACCTCCTCTTTCATTTTAGATAGCACATACAAGTCTTTACTTAGCAATGCCGAAAACTCTTTAAGGTAAAGTTGTTAAGTGTTTTTGTTTATCATTTATAAAAAATGAAAACGCTTTCTTAATCTATTGAAAGTCAAAAATAAATGGTATCTTTTTAACGCTCTAAGTATTTGTCTGTCCGATATATTGTATTCAGGTACGGCACATTATTTCTTGGGCTATAACAACAACTAAAATTATGGCAAATTTCAATTTAAACGTTAATGGTGAGGTGAAACAGGTGGATGTGGATCCATCCACTCCCGTACTTTGGGTTTTACGTGACCACTTACAATTGGTAGGAACAAAATACGGCTGTGGTATAGCCCAATGTGGTGCTTGTACGGTCCATTTGGATGGAACCGCTACACGATCCTGCATGCTCACCGTTTCCATGGTAGGAAATTCAGAAATCACAACGATTGAAGGACTTTCTGAAGATGGGAATCATCCAGTACAAAAAGCATGGTTGGAAGTGGATGTGCCCCAGTGTGGGTACTGCCAGGCTGGTCAAATAATGTCAGCATCGGCTTTGTTGGATAAAAATCCCAATCCTAGTGATGAAGAAATTGAGATGGCCATGAATGGAAATATATGTCGCTGTGGTACCTATACCCGAATAAAAAAGGCAGTAAAATTGGCTTCCGAAACTAATGCTTAATTCACCCTTAAAAACAAAACAATGACACTTATAAAAACTCAAATTGGACGTAGGGCCTTTATAAAAAACACAAGTATTGCAGGTGGTGGATTGGTACTGGGCTTTAGTTTTTTCAATTCTTGTAAACCCAAGGAAGCAGAAGCTGTAGCCATGGAATTGGAAATGCCCGAGCAGTGGTTCGAAATGAACGGCTATTTAAAAATCGGTGATAATGGCGTGGTGACCATCATGTCGCCCAATCCAGAAATTGGCCAAAATGTTAGGACATCCATGCCCATGATCGTTGCGGATGAACTGGAAATTGATTGGAAAAACGTGGTCGTGGAACAAGCTGCACTCAATACCAATTTATATAGTTGGCAAGTCGCTGGTGGAAGCAGGTCCATTAGCAGCTCATGGCAAAACCTTAGAATGGCAGGTGCAACAGCACGTCATTTACTAAAAGAAGCCGCTGCGCAAGCATGGCAAGTTCCAGCAAGCGAAATAACTGCATTAGAAGGAGTTTTGTCGCACGAGGCGAGTGGAAATTCAGCAGGTTATGGAGAAATGGCCTCCGCAGCTGCTCAACTTGAAGTGCCGGAAGAAGTTGAATTAAAGGACCATTCAGAGTTTTCCATCATTGGAACAACACGTAAAAATGTGGATGGTAAAAATATTGTGACCGGAAAACCATTATTTGGAATTGATGTTCAACGAGAGGGAATGTTGATCGCAGCCTTGGTGCACCCACCAGCCTTTGGCAAACGGTTAAAATCTTTTGATGCAGATCAAGTTAAAGCAATGCCAGGCATTCGAGATGTATTTTCCTTAAAACTATATGATGAAGATTCTGAAAAAGTAGCATTTCATTTTACAGCCTTTAATGAAGTTGTGGTTGTAGTGGGAGAATCAACTTGGCAAGTGTTTCAAGCAAAAAAAGCATTGAATATAGACTGGGAAGATGCTCCCGATATGACTCAAAATTTGACGCTGTTCGGAAATAAGATGGCGGTAAAGCATCCTGCAGGGATGGAGAATTCCGATCAACATATGGCCCAACTAAAAGAGTTGATTTCACGAAACAGCAAAGTGTCGCGTAAAGATGGTGACCCAGAAAAAGCATTTGCAAGCGCAGACAGAATTATTGAAAGAAGTTATAGCTGCCCATTTTTGGCACATAACACCATGGAACCCATGAATTTCTTTGCCAATGTAACCGAAGATCATGCAGAGTTGTTGGGGCCCACCCAAACTCCAGAATGGATGGAACCAGCGGTGGCAGAACGTTTAGGATTGCCCTTAGAGAAAATTGATATTCAAATGACCCGACAAGGTGGAGGGTTTGGCCGCAGGCTTTATGGCCATTTTATGGTAGAAGCGGCTGCCATATCACAGCGAATGAAAGCTCCGGTTAAATTAATGTATACCAGAGAGGACGACATGTCCCAAGGCATATATCGCCCTTCTTACTACGCTACCTATCGGGCAGCACTGGATGCTGATAACAATTTGATAGGTTTCCATGTGAAGGCTGGAGGAATTCCAGAAAGTCCACTCTTCGCCAACCGTTTCCCGGCCGGAGCTATTGATAATTATTTAGCAGAAGATTTTACAGTAGATACCAATATAACCACAGGTGCCTTCAGAGCGCCTCGTTCCAACTTTATTGCCGGAGCTGAACAATCTTTCTTGGATGAAGTCGCTGAGGAAATGGGCAAAGATCCGATTGATTTCCGATTGGAACTTTTAAAACGGGCACAAGAAAATCCAGTGGGCAGTCCAGAATCCAATGAATATGACGCAGCAAGATATGCTGGGGTACTGGAATTGGTACGTCAAAAGTCCAATTGGGGACAAAATGATTCGGATAAGTACCGAGGAGTATCAGCTTATTTCTGCCATGATAGTTATGTGGCTCAAGTGTTGGATGTTGTCATGGAAAACGATACGCCTGTGGTTCAAAAAGTGACCGCTGCCATAGATTGTGGCGTTGTTGTAAACCCGGGGGCTGCTACCAACTTATCGGAAGGTGGCGCCATAGACGGAATTGGCCATGCGATGTACAGTGGTCTTTCTTTTAAAAATGGAGCGCCCGAACAGACGAATTTTGATCGTTATCGATTAATTCGTCACAGCGAGGCACCAAAAGAAATCGAAACCCATTTTGTGGAAAGTAATATTGATCCTACGGGAATGGGAGAGCCTCCTTTCCCTCCTATAATGGGGGCTTTGGCCAATGCATTGTATAAGGCAACCGGTAGAAGATATTACCATCAACCCTTTATTGCAGACAAACCACCATTGGTTGGTTAATATTATTATAAGTATCATAAATAAACCCTCTCAAGCACTGTTTGAGGGGGTTTATTTTTTTACCTATCTGCTAAAATAGGGTGTGAAGTTTTCCAAAATAGGGGATAATCCTCAACCCTGATTTCTTGCCGCTACATACATTTATAGTGTCTAATCAATTAATCTCCAAAAAGTTAATTATGAAAAATATTTGTATTTTTTTAGCGAGCACAACTTTGTTCATCGGTTGTAAAAATAGTAATACCACCTCAACAAAATCAGAACCGGTTACCACTTCAGAAAAGGAGGTGGTGGAAAAAGAGCCGGTAAAAAAACAATTATATATCGATGCCCATCATTTGGGAGCCGGCAATGTAACCGCCGAGGCTGTAGCCGATGTTCATTTAAAAGATTTGGCTGTTCAGGATAAATATGATGTAAATTTTATTGAATATTGGGTAAACGAAGAATCGGGTACTGTTTATTGTCTATCTGAAGCCCCTGCTGGCAGTCAAGTGTCCAATACCCATAAAGAAGCCCATGGATTGGTGCCGGATGAGGTGTTTTTGGTAAGTGAAGGCGATGCCGCTAAACTAAAAGGGAATTCCAAGCTTTATTTGGATATCCATGACCTCGGTGCCGGAAATGTTACCGCCGAAGCAGTTGCCGATGCCCATGTTAAGGATTTGGATGTACAGGGCAAGAACAATGTCAACTTTATCAATTATTGGGTGGATGAATCCAATGGAAAAGTATTTTGTTTGTCCGAATCACCATCGGCAACAGCAGTTAGGGATACCCATGCGGAAGCACATGGTTTGTTGCCCGATGAGATTATGGAAGTAATTCTAGGAAAATAATGGTTAGGTGATCCTAGAACATTCCGCCTTAACTCAATATCCATTAAAAAGTGTTACTGAACCATAGACCCAACTACAGTGAGTTTAAACCAGAAATAACCATCTTTTTCTGACATTAATCTCTAATTGCTATCTTTACTAGTAGTCCAGCAAGGTATGGAATGGAACTATTAGAAAGAGATGCTTACATGGAAACCCTTAACGGGTTATTTGAAAAAATAGCCCAACATAAAGGCCATACAGTTTTCTTGTCGGGAGAAGGTGGTTTGGGCAAATCTTCCTTGATTTATAGTTTTTTAGGCGGATTAGACAGATCCGTAAAAGTATTAAAGGGAGGCTGCGATTCTCTGTTTACCCCTAGACCCTTGGGCCCACTTTACGACTTAGCACCCGATTTGAGCATGAGGTTTAACGATTATCTCATGGAAGAAAGCAATAAAGCATTGTTGTTCAGTGCATTTCTTCAGGAGTTGAAATCTATGGGGCGCAATATGGTTTTGATCATTGAGGATATTCATTGGGCCGATGAGGCCAGCATGGACCTTTTGAAGTTTTTGTGTCGACGCATCCACACCATCAATTGTCTTCTTATCATTTCGTTTCGCGAGAATGAAATAATCCACAAACATTTGTTCCGAACCATTTATGGCGAAGTGCCCCCGGACCATTATACCAAACTCAAGCTAAAACCCTTATCGTTGGGGGCAGTGAAAACCCTTGCTGCAGAAACACGGCACGATTATAAGCATGTGTACCGATTGACCAAGGGCAATCCATTTTATGTGACGGAATTATTGGCACATTATGATGAGGGAATTCCAGAGAATATTAAAGATGCCATATTAAATGTTTTTTTAAAGCAAAGCGAAACTGTCAGACGATTATGGGAGATAATTTCCATTTTTCCAGGTCGAGTGAATATTACTTTGATAGAGAAATTGGAGCCTGATTTTTATGATTCAGTTGAGAGTTGTTTGGCCTCCGGCACCCTAATCATTAAGGATAACTTTTTGTTCTTTAAACATGAACTTTATCGAACGGCTATAGAGGGTGAACTTTCTGCCATAAAAAAGAAGAGACTCAACCAAAAGGTGCTGAATTATTTACTCACCAAAAAAGTAGAGCCTAAAAATTTATCGTTGGTGGTGCACTTTGCCAAAAATTCCCAAAATGGTGAACTTGTGGAAAAGTATGCGCCCATCGCAGGGGATAGGGCGGCAATTCAAGGTTCGCATATCGAAGCCTGCAAACTTTTTTTAACCGCCATTGAATATAAAAACGACCAAGGTGAGGAGTTGGCCATTTTGTATGAAAAAGCTGCTTATGAATGTTATTTGACCAATCAAACAAGAAAAGCGATCGAAGAACAGACCAAAGCACTTGAAATCTGGAGGGAATTGGGGAATAACCTCAAAATTGTGTTTTCATTACGTTTTTTATCAAGGCTAAATTGGTTCGAGGGAAAGAAAAGGGAAGCTGAATATTTTGGGTTAGAGGCCATAAATGCAGTGGAAGCACTAAAAGGGGGCGAACCTAAATTCATTAAAGAAAAGGCTTTGGTGTACAGTAATTATTCACAATTAAAAATGCTTTCCTATGAAAACAAGTTATGTTTGGAATATGGGAATAAAGCCATTGCTTTGGCCGAAGAAATCAACGATGAGGAAATTTTAAGCCATGCCTACAACAATATTGGCACCTCTCTTTATCTTGAAGATAAAGTAGGATTGGATTACCTTAAAAAGAGCTTAACCATTGCGCTTAATAATAAGTATAATGAGCATGTAGCTAGGGCATACACCAATATTATTTCAATTTCTGTCGAGAATAAAGATTATCAAATTACGCGAAACCACATTGCGGATGCTTTGGAGTATTGTGATGAAAATGATCTGCACTCGTGGTCGTATTATATGTTAACTTGGAAGGCGCGGTATCATTTTGAGCAATGTGAATGGGGTGATGTGGAAGATATAACAAGGGGTATTTTGAAAAATCAACATCATCCACCCATTATACGGATTGGAGCCCTGACAATTTTAGGGAGACTTTTAAACCGTAAGGAATCAGCAGCAGGCCTTGAATATTTGTTGGAGTCAATGGACTTGGCTTTGAACGCAGGCGAAATTCAACGAATACACCCTTTAACCATTGCCATATTGGAATATGAATGGATGACAGGGGATTCTGAATACACCGATGAACTACTTGAAGAGTTGTTTGGGCTATTAAAAAAGATTCCTTCAAAAATCCATTTTGATGAATTGGTAAGGTGGTTGAAAAGGACGAATAGACCTTATGACCATTTGTTAAAATGGTTTCCTGTATACACTGTTGATATGATAAATACCCGGCGGGAAGCAGAAAGATTTAAAAACCTTGGATGTCAGTTTGAATATGCACTAGGTATTTATGCACTTTCCAAAGAAGATAGTTATGAGGCCGTTCGCATTATGGACGGACTCAATTTGTCTGAGGTGTGTAACTTTTTGAAGAACGACCTAAGGTTCAAAGGAATAAAAAGTGTTCCGCGGGGATATAGGGATTCCACCAAAAGTAACCCAGCATTTCTTACCAAACGTCAATTGGATGTCTTGGGATTTTTAAAGCATGGATGCACCAATCAAGAAATAGCTGATAAATTATTTATATCTCCAAAAACGGTAGACCACCATGTCTCTGCCATACTATCTAAATTGGAGGTAAATACCCGTCAAAAAGCGGTTAACGAGGCCGAAAAAATGGGGATAATTAACTGATTCGGTAAATTATTCGTTTAAGTAGCTGGATTTCAATCAATATTGATAAAAATCATATTAAAAAGGCTTAAAAATTAAATACCTTTATTAGGTACAATTCAATCTCAGACCTTTATGTGGCATCATATATTCAATTGGCGTTTTAAATGGCCCAATTCTATTAAAAAAGCTTGTATCCTTTTATTGGTTATGATAGGTGCTCCCGCCAATGCACAAGATTTTAATTTCAGGGATTATTTAGTGCTTGGAGTGGAGTATGCAGAAGATTTAACATCGGTTTACTTGGAACCTTTAAATGAAGGGTTGATGTATGCCCTGACTGGTGGTTGGAACAACGATGCCCGAGTGCTGAACGTTTGGCAAACTGAGGTGTCACTAGTGACCAACGGTTCCTTTGTCCCCAACGATAAATTATCTCGCACTATCAATATTGGCGATTATGAAAACCTGTCTGTTTTGGGAGGGGGTAATCAAGTTAAGATTCCGACTATTTTGGGGAGTACTAATTCCAATGTCACTTTTGTGGCCAATGTAGAAGGAGAGGAATATCAGTTTGATGCTCCAACAGGAATAGGATTGTTTTCTACGAATTGGCTGCCTGCTCCCTTATTGCAAGGAAGTGTAGGGTTGCCAATGCATTTTGAGGCCAGTTTCAGGTATTTTCCCAAATTAAAAATTGATGATGCAGCGTTTGGGGTTGTTGGTTTTGGATTAAAAAATCAAATTACTGAACATTTCGAAGGAGGTAAATCCCTGCCTGTGGCCATTTCGTTGTTTAGTGCCTTTACCCGATTGGATGCCAAGTACGATTTTCAGTCAAGGGGATTTATTACTGGTAGCGACCAGTATGTAGATGGTTATTTGAACACTTTTTTGTTTGAAACTTTGATTTCCACTAAAAATCCGGTCTGGAATCTCTACGGAAGTATTGGTTATATCACTGGAAAATCTAACTACGAATTAAAAGGGACCTATGTGATTGAAACCGAGAACAACACCTTGGAATTTGTGGATCCTTTTGATGTGCAGACCAAGATTTCTGGCTTAAGGGGTTCTTTGGGAGGCAGGGTCAATATTAATTGGTTCAGTATTAATCTGGATTACACCTTACAAGGGTATAATAACCTTTCATTGGGATTGAATTTTATGCTAAATGGTGGAAAAAGCAATTAAACCTCTACTTAGTATTTGGTACTTGGCGCAAAAAGGGCAATATCGGCCACTCTGCCTTCTATCTCCATGGTTCCCAATGAAGTGAACGAAATGTCTTTTGCTCTGGTCAATTGGTTGATCAATTCTTCCGAAACAATCAATTCTTCATCAAACTTTTTACACAATTTTTGAATTCGGGAGGTAACGTTCAATACATCCCCTGTAAAGAATATCTCCTTTTTTAAAGCGCCAATTTCGCCAGTGGTTACCTCACCTAAATGCAATCCTGCCCTAAAAGAGGGGTGTACCCCATAGATTTTTTCAAAATACTGCGCTTTTGTTTCCAAGCTTTGCTTCATGGCATAAAAACAACGAATACAGTTTTGATGGTTAAGGCCATCCTCCTTTTTCCAAGTGATGACAATTTCATCCCCAACGTATTGGTACACCTCTCCCTGATATTGAATAATAGCGTTGGATAATTGGTTGTAATAGTCGCTCAAAAATCGAAAATATATGGTATGGCCTAGCTGCTCTGCTAGTGAAGTGGAAGATTGCATATCCAAAAACATGAACACACGCGATTCATCTTTGGGTTGATGGTATTTGCCGGAAAAGAAATTAAGGAGCAGGTTATGTCCCAAATGCTCACTAAAGCCCGAATACAAAAGTGATACAAAAATGCTAAAGCCCAGGGAAACCATTGTGCTCAAAAATGTAATACTAACGATATAGTGCGAAAATTTCTCCCAAACAGCATTGTGCCAAACCGATACGTTCAATTCAATACTGGCGGCAATCGGATAGGTAATCAGATTGATCAAAAGCATAAACAGCAGGTAAAATCCCATTTTATACAGGATTTTTATACTGAAGCTTTTGGATTTAAATCGCTTGCCCAACCAAAGTACTTCTACAGCTCCCATGGTAATTCCAACAAGAAATACTGCAATTGAAGCAAACAAAAATACAGTCCAAGTAACAGTGATATCGGTACCGGGCCTATGGTTTTCGTACGCATTGGCCATAGATTCAATGAGCAAGATGAACCAGCTCAATACCAGCCAAATAAATCCAAAGGGCAAAATCCGTTTTACATAGTAGGTAGTTCTAGGTTTTTTAAAAAGAAACATGCCGTAAAGTAAAATGATTTTGTTGAGGTGCCGATGTTAAGAGTGATTTAAATCAAAAACAAGTTAAATCAATTTGGCGAAACTTATTTGAAGGGCAGGGTCTTAAAAATAATTGTTACCTAAAGCACCATTTTAAAAGGCATCTAATTCAAGCTTTTGAAATTGATATCTCAAACACCATCAAACAAAAACATACGTTTCAAATTAACTGACTATGGTGAGGGATTTATTGTTTCAACCTCAATAGAGGGGCAAAAATAGTAACGGAAATTGAATAATTGTTCCAGACAAAATAATGGATTTATTTGAGACAAATCAAACCAATCTGGCTAGAAATGCGCTTTTTTAGTTCTTGTTCACTCGATAAGTAATCCCTCTATTGGTAACAACACTGCCAGGTTTTACAGTTAAGGTAGCTGCATCAGAAGTAGTGGGTACATTACAAGATGAACCTACATTGGAAACCAATACACGGAACAAGTAACCATTTTTATCCATGTTTGGTGCGATTACGGTCAGATTTTCCGTTTGGGTTCCGGAGTAAGCACTTCCATCAGAAATGTTGGAATAATTGGTCCCATTATCCGTGCTAACTTGCCACTGAAATGTATCTGCATTTAATGTGGTTATGGAAAAAATACTATCGGAGCCTTTAAAAGTTTCTTGATCTTGGGGATGCAAAACTACGGAAGGTGCGCCATTAACGGTTACATCTACGCTTTTGGAATTGCTAATGGTGCCATCAGAAATGGTAACGGTGTAGGTGTAGGTGCCTGCGTTCAAGTTGGTGATTACTGGATTTTGACTTGAGGAACTATAACTATAGCCTACAGGACCAGTTGCTGACCAACTATAAGTTGCGCTTTCAGATCCAGCGCCAGAGGGGTTGCTGTATAAATTCAAGGTTTCTCCCTCGCAAATTGGCCCGTTGGATGAAGGGGTGACTGCAATGGTTCCCCCTGAGTCATTCAAATCATCAAAACTGTAATCTGTGCCTGCTCCACCGTTACAAGTGGAATATATGGTACTTCCAATAACCAAACGTTTTGCCGCGTTACAGGGATTGTCGGTAACAAGTACACCACCGTCATCTATTATAAAGGCGGCGCCAGAAGAAATGGTAAAGTTAACGTTCGAAGTCCATTCGATTGAACCACCATCGGCAATGGTAATTAGTTGTGTTTGAAGGCTGGAAGTACTGCCAATGTAAAAGTGATCTGTGGAACCACTTCCATCTCCAACCGTGAGGGAATTTATGGTGTTCCCAATATTGGAAGTAAGGGTTACACTGTGCCCACCTTGAACATAAACATCATTGGTTCCTACTAACTGACCTGGGTAACTTGTGGCCGATGTCCAGCTGGTGCCATTGTATACTTGCCAGATGGAGGTATTCGTCCAGTTGCCGGAAGCAATGGACCTATAATCGCCCAAGGATTGTGCGTTTAATGATTTGGATGCGAAAACGGATATGGTAACGACCAACAAAACCCGTATTATGCTTAATCTAATACTATTCATAATCTAACCTAGAGGTTGGCGGAAAAAGCCCAGCCATAATCTGATACTAAACCTTTAGCTTAATAACAACGCTTCTTGACCTATTAAATTGTTTTTTAAGAATCAAGAACAGGTGATTTTTTGATGAGGATTTTGCGACTAATTTTTGTTGACTCGGTAGGTGATGCCCCGATTTGTAGTTATCCTTCCTGATTTTATCGATAGCATAACTTGGTCTGAAGTTAGTGCCGCACAACTTCCTGCACTGTTCGATATCAAAACACGAAAAATATATCCATTCTTATTGGAGTTGGGTTGGTTTATGGTAAGAGTTCCAGTTTGGGATCCCATGTATTCCCCTCCATCCATAATGGGAGTGAAGTTGTTTCCGTTGTCTGTACTCATTTCCCATTGGTAGGTGTCCACATTGGATGCCGTAACCGTAAAAACGCCGTTATTTCCTAAAATGACGGTTTGGTCAGTTGGTTGTGATGTAATTGCAAATGGAGCTATGGTAATAGTTTGCTCCACATCAAGAATGTTTCCAGAGGCATCGGTAATCCTATAGGTTCTAGTGATTATCTCTGGGTTGGTGCCACCATCACTCAAGTCTCCCATAAAAGTTACTGTCGGACTGGTATCGCAATTATCAGTTTCATCTGTAATTTGGGTAACATCCGCTATAGGAATGTCATCAGAACAATACACTGTAATAGGTGCAGGGGCGCTTGCTGTTGGTGCTTCGTTGTCTACAGTAATTTTAGTTGTTGCTGCTAAATTAGGGTAGGGCGGGTCGCCAGGCATGCCTCCGTACTCCACTAAATATCCTTTAGGTTGATAGTCGCCACTTGCTGCTCCAGAATTGGAAAGGTCGTTCCATGAACCAGGTAAACCAACACCAGGTGCTGTAATGTGCGCGTAATCTTCATCACCTGAGTTGTTGGGTTCCCCCGAATTCCAAAATTCATAAGCATAGGCAGTGCCTCCGGCGTCACCTCTCCAAAACAAGGTTCCTGCTTCAGGTCCGGTTACCCAATACCAATCTCCTTCCGTAGTGGCATCACTAGCTCCAATCCAACCGGCACCTGGTGCTTGTGACCCCAATAGGTCAGATTCATCTTGAATGGAAATTGTAGCCAAATATCCTTGGAGGCCGTAAAATGTTCTTAATGCAGCAGCATCTCGGGCAGCAGTCCATGTAATTCCCAAGGAGGGCACATATTCATAATAGTGTCCAGTGGACTCTAGATAGTTGGCTTCATGAAGAACTATGGAAAAGGTTCTTGTGTCACCGCTAGCAACCGTAGCTGTTGTTTCAAATTCTACAGCGGCAATTGCCGTTTCAAACTCTGTCAGGGTTGCCGGACCATTTAGCAGCAGTCTTCCTTCGGAACTATCCCAGCTTGCTATAATGTTGGGATGGGTTCCTGTTAAGGTTAAAACATCACCAGTTACATCGTAATTGGAAGATATTTGTAGGTAAACAGCATCCAAAGTGCTGCTGTCGGAATCGGTAATCGATACACTTTCTGCAATTGCAATGGTTGAAGCAGGACAGAAAACTTGATCCCCAGTAGCGGTGATTGAAGGAGGGTTATTGTCATTCAAAGTATCATCCCTAAAATCCAAATCGCCACCAGAATTCACATCACCATCAGAATCGGGAAGCATTAAAGAACCGCCATTGGTGTTCAACGGGTTATCTATAGTTCCGCCTGGGTCATTATATCCTGTAGTGGCATCTGTTGCGTTGTCCAATCCATCGTTATCACTATCGGAACCTGTTATGGTGAGTGTAGCTTCTGTAGTATCTGAAGTGCCGTCGTCATCACTATCGGTATCCATAAAATCAGGAGTGCCATCACCTTCTGTATCAACAGGTGATACCCCTGCGCCTTCATATGCGTCATCCAAACCGTTATTGTTGGTGTCGAAACCTGACGGAGCTACATAGCTTAAAGATGTTTGTGCTTCCACATTGTCAGGGATGCCATCGCCGTCACTGTCCAAGTCTTGATAATTCGGATTTCCATCTCCATCCGTGTCTACGGTGCTACAATCCGTACTTCCTCCATAACTGGCACCATGTACTCGTGCACCGAGCTGGTATGCCTCTACTCTAAAAGATTGAAAATTACTTGTTGAAACGGTAAATGTGATTTCTGTAATAGAACCCGAAGGTATTCCGCCAGCGTTGGCAATCCAACCGCCACTGGAATTTTGAATTTGCATGTCTGAGGTTGAAACGGCAGGGTCTGCACTTAAGTAGACGCTAACGCTAGTTCCTATTGGAATTACTTGTGTAAATTGGAAAAGAATAATGGAGGAACCTTGATGCGTGGTGACGGGGTTTGAGGCATAGGAGCTGCCAGGGTTACCTTCCGCATTTGAGGTGTTGCTAAAGTTTTGGACATTGGTTGCAGTCTGCACAAAATTTCCTCCCAATCCCCCGCATTCATCAACATCCAAAATGCCATCGTTGTCATCGTCCACATCGGTAATATCATCAATACCATCCCCATCAAGGTCGGCACTTGCCGTACTACAATTGGAGTAAAGTTTTGAGAATGGAATATTTTGTTTGGAAATGCCAGGTCCTTGATATTGAACGGTTAATGATTCTCCACCGCCGTTTTCAAAATAGAGAACTGTAATGTCATGCAATCCAGAGGTTAAGGTAATATTGCCCGACCTTTCACGAGTACCATGGCCCCCATCATTGTTCACAACTTCGTTGCCGTCAATGAATAGTTTGGACCCATCATCGGAGTTGGTATAAAACGTATAGGATCCTCTTGTATCTATTTGTATGTAACCATTGTATCGGATACTAAAATTGTCGGCATCACCAGGGTCTTCTTGATTTTGAAGAGCATCCACATCAAAACTGGTATAGGTGCCTGAGCCCAAGTAACCGGAAGTTGGGATGTTGTCTGTGGTGCTTCCGGTAGGAGAACTGTCATAAAATTCAAAGTCGACCTCGCCATTACAATGGTTAGTTGTGCCTTGAACAATTATATTGTCTAGGTAATAATACTCGTTACTCGCGGTGTTGTAAAACCGAATCCTGATTTCTAAAGTGTTGCCAGTTGTGGCAAGATTAACGGTATACGAAGAATTTAAAGGATCTGATGGGTTGGAATCTCCCGATGCATTTTCAAATTCTATCCACGAACCACCATCTACTCGATACTCACCTATAAAATAATCCGAACCGGCCTCAAATTGGTTGGTGGCAGATTGTGTTGCCACATCCAAACTAAAATTTACCGCCTGATACCCATATATATTGATGGAGTTCGTTTGCCATATACCTTCTGTGCCTAGGTTGTTGGCTTCAATACGATTTTCTTGTACCCAAACAGCATTTGTTAATGTTGTGGTCCAATTGGAACCGGATGACCCAAGTGCAGTTCCATTTTCTGTGCCATTGGCATAACTGTTGAAATCTTCGCTCCAAAGTGTGGTTTGCGAAAAAGAAGATGAGGTCCCCAACATAATGTATGCCAATAAAGGCATACATACATGAATAAAACCACTGGTTTTTAATGTTTTGGTCGAGGTTGTGCCCATTTGCTTTTGTAGATTGAGCCTCAAAAATTGGGTAGTACGTCCATGACACAAAATATTTGTTGCCAAATAGGGCATATCCATTGTCAATGAAGATATTATGTTATATAGTTGGGGCGTATGTAGGAATTTGTAGTCCAGTTTTGGGAGTAAATAAATTTTGGACAGCATTTTAAAAGTAAATACTTGATAAATAATATTTAACCTATTTTTAAAAATAGGATTGGTTATGGAAACTATATAATTTGTCGTATATTTGCGCCACTGAACGGATATAAAAGTATTCATGAGGGGACCTTGAGTCCCCTCTTTTATTACTGATTTCTTATGTTGAAGGAAAAAGTGGAATCATTGTTGAACAAGGCATTGGAAGAAAATCCATCCTTGTTTTTGATAGATTTTACCGTAGGGGGAGATAACACGATTCGAGTAATTTTGGATGGTGACAATGGGGTGAATCTTCAGGATTGCATGAACGTGAGCCGGGCCATAGAACACAACTTGGACCGTGAAGAGGAAGATTTTTCCTTGGAGGTTACATCCGCAGGGGCCACGTCGCCTCTGGAATTACCCCGTCAGTACAAGAAAAATATTGGAAGAAAGCTGAAGGTGAGGACCAGCTCTGAAGAAGTAGAAGGGAAGTTGGTGGAAACCTCGGAAGACCATATTACCTTGGAGTGGAAGGCTCGAGAGCCAAAGCCCGTGGGTAAAGGTAAAGTTACGGTACAGAAAAAACAGCAAATTGCCTTTTCTGAGATCAAAGAAGCAAAAGTTATATTAAATTTTTAATTGTAGTAGAAAATGGAAAACCTAGCGCTCATCGAATCCTTTTCGGAATTTAAGGACGATAAGTTTATTGACAGGGTGACCCTTATGGCCATTTTGGAAGAAGTCTTCCGAAGCGCGCTAAAGAAGAAATTTGGTTCTGACGACAATTTTGATATCATCATCAACCCCGATAAAGGGGATTTGGAAATATGGAGAAACCGTGTGGTTGTGGAAGACGGTGAAGTTGAGGATCCGAATGAGGAGATATCACTTTCCGAAGCTCGTAAAATTGAGCCGGATTTTGAGGTAGGGGAAGATGTTTCTGAAGAGGTGAAATTGATTGACCTTGGAAGAAGGGCGATTTTGGCCTTGCGTCAAAACTTGATCTCTAAGATTCATGAGCATGACAACACTACCATTTACAAGCAGTTTAAAGACCTTGAAGGTGAGATTTACACCGCTGAAGTTCACCATATTCGTCACAAGGCAGTAATTTTGTTGGATGACGAAGGCAATGAAATCATACTTCCAAAGGAAAAGCAGATTCCATCTGACTTTTTTCGAAAGGGAGATAACGTTCGTGGAATTATCGAAAGTGTTGAGCTTAAAGGAAACAAGCCGGCCATCATCATGTCCAGAACATCCCCTATTTTCTTGGAGCAATTGTTCTTCCAAGAAATTCCAGAGGTGTTCGATGGTTTAATCACCATTAAAAAGGCCGTGCGTATCCCTGGTGAAAAAGCTAAGGTTGCAGTGGATTCTTACGACGATAGAATTGATCCCGTGGGTGCCTGTGTAGGTATGAAGGGGTCAAGAATCCATGGAATTGTGAGGGAATTGGGCAATGAGAACATCGATGTGATCAACTGGACCAACAATCCACAATTAATGGTTACGCGTGCACTTAGCCCAGCAAGAGTTTCTTCGGTTAAGTTGAACGATGAAAAGAAAACTGCTCAGGTATACCTTAAGCCAGAGGAGGTTTCCAAGGCAATTGGTAGAGGCGGGCATAATATCAGATTGGCAGGTCAATTGACTGGTTATGAGATTGATGTATTCCGTGAGGGCGTAGAAGAAGATGTGGAATTGACCGAGTTTTCAGATGAAATAGAAAGCTGGGTGATAGAGGAATTCAAGAAGATTGGTTTGGATACCGCCAGAAGTGTTTTGGAGCATGATGTTACCGATTTGGTGAAGCGAACCGATTTGGAAGAAGAAACAATCCTTGATGTGATTCGAATCCTCAAGGAAGAATTTGAAGATTAGACTTATATTAGCAGCGAATTTTTAGGGAAGTAAATCAATTTATGGCAGGAAATCCAACAATACGACTTAATAAAGTTCTTAGAGAATTGAACATTTCATTGGACAGGGCAGTGGACTATCTGGCTTCAGAAGGGCATGAGGTAGAGGCGCGTCCTACAACAAAAATATCTGATGAGGTGTATCAAGTCCTGTTGGATGAGTTCCAAACGGATAAGAGCAAAAAAGTAGCCTCCAAAGAAGTTGGTGAGGAAAAGCGTAAGGAGAAGGAAGCTATTCGTATCCAAATGGAACAAGAGTTGGAAGAGAAAAGAATAGCCAAGGAAAAAAGAGAAGCTGCACAGCAGGTGATCAAAGCCAAGGCAGAACTTTCTGGTCCTAAAACAGTGGGTAAAATCGATTTGGATAAAAAGCCAAGCGAACCCAAAGCAGAAAAACCTAAGGAGGAAGAACCAAAGGTTGAAGAGTCCAAAGTAGAGGAAGCGCCCGTTCAAAAAGAAGAAGCTGCACCTGAAGTTAAAAAAGAGGAAATTGCTCCTGTAGCCAAAAAAGAAGAGGCTCCAAAAAAAGAGGAGGCTCCGAAAGTGGAAGCGCCAAAGGAGGAAGAAGAATCTGGTACCATCAAAACCAAATATCAGAAACTATCCGGGCCTAAAATTACAGGTGATAAAATCGACCTTTCCCAATTTAACAAACCAAAGAAGAAGAAAGAGGATAATAAATCCAATGCTTCTGATGGGAATGCGGATAGGAAGAAAAGAAGAAAACGAATTGTTAAGAATGGTCCACAAGCCGGAGGCGGTGGTCCACGTGGCAATGCTAATAGAGGAGGTGACCAACGAGGAAAAGGACAGCGAACCAATGTTCCAAAAGTTGAGCCTACCGAAGAAGAAGTACAAAAACAGGTAAGGGAAACCTTGGAAAAACTCCAAGGGAAATCCAGCAAGGGTAAAGGAGCCAAGTATAGAAGAGAGAAAAGAGATCAGCACCGTCAGCAAACGGAAAAAGATCTTGAACAGCAGGAATTGGAAAGCAAAATCCTCAAGGTAACAGAGTTTGTGACCGTAAATGAGGTGGCTACCATGATGGATGTTTCTTCTACCCAAATAATTTCAGCCTGTATGTCTTTGGGAATCATGGTGACCATGAACCAACGCTTGGATGCGGAAACACTTTCCATTGTAGCCGATGAATTTGGTTATGAGGTAGAGTTTGTAACTGCTGAAATCGAAGAATCCATAGAGGAAGACACCGATGCACCAGAAGATTTGAAGTCTAGAGCGCCAATCGTAACGGTGATGGGTCACGTAGACCACGGTAAAACATCTTTACTGGATTACATTCGTGAAGAGAATGTAATTGCCGGTGAAAGTGGTGGAATTACCCAGCACATTGGTGCTTATGGGGTTTCCTTGCCAGATGGACAAAAAATTACCTTCTTGGATACACCAGGTCACGAAGCGTTTACCGCGATGCGTGCAAGGGGTGCTCAAGTAACGGATATTGCTATTATTGTGATTGCTGCGGATGATGATATTATGCCTCAGACCAAAGAAGCAATCAGTCACGCGCAAGCAGCGGGTGTACCTATTATATTTGCCATTAATAAGGTTGATAAACCAACAGCAAACCCTGACAAGATCAAGGAAGGATTGGCTCAAATGAACCTTTTGGTGGAAGATTGGGGAGGAAAAATTCAGTCCCATGATATTTCGGCCAAGACGGGTCAAGGAGTTAATGAATTGTTGGAAAAAGTATTGTTGGAAGCTGAATTATTGGAATTGCAAGCCAATCCAGATAAATTGGCCAACGGTACTGTAGTGGAGGCTTTCTTGGATAAAGGTAGAGGTTATGTTTCTACGATTTTGGTCCAGGCTGGTACACTTCGTATTGGAGATTATGTATTGGCAGGAACATGTAGTGGAAAGGTAAAGGCCATGCAAGATGAGCGTGGTAAGGATATTAAAGAAGCTGGGCCATCGACGCCTATTTCTATTTTAGGATTGGATGGAGCCCCACAGGCAGGTGACAGATTCCACGTATTGGAAGATGAGCGTGAAGCCAAACAGATTGCCGCCAAGCGTTCGCAGTTGCAACGTGAGCAATCGGTAAGAACGCAACGTCATATCACATTGGATGAAATTGGACGAAGAATCGCTTTGGGTGATTTCCAAGAATTGAACATTATCCTTAAAGGAGATGTGGATGGTTCTGTGGAAGCATTGACCGATTCCTTCCAGAAATTGTCAACAGACGAAATCCAAGTAAATATTATTCACAAAGGAGTAGGCGCCATTACAGAATCCGATGTATTGTTGGCAAGTGCCTCCGATGCGATTATTATAGGATTTAATGTGAGACCAATGGGTAATGCCAGAATGGTTGCTGATAAAGAAGAAATCGATATCAGAACCTATTCCATTATCTACGACGCCATCAACGACCTTAAAGATGCGATGGAAGGTATGCTTTCACCAGAGATCAAAGAGGAAGTTACCGGTAATGCGGAGATTAGGGAAACCTTTAAGATTTCGAAAATCGGAACCATTGCAGGTTGTATGGTCACCAGTGGAAAAATCTTCAGAAACTCACAAATTCGTTTGATCAGGGATGGTGTGGTAATCTATACTGGAGAATTGGCTTCCTTGAAACGTTTCAAAGACGATGTTAAGGAAGTATCCAAAGGATACGATTGTGGATTGCAGGTGAAGAACTATAACGATGTTCGTGAAGGTGATATTCTAGAAGCTTTCCAAGAGGTGGCAGTAAAGAAGAAGTTGTAAACGATACAAACTCTATAGAAATAAAAAATCCCGCTAATTGCGGGATTTTTTTATGACTTTTCTTTAGGTCTGACCTCTTTTTCCTTTGGTTTTAAAAGCATGGCATTGGGATACTTTTTTCGAACTTCCAAATACTTGCGTTCCGCTTCCAATTTGGTCTTAAAACGGCCCAATCTCACCCGGTAGGTAGGGGATTCAAATTCAATTTTAGAATACCAATCCGGAAAATCAATATCCACTTGGTCTTTTAGTTCCTGGGCTTTATTGTAGTTCCCAAAACCTACTTGAATTTGGTAGTAGCCTGTATTGGCATGCGCTGTGGTGTACAATTCAACCAGCTGGTCAATCTTGGCATCTTGCTGAATGCTCACTTGGCCTTGTTGTGCAGATATTTGAAGGGTTAAACCTATCAGTATTGTAGTAAATACGGTGGTTTTCATTGCGTTCCGATATTTTAACTTGTTATGCGTTATGCAAATGTAATTTATTAATAACAAAAAGGATTGAGCTATATTATTTAGAATCTTTATAAATTGTAATTTATGAATACCTTAAGATTTCAAAAATTGCCTGTATGTCTTATTTTTGTCGCCACTCTAGGTAGGGTAAAAAGCTATTGTTCTCAATTTCAATAGAAAGAATCGTGCCATAGATTTCGATAGAAATTTCGTAAATATGAAAAAGGTTTTATACCGCCATCTATTTTCTAAAGTTTTAGGTTTAACTCTCCTACTTTCAACTACTTCTTTTTATGCACAGGAAGCAACTGAAGCTGCTGCAGAAACAACCACTGAAGCTGCTGCTGGTGGTGATGCTGTAAAAGGAAAACAACTTTTCAATCAGAACTGTGCTGCGTGTCACGCATTGGATCGTAAAATGACGGGTCCTGCTTTGGCAAATGTAGAAACAAGGTTGGCTGAAGATGAAGGGTTGGACAAGGAATGGATTTATACTTGGGTGAAAAACAGCCCAGGGATGATTTCTTCAGGTGATACCTATGCCAACAAAATTTATAGCGAGTACAATCAGGCGGCCATGACGCCTTTCCCAACATTGTCCAATCAAGATATCGATGATATTTTGGCCTACACTGCTGCGCCACCACCAGCACCGGTTACTACCGCTGCTGCTGCAGGAGGTGAAGCTGCGACTACTGGTTCTGGCTCGGGTATTTCAAATGAATTGATTCTTGGTGCTTTAGCGCTGATTTTTGGTCTTTTGGTGTTGATGTTGATTTTGGTCAACAAAACACTTAGGAGAATTGCTGAGGCCAATGGAGTGGTGTTGGAGCAAGAGAAGGAAAAGCGTATGCCAATTTGGAAGGCATTCATTAAAAACCAATTCTTGGTTTTGGTGTCTGTTATCTTCCTATTGCTTTCAGGCGCATACTTTGCTTATGGTTATTTGATGCAGGTGGGTGTTGATCAAGGATATGCTCCTGTTCAGCCAATTCACTTCTCGCACAAAATCCACGCAGGAGATAACAAAATTGAATGTAAATATTGTCACTCATCCGCAAGGGTTTCCAAGACTTCTGGAATTCCTTCATTGAATGTGTGTATGAACTGTCACAAGTCCATCTACCAATACGCGGGTAACCCAGAAGGTCCATCTGCTGAGGATTTGGCTGCAGGATACACGAACGACTTCTATACAGGAGAAATCAAGAAATTGTACAAAGCTGTGGGTTGGGATGAGGAAAACCAAAGTTATACGGGTGAGGCACAACCTGTAGAGTGGGTGAGAATCCACAACCTTCCAGATTTTGCATATTTCAACCACTCTCAGCACGTATCCGTTGCTGGGGTAGAGTGTCAAACATGTCACGGACCGGTTGAGGAAATGGAAATCGTTGAGCAATATGCTCCATTGACCATGGGATGGTGTGTCAACTGTCACCGTGAGACCAACGTGAAAATGGAAGGTAACGAATACTATGAGGCAATTCATGAAGAGCTTTCCAAAAAGTATGGTGTAGAGGAATTGACCGCTGCCATGATGGGCGGTTTGGAATGTGGTAAGTGTCACTATTAAGAATTAAAAGAAGATAATCTCAGATATATCGTATGGCATCAAACAAAAAATATTGGAAAAGTGAAGCGGAGTTGAATCCGAACGATTCCATTGTTGAGGCGCTAAGAAACAACGAGTTTACAGAACAAATTCCAGTTGATGAGTTTTTGGGTGACAAGGAAAACTTGTCAGAATCAAATACAACCCGTAGGGATTTCTTGAAATATGTTGGTTTTAGTACGGCTGCTGCAACCGTAGCTGCTTGTGAGGGACCAGTGCATAAATCTATTCCTTATGTGGTGCAGCCAGAGAATATTGTTCCTGGTGTGGCCAACTACTACGCGACCACTATCGCGGATGGTTTTGATTTTGCCAGTATCTTGGTAAAAACAAGAGAGGGTAGGCCCATCAAAATTGAAAACAATACCGATGCAAAGGTAAATGGAGGGGCTAACGCGAGAGTGCAAGCTTCTGTTCTTTCCTTATATGATAGCAAGAGGGTTCAGGGGCCAAGTGCCAATGGTGAGCCTATTGAGTGGAAAGTGTTGGATGCGACCGTTAAGGCAAAATTGAATGCTTTAAAAGGTTCCAATAAGCAAATCGCATTGTTGACTCAGACGTATGCAAGTCCGTCAACTGCTAAATTGATTGCTGAATTCAAGGCTGCTTACGGAGAAAATGTAAACCACGTGGTTTATGATGCTATTTCCGAAGATGCTGCTTTGAATGCTTTCGAAAAAGCCTACGGTGAAAGAGCCTTGGCGGATTACGATTTTGAAAAAGCTGATTTGATCGTTTCTTTCGGTGCTGATTTCTTGGGAGACTGGCAAGGTGGAGGTTATGACAGTGGATATGCTAAAGGACGTGTACCTAAACATGGTAAAATGTCCCGTCACATCCAAATGGAGTCCAATATGTCTTTGACCGGTGCAAATGCTGATAAGCGTTACCCAATGACGCCGACCCAACAAAAAATTGCCTTGGCAAAATTGTACGGGAAATTGAACGGTAGCAGTGTTGGAGGTGGAACTTCCGATGTGGATGAAGCTGTAGATAAAGTAGCGGCTGAAATCAAAAAAGCTGGAAGCGGTGCCGTTGTGGTATCTGGTTTAAATGATGTGAATGCCCAAACAGTTGTTTTGGCTATCAATAAATTATTGGCGAGTAAAGCTTTCGATGCTGAAAAGCCTAAATATGTGCGTCAAGGTGATACAGCTAAGGTAACCAAGTTGGTTGCTGACATGAATGCTGGTCGTGTTGGTGCATTGATTATGGATGGTGTGAACCCAGTGTACACACTTCCAAATTCAGAAGAATTCGTAACCGGACTTGGACAAGTTGATTTGTCCGTGAGCTTTGCTTTCAACAATGATGAAACGGCTCAATCTGTCGGTTATGTTGCTGCTGCATCCCACTATTTGGAATCTTGGGGTGATGTAGAGCTTAAAAAAGGACATTACAGCTTGGCGCAACCAGCCATTCGCGAGTTGTTTGATACGAAACAGTTTCAAACGGCCTTGTTGACATGGATGGGCGTTGAAAAAACATATTACGAATACATCAAAGAAACCTGGAGTACTGATGTGCTGCAAGGTGGTTCTTGGAACAAAGCTTTGATGGATGGGGTATTTGTAGCTCCAGTTGTTGAGGAAGAATCTGAAGTAGCTGCTTCTGAAACAGAAGAAGAAACTGAAGTGGCACCAATCGCTGCTGCGGTTCGTTCGTTGGTGAACGCAACGAGCAATGGAACTGAATTGGTATTCTATTCCAAAACAGGTATGGGGGACGGTCGTCAGGCCAATAACCCATGGTTGCAAGAATTCCCTGATCCTATTTCCCGAGTTTCTTGGGATAACTACCTAACAGTTTCCAAAGCAGATGCTGAGAGCTGGGGTCTAGAAAATACAATTGAAGCCGATGGTGGTGTAAACGGAAGCTACGTAAACTTGACT
This sequence comes from Flagellimonas cixiensis, assembly GCF_042134615.1. GTDB lineage: Bacteria > Bacteroidota > Bacteroidia > Flavobacteriales > Flavobacteriaceae > Flagellimonas > Flagellimonas cixiensis. The sequence goes on from NZ_CP169639.1 coordinate 1,973,697, forward strand.
GTTGACGGAACAGTATTGGAAAGTGTTCCAGTAATTATTCAGCCAGGTCAAGCCGTGGGCACTGTTGGACTTTCCTTTGGATACGGAAGAAAAGCAGGGATGCAAGCTGAGATGGCTACGGGTGTAAATGCCTATACGCTTTATAGCAACTTCTCCGATGTGCAAACAGTGTCTGTTGAAAAAGCAGCTGGGGAGCACGAGTTTGCATGTATCCAATCACATAAAACATTAATGGGAAGAGGAGATATCATCAAGGAAACCACCTTGGAGATCTTCAATACCAAAGACCACGCTGAGTGGAACCCAATGCCACATGTTTCATTGAACCACAATGAAATCCCTGTGACTTCTCCAGATGCCGACCTATGGCAGGAATTTGATAGAAGTATTGGACACCACTTCAACCTATCTATCGACTTGAATGCATGTACTGGTTGTGGTGCTTGTGTGATTGCTTGTCATGCAGAGAACAACGTTCCTGTGGTGGGTAAAGCGGAAATGCGTCGTTCACGTGATATGCACTGGTTGCGTATCGACAGATATTACTCTTCAGAAGAAACTTTCGAGCTTGATAACGAGAAGAAAGAAGGAATGGAAGGTTTGTTCGGAGATAAAGGTGCCCTTGGAGGTTTTGGTGAAATGGAAGACCCATCGGCCAACCCACAAGTAGCATTCCAGCCTGTAATGTGTCAGCACTGTAACCACGCTCCATGTGAGACGGTTTGTCCAGTTGCTGCTACATCCCACGGTAGACAAGGTCAAAACCATATGGCATACAACCGTTGCGTAGGTACAAGATATTGTGCAAACAACTGTCCATACAAAGTACGTAGGTTCAACTGGTTCTTGTACAACAACAACGATGAGTTTGACTTTAACATGAACAACGACTTGGGTAAAATGGTTATCAACCCAGATGTTAACGTTCGTTCAAGAGGGGTTATGGAAAAATGCTCCATGTGTATCCAAATGACCCAAAAGACCATTTTGGATGCCAAGAGAGATGGAAGAACCATCAAAGATGGAGAGTTCCAGACCGCATGTTCTGCAGCTTGTAGTAGTGGAGCTATGGTATTTGGAGATGTTAACGATCACGACAGCAAAATTGCCGAGTTGAAAGCAGATGATAGAATGTACCATTTATTGGAGCATGTGGGCACAAAACCAAATGTGTTCTATCATGTTAAAGTAAGGAACACCAACGAGGCTTAATCAATAAAAGAAGTAATTAGAAGATAAATTATGGCGTCGCATTACGAAGCACCTATTCGAAAGCCCTTAGTGGTCGGAGACAAAGGATACCACGATGTAACAGTGGATATTGCCCGTCCGGTAGAGGGAAAGGCCAACAAGCAATGGTGGATTGTATTTTCCATCGCACTTGTGGCATTCCTTTGGGGTCTAGGATGTATCATTTATACCGTTTCCACGGGTATTGGGGTTTGGGGTCTAAACCGAACCGTTAACTGGGCCTGGGATATTACCAACTTCGTTTGGTGGGTAGGTATTGGTCACGCAGGAACCCTGATTTCGGCCGTACTATTATTGTTCCGTCAAAAATGGAGAATGGCGATCAACCGTTCTGCGGAGGCGATGACCATCTTCTCGGTAGTTCAGGCAGGTTTGTTCCCGATCATCCACATGGGTCGCCCATGGTTGGGATATTGGGTGCTTCCAATCCCTAACCAATTCGGATCCCTTTGGGTGAACTTTAACTCACCTTTGCTTTGGGACGTATTCGCGATTTCAACGTACCTTTCTGTATCATTGGTATTCTGGTGGACAGGTCTTTTGCCTGACTTTGCCATGATTCGTGATAGAGCAGTAAAACCTTTCCAAAAGAAAATATACAGCTTGTTGAGCTTCGGTTGGACAGGTAGAGCTAAAGACTGGCAACGTTTCGAGGAAGTTTCCTTGGTATTGGCAGGTTTGGCAACACCTTTGGTACTTTCGGTACACACCATCGTATCGTTTGACTTTGCTACTTCGGTAATTCCAGGATGGCATACCACCATCTTCCCACCATACTTCGTTGCTGGTGCGATTTTCTCTGGATTTGCCATGGTGAACACGCTTTTGATCATTATGCGTAAAGTGTGTAACCTAGAAGCATACATCACAGTACAGCATATTGAGTTGATGAACATCGTAATCATGATTACAGGTTCTATCGTAGGATGTGCCTATATCACGGAGTTGTTCATTGCTTGGTACTCGGGAGTTGAGTACGAACAATACGCCTTCTTGAACAGGGCTACAGGACCTTACTGGTGGGCTTACTGGTCCATGATGACCTGTAACGTGTTCTCGCCTCAGTTCATGTGGTTTAAAAAATTACGTACCAGTATCATGTTCTCTTTCTTTATCTCTATCGTGGTAAACATAGGGATGTGGTTCGAGCGTTTCGTGATCATTGTTACCTCATTGCACAGGGATTACTTGCCATCATCTTGGACCATGTTCTCCCCAACCTTTGTGGATATTGGAATCTTTGTGGGGACTATCGGATTCTTTTTTGTGTTGTTCCTATTGTATTCCAGAACATTCCCTGTAATTGCACAGGCAGAGGTAAAATCCATCTTGAAATCCTCAGGAGAGCGATACAAGAAGTTGCGTGAGGCCAAAGAGGCTAAAAATTTAAATGACGATAAAGAATAATTATGGCATCAAAAGTTATACAAGCACTTTACAACGATGACGATGTGTTGATGCATGCCGTAAAAAAGGTTAGGGCAGAGCACCATCATATTGAGGAAGTGTACACTCCATTCCCAGTTCACGGGTTGGACAAGGCTATGGGATTGGCAGATACACGTATCGCCATTACCTCCTTCCTTTATGGATGTTTGGGATTGACCGTTGCCGTAGTGATGATGAATTTTATCATGATCGAGGACTGGCCTCAGGATATCGGTGGTAAGCCTAGCTTTAGCTACTTGGAGAATATGCCAGCCTTTGTGCCGATCATGTTCGAGCTTACCGTGTTCTTTGCAGCACACTTAATGGTGATCACTTTTTACCTAAGAAGTAGAATGTGGCCCTTTAAAAAAGCCGAAAACCCTGATGTACGTACCACAGATGATCATTTTTTGATGGAAATTGGTGTACATGATAATGAAAAGGAACTTGCCGCTTTGTTGATGGAGACAGGCGCGATAGAAGTAAAAGTTACAGAAAAGGAGTCTTAATAATATGAAGCAATTAGGTAAAATAAGTGTTGCTTTGGTTTTGGTGCTGTTCGCTGCATCTTGTAAAGATAAGAACAGTCCAAACTACCAATTCATGCCAAACATGTACGAACCCGTAGGCTATGAGACCTATCAAGGGGTGGACAATGGTTTGTTCCCTGATGGAACCGAGGCCATGTTGCCTGTTGAGGGAACCATTGCCCGTGGATTTTTACCATATGAGTTCGAAAATACTCCAGAAGGAAAAGAATTGGCACGTTTAAACACCAGCCCATTGGATTCTTTGGATACAGAAAAGAACTTGGCCAGAGGAAAAGAGCTGTATGATATTTATTGTGCAATCTGCCACGGAGCCAAAGGAGATGGTCAAGGAAACTTGGTGAAGCGTGAAAAAATATTGGGTGTTCCCAACTACAATGATGCGGCACGTAACATTACAGTAGGTACCACATATCACACCATTTATTATGGATTGAATTCCATGGGTTCATATGCAGCCCAATTCGCCAACGAGGAAGAAATGTGGCAAGTGTCTGAATATGTGATGAAGTTAAAGGAAGACCTAACAAAATAATAGGATAAGAGTAAGAGAACTATGTATACCTTTTCAAACAAACTTAGAATAGGATCTTTCATTGCCATGGCGCTAGGATTAATCTTCCTGGTCATTGGATTTGTTTCTGCCCCATCAACAGTGGAAGAGGCAAAAGCTATGGTTGCAGTTCATGACGATGGTCATGGCGGAGGTCATGCAGAGGAAGCAACAACCGAACATGGTGAGGAGCAGGGTCATGGCGCAGAAGCAGCCCATGGCGAAGAACACGATTCCTCCCACGATACACACTTGTTGCACCAATTGCAAAACAGACCTTGGTCTGCATTGTACGTAGCTGCTTTCTTTTTCTTTATGATAGCATTGGGCGTGTTGGCCTTTTATGCCATTCAAAGAGCTGCCCAAGCAGGTTGGTCCCCATTGTTGTTTAGAGTGATGGAGGGAATCACAGGATATTTGGTTCCTGGTGGAATCATTGTATTTGTGATTTTGGTATTGTCCGTAATGCACATGAACCACATGTTTGTTTGGATGGACCCAGAAGTAGTAGCTCATGATGAGTTGTTACAAGGAAAAGCGGGATACTTGAATCCTATATTCTTTTTGGTAAGAGCAGCCATTTTCTTGGGTGGTTGGATTTTCTACCGTCAATTGTCAAGAAAACTTTCATTGGCTCAAGACGAGTCAAACGACAATAGCAACTTCGTAAAAAACTTTAGATGGTCTGCCGGTTTCTTGGTATTCTATCTAGTAACCGAATCCATGATGTCTTGGGATTGGATCATGAGCGTAGATCCACACTGGTTCAGTACCTTGTTTGGATGGTATGTGTTCGCAAGTATGTTTGTGTCCGGTATCACTGTGATTGCCATGGTAACTGTTTACCTTAAATCCAAAGGATATTTGGAAGATGTGAACGATAGCCACATCCATGATTTGGCGAAGTTCATGTTCGGTATCAGTATTTTCTGGACCTACCTTTGGTTTGCCCAGTTCATGTTGATCTGGTACGCAGATATACCTGAAGAGGTAACTTACTACGTAGCTCGTATTGCAGATTACAAATTGCCATTCTTCGGAATGTTGGCGTTGAACTTCATCTTCCCATTGTTGGTGTTGATGAACAGCGATTACAAGCGTGTAAATTGGTTCGTGATCATGACAGGTATTGTGATACTTTTCGGTCACTATTTGGATATATTCAATATGATTATGCCAGCTACCGTGGGAGACCAATGGTACATAGGTGTACCAGAGATAGGTGGGATATTGTTCTTTGGAGGTTTGTTTGTGTTCACCGTGTTCACCACTTTGACCAAGGCACCTTTACAGCCAAAACGCAACCCATTTATTGAAGAAAGTAGACACTTTCATTATTAAAATAATACGATTTAAGTCTTAGATAGATAAACGATGACTGCATTATTAACATTGACTGTTTTAGTTTTAGTGGCGATTGCAATCTGGCAAATGACCAAGATTTTCGAATTGTCGCAAACCAAAACAGAAGACGCTGAAATAGCCAACGATTCCGACAATAAAAACAATGGTTATCTATTGTTTGCCTTTTTGGTATTTATTTACGGAATTACCATTTTTAGTTTTGTAAAGTACTCCAAAATGTTGTTGCCGGAAGCTGCTTCTGCACATGGTGGAGAGTACGACCAACTGATGTGGGTGTCTTTCGCGATTATTTTCTTCGTACAGACCATTACCCAAGCCTTGTTGCACTATTTTGGATACAAGTATAGAGGTCAAAAAGGAAGGAAGGCCCTTTTCTACGCAGACAACGATCGTTTGGAGTTTATCTGGACCATTATTCCAGTAGTGGTTTTGGCAGGTTTGATCCTTTGGGGATTGTACACTTGGACCAACATCATGGATATTAACGAAGACGATGATCCTATCGTAATCGAACTTTACGCACAGCAGTTTAACTGGACAGCGCGTTACGCAGGTGACGATAACGTTCTGGGTGATGCGAATGTTCGATTGATTAACATTGATAAAGCCAATATATTGGGTATTGATGAAGCGGACCCGAATGGTGAAGACGATGTGATCGTAAAAGAATTACACTTGCCAGTAGGTAGAAAAGTGAACTTTAAAATGAGATCTCAGGATGTATTGCACTCTGCATACATGCCTCACTTTAGAGCTCAAATGAACTGTGTGCCAGGTATGATTACCCAGTTCTCTTTTACCCCTACGGTTACTACTGCAGATATGAGATTGAATCCTGATGTAGTGGAAAAAGTAAAAAGAACCAATGCTGTACGAGCACAATGGGCAGCAGAAGGAAAACCTAATACAGACCCATGGGAGTTTGATTATGTTTTGTTGTGTAACAAGATTTGTGGTAAATCACACTACAACATGCAAATGAAGATTGTTGTTGAAACCGAAGAGGAATTCAACGCATGGATGGCAGAGCAGTCTACTTTCAAACAAAGCATGACCCCTGCGGAATAATAATTAGGATAGGAAGAAAGAACATTAAAAAAATTTAAGATAGATTATGTCAGCTACTGGACACGAACACGGACACGAAGATCACGGGCATCATCATAAGGAGACCTTTGTAACCAAATACATCTTCAGTCAAGACCATAAGATGATATCTAAACAATATCTGATTACAGGTTTGATTATGGGATTCATTGGTATAGCCATGTCTTTGCTATTTAGAATGCAATTGGCTTGGCCAGGTGAGTCTTTCGGGATTTTCGAGGCCGTATTGGGCAAATGGGCACCTGATGGTGTTATGGATGCCGATATTTACTTGGCATTAGTGACCATTCATGGTACCTTAATGGTGTTCTTTGTATTGACACAGGGATTGAGTGGTACATTTAGTAACCTTTTGATTCCATTGCAAATTGGAGCAAGGGATATGGCATCAGGATTCATGAACATGGTTTCGTACTGGATGTTCTTTGTTTCTTCAGTGATCATGATCATTTCCCTATTTGTAGAAGCTGGACCTGCCGCTGCAGGTTGGACCATTTACCCACCTTTGAGTGCTTTGCCAATGGCTCAGCCGGGTTCTGGTATGGGTATGACTTTGTGGTTGGTTTCTATGGCCATCTTCATCGCATCATCACTTTTGGGATCCTTGAACTACATTGTAACCGTACTTAACTTAAGAACAAAAGGAATGTCAATGACTCGTTTGCCATTGACTATCTGGACATTCTTCGTAACTGCGATTATCGGTGTAATCTCGTTCCCAGTATTGTTGTCAGCAGCATTATTGTTGATTATGGACCGTAGTTTCGGAACATCGTTCTTCCTTTCGGATATCTTTATTCAAGGTGAAGTATTGCACTACCAAGGTGGTTCCCCAGTATTGTACGAACACTTGTTCTGGTTCTTGGGTCACCCTGAAGTATACATCGTATTGTTGCCGGCATTGGGGATCACTTCCGAAGTAATGTCTACCAACGCCAGAAAGCCAATCTTTGGTTATAGAGCGATGATTGCCTCAGTATTGGCCATTGCATTCCTTTCAACCATCGTTTGGGGTCACCACATGTTTGTATCCGGTATGAACCCATTCTTGGGGTCAGTATTTACCTTTACAACCTTGTTGATTGCAATTCCATCTGCAGTAAAAGCATTTAATTATATCACGACACTTTGGAAGGGTAACCTTCAATTGAATCCAGCTATGCTGTTCTCCATCGGATTGGTATCTACCTTTATCACTGGTGGTCTTACAGGTATCATTTTGGGTGATAGTACATTGGATATCAACGTTCACGATACGTATTTCGTAGTAGCTCACTTCCACTTGGTAATGGGTATCTCTGCCTTGTACGGTATGTTTGCTGGTATCTACCACTGGTTCCCGAAAATGTTCCAAGGTCGTATGATGAACAAAAACTTAGGGTACGTTCACTTCTGGATTACAGCAGTGTGTGCCTACGGGGTATTCTTCCCAATGCACTTTGTGGGTATGGCAGGGGTGCCAAGACGTTACTATGAAAATACAGCGTTCCCAATGTTCGATGAATTGACCAACGTTCAGGTATTGATGACCGTGTTTGCAATCATCGCTGGTTTGGCGCAGTTGATTTTCGTTTACAACTTTATATCAAGTATCTTCTACGGTAAAAAAGGACCTGTTAACCCTTGGGGCTCTAACACATTGGAGTGGACAACTCCACAAGAGCACATTCACGGAAACTGGCCAGGCGAGATTCCTCACGTGTACCGTTGGGCATACGATTATAGTAAAACCTATGAAAATGGTGAGTACATTATTTCTGGACAAGATTTCGTTCCACAGAACGTTCCGCTTCAGGAAAATGAAGAAGAACTCAACCATTAGATAAACATTATAACTTAGAAAAGCCCGTCCAATTTGGATGGGCTTTTTTTATAGTGGACATCCTAATGCAACCCCATTCAATTGAATTGTAATATCTTTAGGATAGAATATCATTCAAAAACACTGTTATGAGAAAACTGTTTCTGCTCATATTTGTCATCGCTCCTTTACTCACAATTGCCCAACGCAAACCTAAAATAAAGGGGAGTAGGATTGTGACCGAAGTTTCAGATGAATTACCAGCCTTTAATGCCATTGTACTCAATGACGACCTTGAAATTCATTTGGAAAGAACCAATGGACCAGGGTATCACATAGTGGCCGATGATAATCTTATCGATATTTTAAAATTTGAAGTTGAGGGCACCACTTTGATGATTAGTTCTTATTATGATGTTACGGCTAACAAACAATTCGATATCACTGTGAATTACTCCGAACTCCAGTCTATTGCTGTCAAAAAGGGAAGCGTAAGCACGAATAATGTCATAGAGGGCAATGAACTTTTTGTGGATGGCTTTGAAAATACACGAATGGATATTAAGGCGAACGTGGCGGTTATGGATATTAATTTGGAAGAAAACAGTAAAGGAGACTTTCATGTGGATGCCGATTCGCTCAATATAAGTTTAAATAGTAGAACCGAAGCCTTGGTATATACCACTTCTAATACAGCTGTTTTGGATTTGGAGGGCAATGCTACCTTGACTTTGGAAGGTAGCTCAGAGCGATTGCAAGCTAATTTTTTCCAACAATCCAGATACAAAGGGGAGGCTATGCAAGCCGTAAATTTTAAACTAGCCATTCAAGACGACGCCTCTGCCAGAGTATTTGCTGTAGATGAAGTAGATATTAGCGCAAAGGGTAGTTCGGTAATTTATCTTTACGGTACCCCAAAAATCCAAATTCAAGAATTTTTGGATACTGCCCAATTAATCAAAAAGCAGTAACAGATCAAGTTCCTTCAACTATATTTGTGGAACAATGAATGAAAACCTAGATCCAACAGCCGATAATTTTTCACAAGAAGAACTCGATATAGAAAGAGCCCTAAGGCCCATTACTTTCGATGACTTTACGGGACAGGCCCAAGTATTGGAAAACCTAAAGGTTTTTGTACAGGCGGCCAACCTTCGTGGCGAGGCTTTGGACCATACCTTGTTTCATGGACCTCCAGGATTGGGGAAAACCACTTTGGCCCATATTTTGGCCAATGAGCTTGGGGTTAACATTAAAGTCACTTCAGGCCCCGTTTTGGATAAACCCGGTGATTTGGCCGGTCTATTGACCAATTTGGAGGAACGTGATGTACTTTTTATTGATGAAATCCATCGGTTGAGCCCCATTGTCGAGGAATACCTGTATTCCGCCATGGAAGATTATAAGATTGATATTATGATTGAGTCGGGTCCCAATGCCCGTACCGTTCAAATAAATTTGAGTCCCTTTACCTTGGTGGGCGCCACTACACGCTCAGGATTATTGACTGCTCCCATGCGTGCCAGATTTGGCATCCAAAGCAGATTGGAATATTACCACACCGAATTGTTGTCTACTATTGTGGAACGAAGTGCGGAAATTCTCAAAGTGCCCATCACCAATGAAGCAGCCATCGAAATTGCAGGCCGTAGCCGAGGCACCCCCAGAATCTGTAATGCATTGCTGCGTAGGGTTCGTGATTTTGCACAAATCAAGGGCAATGGAAATATCGATATTGAAATTTCGCAGTTCGGCTTAAAAGCTTTGAACGTGGATGCACATGGATTGGATGAAATGGATAACAAAATCCTAACCACTATCATCGATAAATTTAAGGGAGGACCTGTTGGAATCACTACTTTGGCCACTGCCGTTTCCGAAAGTGCCGAGACCATAGAAGAAGTGTATGAGCCTTTTTTGATACAACAAGGTTTCATCATGCGTACCCCGCGCGGTCGAGAAGTCACCGAATTAGCCTACAAACACTTGGGTAGAATAAAGGGAGGCACACAAGGCGGTCTATTTTGATCATATTTCAGTTCAACTAAATTATTGTTAAAAAAATCCAAGATACCTTAGTAATCTTTCGTATATTGATTTGATTTGTAATGGATTATGTTGATTGGGCTAACTGATTGATACATTGCAATTTTCATCTTATGTTTATTGGCTTGCTCCCAAATCCGCCATTTAATTTTATCTCCAACAAGGGGCAATTATGGAGGGCGGTCAAAAAAGTGGGAGTACTCCCTATACAAACAATGTTCAATTTCTGTCTAAACAGATAAAGACGTTATGTCTTAAAATTGGCATTTGCTCCACCTTGATCATTGTTTTGGCATTTGCTGTAATAATGGTAGGATTGGGGTTCGGAAATCAAAAAGGCAGTTATGTTGAATTTCCGGATGATGTCTATTATATGGATTATAACGTCTATAACCTTTCCTTTTCTGAAAAGAATGAACTCATCAAAAAGGGCTTCGATATTTTCAGAAATACACCATTGCACATTGGCCCCAAACAAAAGGATAGCACAAAAATGTTTGCAGGTAACAATTTGGCCTGTGCAAGTTGTCATTTAAATGGAGGAACCAAACCATACGCAGCCCCATTGATTGGTGTGGTGCAACGTTTTCCACAATACCGTGGACGCGAGGATAAAATGGGCACCATTGAAGAACGTGTAAATGGTTGCATGGAGCGCAGCATGAATGGTAAGATGATGTCCGAACAAAGCGAAGAAATGGTTGCGCTAGTGGCCTACATGGATTGGCTGGGCAGGGCAACCCCCAAAAACGGAAAAATAATAGGGCAAGGGTTTTTAAAAGTTGAAATTCCCAATAGGGCAGTAGATTTGGTCAATGGAGAAATGGTTTACCAAAAAAACTGTGTGGAATGCCATGGTTTGGATGGACAAGGTCAAACATTGGAAACCACTGGACTTTATTTATACCCTCCCCTTTGGGGAGACGATTCTTATAACAATGGTGCGGGAATGACCCGAGTGATTACCGCAGCAGAATTTATCAAGGGCAATATGCCCTACGGAACAACTTTCGATAATCCCATTCTTACCGACGAAGAGGCCTTTGATGTGGCGGGATACATCAACCAAAAATTACGGCCAACAAAACCCAATCGGGAAAAAGACTTCCCCAATCTGGTAAAAAAACCAGTCTCTACCCCCTATGGTCCTTATGTGGACCACTTCACCGAAGAACAGCACCAATTGGGGCCGTTCCAACCTATCATGGAGTACTACAAAAAAGAACATCAAATCAGTAAATCTAAATAAACACATGTAAAATGAAAACAACAGAAACAACAACAAGACGCAATTTCATGGGAGCCATGATGTTGGGGGCAACAGCTTCAACATTATCTGTCTTCGCTAATCCAATTTTGGCAGGAATGCCAGAATTTACTACTTCAGAAATGAATGATGCTGAAACTTGGATGAAGTCCATTAAGGGAAAACATAGAGTGGTTTATGATGGATCATATCCTCACAAAGGTTTTCCGATTATTTGGAACTGGGCGTATTATTTGTCCAATAATGAGATGGGTTCCACCGATGACCAAATCACAGCTATGACTGTTTTCCGCCACGATGCCATTCCCTTTGCCTTGAGTGATGACCTTTGGAAAAAATATCCTTTGGGAGAAATGTTTCATATTAAAAAGGCAGATGGCACTGCCTATGATCGTAATCCGTTTTACGAACCACAGGAAGGAGATTTTCCATTGCCAATGATTCAAGGGGTGAAGGATATGCTGGGCCGAGGTGCCATGTTCTGCGTATGTAACTTGGCGATTAATGTGTATAGTGGCGCTGCCGCACAACAAATGGGCAAAGACCCAAATGAGGTATATGAGGAATGGAAAGCTGCGGTATTGCCGGGTATTCAAATAGTGCCTTCCGGGGTTTGGGCCTTGGGTAGGGCACAAGAAGAAGGTTGTGGTTACATCTTCGCAGGAGAATAAATCTTGGGAAAATGAAAAAAGCAATCGTATTGATGCTGATTATGGCATCTAGCATGGTTATGGCACAAACCGAACCTATAAAAGTGGTGTTCGATGTGACCAGTAGCAATCCCGATGTACATAGGACCGCGGCTAAACATTTACGTTTAATGGCGGAAGCCTATCCAGATTCAGAGTTTGAGTTGGTTATTTACAGTGGGGCCTATAAGATGGTGGACAATAAATCATCAGTGGCTGGGGAGACCTTGTCAGAGATTGTCCAAAAAGATAATGTCTCCATCGTAATATGTCAACAAACCATGAAGAGACATGAAATGACGATGGGTGATTTGATTCCCGGTGTTGGTTCTGTCCCTGATGGTATTTATGAAATCATCATGAAGCAGAAAGAAGGCTGGGGTTATATTAAAGAAGCCCAATGATGAAACAAATCTTTTAATTTTAAAAATAAAAAGTCGAAGTAGACCACTTCGGCTTTTTTTATTGCATGTTGCACCCCTTAAGAATCATTTGTAACCCCCACGTCATGGTATCAATGGTACTTTCATTTTCCAAACCACAAACATCTTTGGCTGTGATTATGGATTCGATGCCCATTAAAAGAACAGCAATATGAATTAATTTTTCCTGCTCTGCGGAGGTCAATGGAATGTTCTGTGACTTAAAGTAGGCCTTGAGTGCATTGATTCTGTTTTGGCCTCTACTCATTTTAGCATGGGTTGTAGAAAGAACTGCGGCCAAGAATTTTCTTGAAGCCTGCTCATTTTCAATGCTGAATTCTAGAAATGCTTTCTGAATCTGTAATAGACCACCCGATGGACTACCGGTTTTATGCTGCTCGATAATGGCTTCGGTATCAGGTACATTAAGTTGAAGAGCCAAATCAGTGGAGATGGAATCCGTGTTGGAATAATACCTATAAATGGTTGCCCTTGAAATGCCCGCGTGTTGTGCAATTTTTTCCATCGTTAAAACCTCATTTTTTTCCAACAAGGTCTTAGTACTGCTCAGGATGTTATCCCTTGTATTTTGCTTTTGTTTTTTACGACCGGTTTGAATATGTTCATCTTTCATGAGACAAATATCTCATATAATTTTGAATCTAAAAAATAAAGCAATATGTTTGTGAGACAAAAATCTCATAAAATGAAAAACATTACTTCAAAATGGGTCTTGGGTCAAAAAGTAACCTTGCACCCAACATCGGGTGACTACGACATGGTGGTTTGTGAGACTCCGGCAGGGGCACAAGGTCCACCACCTCATGTGCATAGTAAATACAAAGAAGCTTTTTTTGTCTTGGAAGGTGAGTTGGAGTTTTTTATCGATGGAAAAATTCAAGTTTGTAAAAAAGGAGAGTCAGTGGATGTGCCTCCCGGTACGCTACACACTTTTAGCAACAAAACACAATCCTCTTGTACATGGCTAAACATCCATAGTCCAAAAGGGTTTAATAAATTCTTTGAAACCTTTGGAGTGCCAGAAAATGAAGATGAGGCCATTTCGAAATCTGTTGCACCTCAAATTATAGAGCGCGTATTGGCCACGGCGGCAGACTTTGATATGACCATACCGCCATCCATGCAAGGATAATGTTCCTGTCTTTTGTATCTTGGTTCTTCAAAGAATACACAGATATCCATTTTGAATTCTATTAAAAAACATACAGCTATGATAAAAGCCGAGGCCAAACGCCTCGGTTTTTTGTCATGTGGGGTGTCTAAAGCAGGTTTTTTGGAAGAAGAGGCCCCTCGTTTGGAACAGTGGCTCAACCAGAATATGCATGGTGAAATGCAGTACATGGAAAACCATTTCGATAAACGTTTAGATCCTACCAAATTAGTGGAAGGTTCAAAATCAGTGATCTCCATGCTGTTAAATTATTACCCCTCCGAACAACAAAACAACGATTCTTATAAAATTTCCAAATATGCGTACGGAACCGATTATCATTTTGTGATCAAGGATAAGTTAAAAAGTCTTTTACATTTCATTCAAGAGGAAATCGGTGAAGTACACGGTCGGGCCTTTGTGGATTCAGCTCCAGTTTTGGATAAGGCTTGGGCGGCCAAAAGTGGGCTTGGCTGGATTGGGAAACACAGTAATCTGATCACCCAGAAAGTAGGGTCCTTTTATTTTATTGCCGAATTGATCGTGGATTTGGAACTGGATTACGACACTCCGGTAACCGACCACTGCGGAACCTGTACTGCCTGTATTGACGCATGTCCAACAGAGGCCATTGTGCAACCCTATGTGGTAGATGGCAGTAAATGTATTTCTTATTTTACCATAGAGCTTAAGAATGAAATCCCCAACGAGTTTCAAGGTAAGTTGGATGAGTGGATGTTCGGTTGTGATGTGTGTCAAGATGTGTGCCCATGGAACCGGTTTTCTAAACCGCATTCCGAACCACTTTTTAATCCCAATCCCGAATTGCTGTCCTTTTCCAAAAAGGATTGGGAAGAAATTACCGAAGATGTGTTTAAGCGAATTTTTAAAAAATCACCGGTAAAGCGAACCAAATTGTCCGGACTACAACGGAATATTGAATTTTTGAAGGAATAGGTTTATCCCTGTTGATAATTATGGTTTTAAGTGTTTAGATTGATGAAAAGCATTATATTGAGGCTGATATTTTATGGATTTCTCACAACACCTCTATCAATACTGCAGATTAACTAAACTCCAACCATGATTAAGATTAAAAAACCCAAGCTGAGCTTTTGGCAAATTTTCAATATGAATGTCGGTTTCCTTGGCATTCAATACAGTTTTGGACTTCAACAAAGTGCCATCAACCCTATTTTTCTTTTTCTGGGAGCCGACGAAGAACTGTTGCCCATTTTAAATATTGCAGGACCGGTTACTGGTTTAATTGTGCAGCCGATTATAGGAGCCGTATCAGATAAAACTTGGTCGCCTAGGTGGGGAAGAAGAAAACCATTTTTCTTGATTGGAGCGCTCATGGGCAGTTTGTGTTTGTTTGCCTTTCCGTTAAGTCCGACCCTTTGGTTCGCTGTGGGTTTACTTTGGATTTTGGATGTGGGGAACAATATGGCCATGGAGCCCTATCGTGCCTTTGTGGGGGATAAACTCCCAGATTCCCAATTAAGTATCGGTTATCAAATGCAAAGTTTGTTTGTGGGTGCTGGTATTTTATTGGCCAATGCCTCGATTTTCTTGTTTCAAGATTGGTTCGGAGGGGGGCAAGAAGTTGAGGGTACAGTGCCCAAATGGTTGTACTATTCCTTTTTTATTGGTTCGTTTTTATCCATAGCCACAATACTTTATTCCGTTTTAAAAACTCCTGAAATACCTCCATCCGATGAGGAGTTGGTTGAAATTAATAAACATAAGGCTTTGCCTTTTTTGGATAGAGTGAAAGTTCCATTTGTGGAAATCAAACATGCGGTAAAAGAAATGCCCAAGTTTATGTGGAAGCTTTCTGCAGTTTATTTGTTTCAATGGTATGCACTTTTTGTGTATTGGCAGTTTATTACCCCATTGTTTCGGGTTTCCTTGGGTTTTGATACCTCCCAAGCGGCCGCTCAAGCAGCAAAAATGAGTACTACTTATAATATTGTTACCGCAGTGGTGGCACTGGTTTTGGTGCCCTTGACCATGCGCTTTGGAGGAAAAAAAGTGTATGCACTTAGTTTGGTGGGTACGGCTATGGCCCTTTTTACAATTCCCTATATAAACGATCCAATTTATGTGTTGTTCCCCATGGTGCTCTTCGGAATAGGTTGGGCCGCTATGATGGGAATCCCGTATAGCATGGTCTCCAAAATTGTACCTCAAGAACGTAGAGGGGTGTACATGGGCATATTGAATATGATGATCGTAATTCCAATGGGGATTCAAACCCTTTCCTTCGGACCCATCTTTAAAAACTTGTTGGGGGGAAACGCTGTAAACGCTATCCTGTTTGCAGGAGCATTTTTTGCCATTGCAGCCATCTTGGCCATGCGTTTGAACGTTCCAAAATCCCAAAATGAACAAGTGCTCGATGGTCCGGAATTGTAAGAGGATGGGGTATATCTCTTAAAACATCAGTTTTTAATGGAAAATCTGTTAAAAATTGATCTTCAACATATTCCAATAAAAACCTATAATGACCTAACTTTACCAATTCATAATTCACAAGATGAGCAAGGAAAAACAAAGAAGGGAAGCATTACTGTATCACGCAAAACCACAACCCGGGAAAATCAAGATTGTTCCTACCAAACCCTATGCCACTCAAAGGGATTTGGCACTGGCCTATTCCCCCGGAGTAGCAGAACCCTGTTTGGAAATCGAAAAAAACAAGGATGATGTTTATAAATACACCGCCAAGGGAAATATTGTAGCGGTAATTTCCAATGGTACTGCGGTTTTGGGATTGGGTAATATTGGCCCTGAAGCCTCCAAACCTGTGATGGAAGGGAAAAGCTTGCTTTTTAAAATATTCGCCGATATCGATGGGATTGATATTGAATTGGATACCACCGACGTAGAAAGGTTCATTCAAACCGTAAAGACCATTGCTCCAACATTTGGTGGAATTAATCTTGAGGATATCAAGGCCCCGGAAGCCTTTGAAATTGAGCGAAGATTGAAGGAGGAATTGGATATTCCCGTAATGCACGATGATCAGCATGGTACCGCGATCATTTCCGCAGCCGCTTTGTTGAATGCCCTTGAAATTGCGGACAAAAAGATAGAAGAGGTTAAAATCGTAGTGAGTGGCGCTGGTGCAGCTGCTGTTTCATGTACCCGATTGTACAAAGCATTTGGTGCAAAGGCTGAAAATATTGTGATGTTGGATAGTAAAGGGGTTATCCGAAGTGATAGGGAGAACCTTAGTGTGGAGAAAAAGGAATTTGCCACCGATAGAAAAATTGATACCCTAGATGAGGCAATGATTGGTGCTGATGTGTTCATTGGGCTTTCCATTGCGGATATTGTTTCACCAGAAATGCTCAATGCCATGGCTAAAGACCCTATTGTTTTTGCTATGGCCAATCCTGATCCTGAAATAGAATATAATCTGGCATGTGCCACCAGGAAGGATATCATCATGGCCACGGGCCGTTCCGATCATCCCAATCAGGTAAACAATGTTTTGGGATTCCCTTTCATTTTTAGGGGAGCGTTGGACGTTCGTGCGACCAAGATCAATGAGGATATGAAAATGGCAGCCGTTCGCGCATTGGCAGATTTGACCAGGGAGTCGGTACCGGAACAAGTGAACATTGCCTATGATGCCACGCGGTTGACATTCGGAAGAAATTATATCATTCCAAAACCGTTTGACCCAAGATTAATTACAAAAATCCCGCCAGCAGTGGCCAAAGCGGCCATGGAAAGCGGGGTGGCCAAAGCGCCCATTCAAGATTGGGATAAGTATGAGGAAGAACTGTATCAAAGGTCGGGTAACGATAATAAGGTGGTGCGTTTGCTTCATAACCGTGCCAAAGTAAACCCAAAACGTGTGGTGTTTGCAGAAGCAGAATTGCTCGACGTAATGAAAGCAGCTCAAATTGTGCACGAAGAGGGCATTGCACAACCTATTCTTTTAGGAAACAAGGATATTATTGAGCATCTGAAGAAGGAGCTTGATTTTGATGCTGAAGTACCCATTATCGACCCTCGTTCCGATGAGTTCAGTGAAATGCGTACCAAGTATGCCTTAAAATTGTGGGAACTAAGAAAAAGAAAAGGCGAAACCAAATATAGCGCTCGTGTAAACATGGGCAAGCGTAACTATTTTGGTGCCATGATGCTGAAAGAAGGTGATGCTGATGGAATGATTTCAGGATATTCCAGAGCATACCCGAAAGTTTTGCGACCTGTTTTTGAAGTATTGGGAAGAGCTAAAAACGTAAAAAATGCCAGTACGGTGAACATTATGATTACCGAAAGAGGCCCAATGTTTTTAGCGGACACTTCCATCAATATAGATCCTAGTGCAGTGGAATTGGCAGAAATAGCCCAAATGACGGCCAATGTAGCCAAAACCTTTGGTTTTAACCCGGTGATGGCCATGCTATCCTATGCCAACTTTGGTTCATCCAGTCACCCGAATGCACAAAAAGTTAGAGAAGCGGTGAGAATTTTGCACGAAACCAATCCAGAATTGGTGGTGGATGGAGAAATTCAAACGGATTTTGCTTTGGATGATGTATTGTGCACCAACAACTTCCCATTCTCCAAGATTTCAGGTAAAAAAGTGAACACTCTTATTTTTCCGAATTTGGAGTCTGCCAATATCACTTATAAATTATTAAAAGGCTTGCACAAAGCTGATTCCATTGGTCCCATTATGGTCGGGTTGACAAAGGCTGCCCATATTTTGCAATTGGGGGCAAGCGTCGACGAAATGGTGAATATGGCTGCGGTGGCAGTAATCGATGCCCAAGAAAGAGAAAAAAGAAGGAAAGCAAAGACTGAACAATAATCCAACAGTAAAATGATTACCCATTTACGTGGAAAACTAGTAGAAAAGAATCCCACTTATGCCATTGTGGAGTGCAATGGAGTGGGGTATTTTTTGCATATTTCATTACATACCTATTCGTTGCTTCCCAACGATGAAAATATTGTGATTTATACCCATTTGTTGGTCAAGGAGGACTCCCATACTCTTTTTGGATTTATGGAAAATTCGGAGCGGGAAATATTCCGTCTTTTGATTTCTGTTTCTGGGGTAGGTTCAAGTACTGCAAGAACCATGTTATCCTCGCTTTCTCCCTCCGAAGTTAGGGATGCCATCGCCAACGGAGATGTGCCTTCCATTCAGTCTGTAAAAGGAATCGGAGCAAAGACAGCACAACGGGTAATTTTGGATTTAAAAGACAAGATTTTAAAAGTCTACGACATAGGCGAAGTTTCACAACAATCAAACAATACAAATAAAGAAGAAGCGTTATCTGCATTAGAGGTTCTTGGTTTCCTTAGAAAGCAATCTGAAAAGGTGGTAGACAAGGTGCTGACCCAAGACGCTTCACTAAGCGTCGAGAACATTATAAAACAGGCGCTTAAAAATTTGTAACTAGTTTGAAAAGAGGGGCAAAACCAATACTTAAACCAAAAAGCTTTAAGTACACTTTCTTTGTTGTTTGTTTGCTGACCATTGCCACAGTAATGGGGCAGGAGACGAATGAGCAAGTTCAAGATACGGTGAAAACCGGAGTGGAGCTTGGTCGCATCCTTTTGGAGAACCCCGATAGCATAGTTGCTAAATATACCTACGACCCCAAAACCAATCAATATATTTATACACAGAGCGTTGGGGATTACAACGTAACCTATCCCTTGATTCTTACACCAGAGCAATACTACGATTTGGTGAAAAAGGAGGAGATGAAAGCCTATTTTAAACGAAAGGCGGATGCGTATGCCGGTAAAAAAGAGGGTAGTGAGGAAGAACGAAAAAATCTACTCCCCAACTTTTATGTGAACAGTAGCTTTTTTGAATCCGTTTTTGGAGGAAACACCATTGAGGTGATTCCACAAGGTTCTGTGGCCATGGATTTGGGAGTGTTGTGGCAAAAAAATGATAACCCGGCACTATCACCTAGAAACAGAACCAATCTCTCATTTGATTTTGACCAACGCATAAGCTTGAGCTTGCTGGGCAAGGTAGGAGAGAAACTTCAGGTGACCGCCAATTATGATACCGAGGCTACCTTTGATTTCCAAAATTTGGTAAAGTTGGAATACACACCAACTGAAGACGATATTATTCAAAAAATTGAAATTGGTAATGTGAGCATGCCCCTAAATAGCTCATTGATTACCGGTGCGCAAAGTTTGTTTGGTGTAAAAACCGAGCTGCAATTTGGCAAAACGACCGTTACTGCAGTTTTCTCGGAACAACGTTCCCAAACCAATACTGTAGTGGCGCAAGGCGGAGGAACCGTAAACGAGGTGTCTTTAACAGCTTTGGACTATGATGAGGACAGGCACTTTTTCTTGTCCCATTATTTTCGAGATAACTACGACAGAGCCTTGGCGGCCTATCCCTTTGTTCAGACCCAAGTACAAATCACACGTTTGGAAGTGTGGGTGACCAACCGAAACCAACAAACCCAAAATGTTCGTAACGTAGTTGCGATTCAGGATTTGGGTGAAGCATTGCCAGAAAATACTCGAATTGGAATAAACGGTGGAAATCCACCTGGATTTTATAATCCATCTGCCGTAGCAACACAATTGCCTCAAAACTCGGCCAACTTGTATGATCCCAACCAAATTGGGACCACAGGTGTGTTGACCAATGCGATTCGTGATATTGCCACTGTGGAAAACGGTTTCAATGTACCAGGTTATCCCGTAAATCAAGGTTACGATTATTCCATTTTGGAAAATGCCAGAAAACTGGAGGCGGGAAGAGATTATGAGTTCGACTCCCAATTGGGATACATCTCTTTGAGCCAAAGTTTGAGCAATGATGAGGTATTAGGTGTCGCTTTCCAATATACCTACAATGGACAGGTATATCAGGTGGGTGAATTTGCCAATGGAAGTATTGATGCGACCACAGTTTCAACGGGGACCAATTTGGTGGAAAACAATTCTTTGATCCTGAAACTCCTTAAAAGCAACATCACCAATGTGCAAGATCCGATTTGGGATCTGATGATGAAAAACATTTATTCTACGGGAGCCTATCAATTGAGCCAAGAGGATTTTAAATTGAACATTCTGTATTCTGACCCTACGCCAAGAAACTATATTACGCCTGCTGACCCCAATACGGGATGGCCCGCTGGTTTGGAGGATCAAATATTGCTGAGTGTTTTCAATTTGGATAGACTGAATACCTACAATGATGTGCAACCAGGAGGTGATGGTTTTTTTGATTATGTCGAAGGTATTACGGTAGATTCTCAAACGGGTCGCATCATTTTTACCAAAGTGGAACCTTTTGGTGAATATTTATTTGATTTGTTGGGAGGGGGAACCTATGACGTGGAAGATGATCAGGGCTATAATGCCAACCAACAGCGCTATGTGTTCCGAAACATGTATGCCAAGACCAAAGCGGCCTCTTTGCAAGATGCTGAAAAGAATAGGTTTCAACTGAAAGTTAGATATACCTCCCAATCCAATAACGGCATTCCGATTGGAGCTTTTAATGTACCCCAAGGTTCTGTAAATGTAACGGCAGGAGGGCGTCAGCTTCAAGAGGGAATTGATTACACGGTGAATTATCAAGCCGGAACGGTTCAAATTTTGGACCCGAGTTTGCAGGCTTCCGATACACCTATCAATATTTCAGTAGAGAACAATGCCATTTTTGGGCAACAAACTCGACGATTTGCAGGATTCAATGTGGAGCACCAGTTTAACGAAAACTTTGTGTTGGGTGGTACTTTTCTAAACTTAAATGAGCGTCCACTCACCCAAAAATCGAATTACGGAATAGAACCCGTTAACAATAGTATTTATGGTTTGAATGGAAATTTCAGTACCGAAGTTCCATTTTTAACTCGTTTGGCCAATAAGCTTCCGAATATCGATACCGATGTGCCTTCCAATTTAAGTGTAAGGGGAGAAGTAGCATTTTTAAGTCCAAATTCACCCAAGAATGCCGATTTTCAAGGAGAGACCACCACTTATTTAGATGATTTTGAGGGAGCACAGGCCCTTATCGACATTCGTTCATCATTGGGCTGGACCTTGGCTAGTCCGCCCGTGGAATTTATAAACGATAGAACAGGAATTGATGTGGGGCACGAAAGGGCTAAAATGGCCTGGTATACCATCGATCCCATTTTTTATACCAATCAAAGACCTTCAGGAATGTCCGATAACGACATTTCTTTAAATTCAACCCGTCGTGTTTTTATTGATGAGGTTTTTACCGAAACTGATATCGCCCAAGGACAAACACAGGTGCAGAGTACATTGGATATTGTGTATTATCCTAACAACAAAGGGCCTTACAATGCCAATCCAAGTTTTGAAAACGAGGCCCCAGAAAACAAATGGGCTGGAATCATGCGTCCGTTGAGCAGTACCAACTTTGAGCAGTCCAATGTGGAGTTTGTTCAGTTTTGGGTGTTGGACCCTTATATTGATGGCGAAACTACTGATGCCAATGCTGGGGAATTGGTGTTGAATTTGGGTAATATTTCGGAGGACATCCTTAAGGATGGGCGCAAACAATACGAGAACGGGTTGCCATCCACCACCAGTACCGAAGTGCCAAGAGAGACTATTTGGGGACAAGTTCCATCTACACAATCTTTGGTTTATGCCTTTGATGCGGATGAAACCAACAGAACATTGCAAGACATAGGTTTGGATGGGTTGAGCGATGCAGAAGAAGCGGCAATTTATAATGGGCCTGCAAATGACCCGGCCTTGGATAACTATCAATACTATTTGAATCGTGATGGTGGAGTGTTGGAACGTTACTTTGATTTTAACAACACCCAAGGCAACTCCCCTGTACAGGTTACAGATACCAATCGCGGTTCTACTACTTTGCCCGATGTAGAGGATATTGACCGCGATTTGACCATGAATACGGTAAATAGTTATTACGAATACCGTATTGAAATTAAACCAAATACCACAATTGACGACAAATATGTAACCGATATTCGTGAAGGTTTGACCCCAACGCTCCCAAACGGTACCCAATTGAACAGAAGATGGATTCAATATAAAATTCCGTTGAGTGATTTTACAGATGCCGTGGGCGGGATTTCAGATTTTAGGTCCATTAGCTTTATGAGAATGTACCTAACCGGATTTTCAGATGATGTGGTGCTACGTTTTGCTACTTTGGATCTGGTTCGTGGTGATTGGAGAACCTATACCAGCTCCCTACAACCTGAAGTGGACAACGACCCAACGGATGATGCTACGGTGATGGATGTAAACACAGTGAACATTGAGGAAAACTACGGAAGACAACCCATTCCATACGTATTGCCTCCAGGCGTTATCCGTGAGCAATTAAACAATAACAACACGATAATCCGTCAGAATGAACAGTCATTGTCTTTGCGAATTGAAAATCTACAATCAGAAGATTCAAGAGGGGTGTTCAAAAACGTGAACATTGACATGCGACAATACGAACGGATTAAAATGTTCATGCACGCCGAAAAAATCTTCAATTCGGATTATGCAGATAGCGATACGCCCTTGGTTGGATTTTTAAGATTGGGTACCGATTTCAAGGAAAACTTTTATCAGATAGAACTTCCACTACAATTTACACCATTTGGGTCGTCCACGGTAGATGAAATTTGGCCTGATGCCAACCAGCTAGAGGTTTCCATGAGTGACCTTCGCAAAGTTAAATCCAAAGGAATCTCGGATGATTCCCTTTCAGAAATCACCTTTTATGAAATCGTGAATGGTGAACCTGTTTTGGTAGATGAGTTTGCACCAAGAACCCCAGGAACCATTCGAATTGGGATTCGCGGAAATCCATCTTTGGGAAGTATCCGAGGTATGATGTTGGGCGTAAAGAATATTGATGATGTTCCTGCTAGGGGAGAAGTTTGGTTCAACGAACTTCGATTGGCAGGTTTGGAAAATAATGGAGGTTGGGCAGCCATTGTGAGTATGGATGCAAACATGGCCGATTTCGCCAACGTCACAGCAACCGGTAGCAAAAGTACTTCTGGATTTGGTTCCATTGACCAGTCTCCAACACAGCGAGCTTTGGAAGATGCAGTTTCTTATGACGTGGTGACCAATGTGAATGTCGGACAGCTTTTTCCTAAAAAATGGAACCTGCAATTGCCCTTTAATTATGGGATTTCGGAAACGTTGATCACACCGGAGTATGATCCTGTTTATGACGACCTGAAATTGGATGACCGAATTTCGACGGCAACCACAGCGGAAGAAGCGGAAGCCATTCAAGAACAAGCCGAAGATTATACCAAAAGAACCAGTGTCAATTTGATCGGGGTTCGAAAAAATAGAGGTGAAGAGGCCGAGGAAAACATTTTCGATATTGAAAACTTTACCTTTAACTATAGCTACAACGAAACCAATCACAGGGATTTTGAAGTTGCCGAACTTAGAGATCAAAACGTAAAAACAGGAGTGGTCTACAATCACAATTTTAGACCCGCACCTGTTGCTCCATTTGCCAAAAAAGATTCCATGCTAACTGGAAAATATTGGCAGTGGTTGAAAGATTTGAACTTTAATGCGTTGCCAACAAGTTTTTCCTTCAATGCCAACTACAACCGTTCCTTCAACCAACAGCGATTTAGAGATGTGTTGGAGCCTGGAGTGGACGCCTTGGAGTTGCCCTTGTTGCAACAACGTAATTATTTGTTCAATTGGCAATATGCCCTTAATTACAGTATAACAAAATCGTTGCGGTTGAACTTGACCACATCCAACAATAATATTGTTCGAAACTATTTTAATGTGGATGATGATTCAGAATCTGGAATCAATGAAATGTTGGACCTATGGGATGGATTTTTCGATATTGGAGAGCCTAACCGACATGCTCAGCAAATGCAGTTGAACTATGAACTGCCATTCGATAAATTTCCATTTTTAAACTTTATCAATGCACAATACACCTACACCAGTAATTTTGATTGGCAACGTGGTGGCGATGCTTTGATAGAGGTGGCGGGCGAGAACATCAATACGGTGCAAAACGCCAATACCCATAATTTGACTGCCAACATGAGCATGCAACGATTTTACGATTTCTTGGGTCTCAAAAAACGTGATGGCAAAGTGGGGGCCAACCAAGCACCGGTGAGACGTGATAAAGCTGGCAACCCTGCAGCGGGTCAGGATGACAATACACCCAAAAAGACCAGCAAGGGTTTCAATACTTTGGTGGATATTGTAACCATGGTGAAGCGGGTGAATGTAAATTATAGTGAAAACAACGGTACCGTGCTTCCAGGGTATACCCAATCGGTTGGGTTTATTGGAACCACAAGACCAACGTTGGGCTTTGTTTTTGGTAGTCAGGCTGATGTACGTTTTGAGGCTGCCCGAAACGGATGGCTGACCAATTATCAAGAATACAGTAATCAGTATATCCGAAATACAAACAAGCAGTTGAACATTACGGCAACGGCTCAACCTACCCAAGATCTTACCATAGATTTAACGGCTGATCGTATGTTCAACAGTTCGTCACAAGAGAGCTATAGTCCAGAACTTTGGACAAATGGTGTTGATGGATTGATCAATGAAATGGGGAATTACAGTATTTCCACAATGATGATCAGTACTATCTTTAACAAAAGCGATGAGTTCGATTCTGAAACATTTGAAAAGTTCAAACAAAATAGAATCATCATTGCCAATAGATTGGTGAGCGACAGGGGGGGTACTGTTGGCGAATTGGATGAAGATGGATTTCCACAGCGCTATGGTAAAACCCAACAAGAGGTGCTATTGCCTGCTTTCTTTGCGGCCTATACCGGTCAGGATGCCAATCGAGTGAATCTGGATGCTTTTAGGGAAATACCAATTCCGAACTGGAACATAAAATATACCGGTTTGATGAAAAATCGCTGGTTCAAGGAAAAATTTACCCGTTTCTCTTTGAGTCATGGGTATCGAGCGGCCTATAGTGTCAATTCGTTCCAGACGAATTTAGAGCGGCAAAATACTACATATGACCCCGAAACAGAGGACTTATTGCCTGAAATGTTGATCAACAACGTGGTATTGACGGATGAGTTTAGTCCATTGATGCGGGTCGATTTTGAAATGAGGAACTCATTTAGCTTTTTGGCTGAGGTAAGAACCGATAGAACGCTTTCATTAAGTTTTGATAATAATTTAATGACAGAAATCAATGGAAAGGAATACACTCTTGGATTGGGGTATCGATTTAAAGATGTAAAGTTTGTGACAAACATTGGGGGTGAAAAAACTCGATTGAAGGGCGATATGAATCTAAAGGCAGACCTATCCTTGCGAGACAATATTACCATTATTCGTAATTTGGATATCGACAACAATCAAATCACTTCAGGTCAAAAACTAATGTCCCTTAAGTTTACAGTGGATTACGCGTTGAGCAAAAGTTTGAATGCCTTGTTCTTTTACGATCATTCCTTTTCAGAATTCAAGGTTTCCACCGCATTTCCTCAAACTACGATCAATACAGGATTTACCTTAAGGTACAACTTTGGGAATTGATACGCTCTCAGAAGGTGTTTTTTAGCATTTTGGGTAAAAGTTTCTTTGAAAAGCTTTGTACAATCTGTTACATTTGTCCATCGACTAATTCAAAAAGAAAATAATGAACTTACCATCAGAATTAAAGTACACAAAAGACCATGAATGGGTCAAAATAGATGGAGATGTCGCCACTGTGGGTATTACCGATTTTGCCCAAAGTGAGTTGGGGGATATCGTATATGTTGAAGTGGAGACTTTGGACGAAACTTTGGACAAGGAAGAAGTATTTGGTACTGTGGAAGCCGTGAAAACAGTTTCTGACCTTTTCTTGCCACTAAGCGGCGAAATCATTGAGTTCAATGAAGCATTGGAAGATGAGCCGGAAAAAGTAAACACAGATCCTTACGGTGATGGCTGGATGATCAAAATAAAATTAAGCAACACCGATGAAATTGCCGAACTAATGTCCGTTGAGGACTACAAGGCGTTGATTGGTGCTTAAAAGCTTTTTATATACCTTATTATTTATAAGCTGGATGTTGTTGATCACAATACTCAGCTTATTTTCTTTTTCAGCAATCAGTTTGGATACCGGAGGACTTAATATTCCCTATGCGGATAAGATTACGCATTTTATATTCCACACCGTGTTTGTTTTTTTGGGGAGTCTTGCGGTTAGGGAAAGAACCCGCGGCCAGATTGATATTAAAAAGGCCACCACAACAATATTTGTATTGGCCATTATTTACGGTATAATTATTGAGGTTTTACAATATACGATCACAACGGATCGGCACGCCGAATTTGGCGATGTTTTGGCAAATACTTTAGGAGCATTTACAGGAATTGTGCTGATTCGATGGCTATTTTCTAAAGAAAAGCCGTTAAAATGGAAATTTTAATTGCTTATTTAACTAATTAATAATTAAATTAGCGAACACTAAATTTAAAAAAGGATGGAACTTAAAAAGAACCCAAAAGCAGACGTAGGAAAAAATAGTGCCCTCTATTTTGTGATAGGTTTGGCAGCTGTTTTGGGCGTGGTCTACGGAGCAATGGAGTGGAAAAAGTATGATAAGGTCAATGACTACGACATTTCTATGAATGTTGAAGATCAGTTGGACGAAGAAGTGCCAATGACCGAACAAATTAAAACCCCACCACCTCCACCGCCACCAGCGGCACCAGAAGTTATCGAAGTGGTAGAGGATGAAGAAGAAGTTGAAGAAACTGTAATCGAGTCAACTGAAACCAGTCAAGAAGAAGAAGTGGTTGAAATAGAAGAGGTTGAGGTAGAGGAAGTTGAAGAAGATATTTCCGTTCCTTTCGCAGTAATCGAGGACGTACCAGTATTTCCAGGTTGCGAAGGAGCTAGCGATAAAAAAGCTTGTTTCCAAGAAATGATGCAGAAGCACATCCGTAAAAACTTCCGTTACCCAGAAATCGCTCAGGAAATGGGTGTTCAAGGTAGGGTGAGTGTTATCTTCGTTATCCAGAAAGATGGTAGCATCGGTAACATTAGAATGCGTGGACCAGATAAAAACTTGGAAGCTGAGGCATTGCGTATTATTGAGAAATTGCCAAAAATGACTCCAGGAAAACAGAGAGGTAGACCAGTAAAAGTACCTTTCAGTATTCCAATTACATTTAAGCTTCAGTAAGATGTATAGAATTCCTGTTGCGGCAGGAATTGAAAAAGCCCTGATGGTAAACGTCAGGGCTTTTTTTATGCTTTATTTTTTTATGGGAGAGGTTAGACTGAGGTAAATCGTCTCACGGATTCGTTCTGGATTAATATATCCTGTTCCATAATCTGCATCATATTTGGATGTAAGGTTCTGATTGTTTTTAACTTCTTCAAACGATTTTCCAGCGCTGATTTCTTTTTGGATGGTTGCTCTAATATCTTCCAATACACTTACAAAAGTTTCCAATTCAGCTTTATTGGAAGGTCTACCGTGGCCAGGAATGATTTTTGTTTCCGCATCAATTACAAGCAAGGCCTTTTTGTGGGCATCTATATACCCATTAATGCTTCCGCCACTCTTTAAATCAATATAGGGATAGCGACCTGCAAAATAGGTGTCGCCCATGTGGATCACATTATCATTTACAAAATAGATCATGGTGTCTCCGTCCGTATGTGCATTGTGCACATGAAATAGGATTACCGTTTCATCTCCATCATGGAAGGTAAGATCTTCGGAAAAGGTAATCTCGGGTAGTGTTTTTTCATAATCTTGTTGGTTCATCTCTTTAGCAGAAACTTTTTCTTGTCCATTTGCTTGCAAGCGTTTTCTAACATTGTCTTGGGCTATGAGAACGGTTTCATCCGTGTTAAAATTCACATTGCCTCCCGTATGGTCACCATGCATATGGGTGTTTACCAAATAGGAAATAGGTTTGTTGGTTAGGGTGCCAATTGCAGTTTTAATTTTTTCACTTAGCGGAGCAAATTGGACATCGATCATAAAAACGTTGTCCTCTCCTACATAAATTCCGATGTTGCCACCACTACCGGTAAGCATGTAGGTGTTTTGGGCAAGTTTGTCAATCGTAATGTTTACTTCATCGGTCTGTGCCTGTGTTAACACAAACGAAAAAAGAAGCAAGAAACTAAAGAAATTGCGCATAATTAGCTGTTTTTGGTTTTAATATTTAGTCGAAGGTCAATCAAAAATAATACAAAGACCGTCAATAGGTTGGAAATGAGAATCGGTGACGTTATCTTTGCCAGCCAATTTAAGGTGGATGAAGTCTGCAATAGGTACTGCAAATAATACCGATCTTTCCATGATATTTACCGATTTCAAGGAGATTACCAAGGCCAAGCTGGCCGTAAGCGTGGTGTTTTCATCCATTGCAGGGTACTTGTTGGGTGCCTACGAAATCAATTTTGTATCCCTTTTACTATTGGCATTTGGGGGGTATTGTATGGTGGGTGCCTCCAATGCATATAACCAAATCATAGAAAAGGATTTGGATGCGTTGATGAAACGTACCCGGAACAGACCTATTCCATCGGGAAGGATGTCGGTGAAAACTGCTTTGACCACAGCGGTTCTTCTTACCATTTTAGGGGTACTGGCCTTATTGGCCCTGAGTCCGAAAACAGCCATGTTCGGTGCTATTTCTATCTTTTTATACACAAGTGTTTATACGCCATTAAAAACAAAATCGCCACTTTCCGTTTTTGTGGGGGCATTCCCTGGCGCTATTCCTTTTATGTTGGGCTGGGTTGCCGCTACCGACGATTTTGGAATTGAGCCCGGAACCTTGTTCATGATCCAATTTTTTTGGCAGTTTCCTCATTTTTGGGCTTTGGGCTGGATGTTGGATGAAGATTATAAAAGGGCGGGCTTTAAAATGCTTCCAACCGGAAACAGAGACAAAGGAACAGCCATTCAGATCATATTATATACCATTTGGATGATTGTGATTTCAATTTTGCCCGTATTTGGATTCACGGGTAGATTACAATTATCCATTGTGGCAGCTGCCATTGTTTTGCTTGCAGGCCTGGTGATGTTGTTTTTCGCCTTTAAACTTTATGAAAATAGAGACAATGTTTCAGCACGTAAATTGATGCTGGCAAGTGTTACCTATATATCGTTGATTCAAGTTGTTTACGTAATAGATAAGTTTATCAATTAAATGGATTTAACCCAAGGAACGGAAAAG
This sequence comes from Flagellimonas cixiensis, assembly GCF_042134615.1. Classification (GTDB taxonomy): domain Bacteria; phylum Bacteroidota; class Bacteroidia; order Flavobacteriales; family Flavobacteriaceae; genus Flagellimonas; species Flagellimonas cixiensis. The sequence goes on from NZ_CP169639.1 coordinate 2,003,548, forward strand.
GAGAAGCTGAGAAGAGCAAAAAAAATGATGCTCTGGTTTGGCATAGTGAGTTTGATCATGGGGTTCGCTGGTTGGACCAGTGCCTACATTGTGAGTAGCAAGAGGGATGATTGGGTAAGTGATTTGGAGTTGCCAAGTGCTTTTTTTGTGAGTACGGGCCTAATTATTTTGAGCAGTATCACTTACTTTTTTGCCAAAAAATTGGTCGCTAAAGACAAGCAAAATCAGGCAAGCCTGTTTTTATGGGCCACGTTGGCCTTGGGTATCACCTTTATTGTAATGCAATTTTATGGTTTTTCCCAAATGTTGGAAAACGGCTATTATTTTACCGGACCTACAAGTAATATTAAAATGTCCTACGTGTTTTTGATTGCAGCAGTGCACATAGCGCACGTAGTGGCCGGTTTAATTTCCTTGTTAGTGGTTTTGGTTCAGCAACTTAGGAACAAATACACACCGGATAACATGTTGGGAATGGAGCTGGGTGCCACGTTCTGGCACTTTTTGGACTTCCTTTGGGTGTACCTAATTTTATTTATGTATTTCGTGAAATAATATTTGGTTGGAGCTTTTTACTTCAACTTTATCTTTTCCAATACATCAAAAAATGTAAATTTGTGAAAGTTTTAATAAAACGACCTTTTTTATGGATGCAACGGTAAATACCGGTACTGAAGACAGCGTTTGGGGAGGGGGAAATAGACCTCTAGGCGCAAGCTATGGAAAAATGATGATGTGGTTCTTTATCATGTCGGATGCCTTGACCTTTTCTGGGTTTTTGGTGGCTTATGGTTTCTCAAGATTTAAATTTATAGAGCTTTGGCCCATTGCCGATGAAGTATTTACCCACGTACCTTTCTTTCACGGGAATTTCCCAATGTACTATGTGGCCTTTATGACCTTTGTTTTGATCATGTCATCCGTAACCATGGTATTGGCTGTAGATGCAGGTCATAAAATGAAACAGAGCAAAGTAATCCTTTATATGTTCTTGACCATTATCGGTGGTGCCATCTTCGTTGGTTCACAGGCATGGGAATGGGCTACATTTATCAAAGGTGATTACGGAGCGGTTGAGACCAATTCAGGTCGTATTCTTCAGTTTGTAAATGCAGAAACAGGAGAAAGAGCAGCTTTGGCGGATTTTGCCAAGACATTGCCGGAAGAAAGAGTAAAGCACGAAGCAAGTGAAGGTATTTGGTTCGAGAGCGAAGGGTACAAAACATCTTACTCTTTAAATGAAGTGGTTGAGGGATTCAAAGCCACTCCGAACATTTTGATCAGAACAGAGTTCTTGAACGAAGAAGGTGAAAAGACCCTTTTGGATAGAAAGGCATCCTTGGCAAAAATATTGGAAGCCAATCAAGTAGTGGAAGGGGCCAACCTTGTCCACAACGAATACGGTCACCGTTTGTTCGCAGATTTCTTCTTCTTCATTACTGGATTCCACGGATTCCACGTATTCTCCGGGGTAGTGATCAACGTGATCATCTTCTTCAATGTGATACTTGGAACCTACGAGCGAAGAGGACATTATGAAATGGTAGAGAAGGTTGGTCTGTACTGGCACTTTGTGGATTTGGTATGGGTATTCGTATTTACATTCTTTTATTTGGTATAAAAACATCGATTATATAAATGGCACACGATCATAAACTTGAGATTTTTAGGGGACTTGTAAAATTTAAGTCTAACACGCAAAAAATTTGGGGGGTACTTATTTTTCTTTCCATCGTAACCACTGTGGAAGTAGCTTTAGGTATTGTAAAGCCAAAAGCCCTTACCCACACCTACTTTATTGGGATGAAACTCTTGAACTGGATTTTCATTATCCTGACCTTGGTGAAAGCCTATTACATTGCATGGGACTTTATGCACCTTAGGGACGAGAAAACGGCATTGAGAAGAACAATCGTTTGGGTGCCAATCTTCCTAATTTGCTATTTAATATTCATTTTGCTTTTTGAAGCAGATTACATTTATAACGTGTACAAGGACGGTTTCATTACTTGGAACTTCTAAACACAGTATTTAACAAATTAAAAAGACGGTTTTCCAACCGTCTTTTTTTATTTTTGTACGGTTTTACACTATGAAAAAGAAAATTGTACTGGCAATCCTTTTTATACTCCCCGTGGTGGTGTATTTGTTTTTCGCCTCTGGAGTGAATAACTTTGGTCGATTGCCCATCTTGGTCGAAAATGTGCCGGACATTTCAGAGATGGATGCGAATGTTGCGCTAAAGGATAAGATTACCGTTCTCGGCTTTTTGGGAACTAATGTGAACGACCGACAAGGAAATGCCTTCAACCTCAACCAAAAAATTTATAAAAGATTTGGCGAGTTCAACGACTTTCAAATGGTCATGGTAGTGGCCGATGGAAGCGAGGAACAAGTAGTAAATCTTAAGAACGAACTAGGGAAACTTTCCGATATTGATAAATGGAAATTTGCCTATGGATCCAAAGAAAATATTCAAACCTATTTTAACGGGTTGAAGACTGATTTGGAATTGGATGGGACTTTGGCCACGCCCTTTGTTTTTATTGTGGACAAGGATTTAAACCTTAGAGGAAGAAACGATGATGAGGATGATGGGGTCAAATTTGGATTTGACACCTCTTCCGTCGCAGAATTGAACAATAAAATGGTGGATGATGTCAAGATCATCTTGGCAGAATATCGACTAGCATTAAAAAAGAACAATGCCGACAGGAGCAAATAATAAAAAGAAACACACCTACATCTGGGTATCCGCCATTATACTCATATTCGGAATATTTGCCGTTTATGAAATTACCAAGCGGGTAAAAGGAGGCACCATTGTGGAAAACGACCGTATGAGCGTAGGAATGCAAGCGCAAAAGCTTGGTTATGTGGTAAATAATGGAACAAGACGAAAAGTGCCAGAATTTGCTTTCTATGATCAAGACAGTACCTTAATCACCAATAAAGATTATTTAGGTAAGGTGTATTTGGTGGAATTCTTTTTTACCACCTGTCCAACCATTTGTCCTATTATGACCGAAAACTTGGTAGAGCTTCAAGACACTTTTAAAGAACATGAAGAATTTGCGGTCGCCTCTTTCACCATCAACCCAAGATATGATACCCCTTCGGTCTTAAAGAAATATGCCGCAAAGCACGGCATTACAGATAAGGATTGGCACTTAATGACAGGAGACCAAGACAAGATATACGAGTTGGCCGAAAAAGGCTTTTATATATTGGCCAATGAAAATGATGATGTTCCAGGTGGTTTTGAACATTCTGGAATGTTCGCATTGGTTGACAAAAATGGGTATATTCGCTCACGCGAGGATCAATTTGGTAATCCATTAATCTATTATCGAGGCACTATTACCGAAAAACAAGGTGTCAACGATGAGGGTGAACCTCAACAGATTACCATGCTAAAAGAAGATATTAAAAAATTATTAGCAGAATAATGGAAGAAATTACACTTAAGGAAAAACGATTCAATAAATGGATCATGGTTATTTCCGTGGCCATACCTTTAGTGGTAGCCGTATTGTTTCGTTATAAAATACCCAATGCGAAACCCTTATCATTTTTGCCGCCCATTTATGCGACCATAAATGGTATTACAGCCATTTTATTGGTTGTTGCGGTTATTGCCATTAAAAATGGTAGAAGAAGACTGCATCAAAAACTAATGATCACCAATATTGTGCTTTCTGCCCTTTTCTTGGTGATGTACGTGGCCTATCATATGACTTCTGAAACCACCATGTTTGGTGGTAGTGGAACCATAAAATATGTGTATTATTTTATTTTAATGACGCATATTGTATTGTCTATTTCAGTAGTGCCATTGGTATTGATCACCTATTCCAAAATTTATTTGGATGATGAAGAAAGCCATAGACTTTGGGCGAAATACACCTTTCCAATTTGGTTGTATGTTGCTGTAACGGGAGTTGTAGTTTATATTATGATTTCACCTTACTACATCTAGTTTATAATGAAATTTAGAATCCTTCTTTTAGTGCTGATCGTGATGGCAATTCCAACAATTGCCGATGCACAATGTGCTATGTGCAGGGCTGTGGTGGAAAGTGAAGCCGACGGCAAAACTGCGGAAGGAATCAATAACGGAATTGTGTACCTCATGGCAGTTCCCTATGTCCTCGTAGCAGGGCTATTTTATTTTATCTACCGAAAAATTAGGGGGTGAAAAATAGATTTTCTAAAAATAAATTAGAAAATCTGTAACAATTTGCAGTTTTATTCATCTTATTGATAAGTATAGCTAATACTTCATCAATCAAAAATCGCAAATCCTATGTTCGACCTAGAACGGTGGCAAGAAATATTTGACACCATACGCAAGAACAAACTCCGCACATTTTTAACGGGGCTCTCCGTGGCCTCCGGTATTTTTATTCTTGTGATTTTACTTGGATTCGGACAAGGTATGCGCAATGGTATCGAGAACGAGTTCAAACAAGATGCCTCTACCAGTGTGTGGGTTTGGCCAGGCGTAACCACCAAAGAATACAAGGGCTTAAATCCGGGTAGGCGGATCCAATTGGTCAATGATAACTTCGATATGGCCAATGCCATGTTCAAAAGCGATATTGAACATGGGTCCCCACGAATTTTTGTCAGAGGTGTAAATGTCAATTATGGCAAAGAAGCCTTGGTGTATGGTGTGCAAGGGGTGGGTGCCGATTTTCAATTTATTGAAAATGCAGGAATGATTGAAGGTCGCTTTATTAATTATTCCGATGAAACTTCAACGGCCAAAGTCGCCATCATTGGCAACAAAATCAAAAAAGATGTTTTCGAAAAAGTAGACACTCCCATCGGTGAGTTTATTGATGTTTCTGGGATTCCCTTTAAAATAATAGGAGTGTACAAGGAAATGGAAGACCGTGAAGAGGAGCGCATTTATATTCCGATTACGACCGCCCAAAAAACCTTTAATGGAGGAAATAGACTCAACAATATGTCTTTCACCCTTCCTCCTGTGGAGAATTTTGACCAAGCCGTAGCTCAAGCCGTCAACTTTAAAAATGGGGTGCGAACCTATTTGCAGCAAGCCCATATTGTAGCGCCTGATGATACGGGTGCCATCGAGGTTTGGAGCGCCATGGAGGAGGCCAAAAGGTATTACGGGCTCACCAACAACATTAAAATCTTCTTTTGGTTTGTAGGCGTGTGTACCATTATCGCTGGCGTGGTGGGTGTAAGTAACATTATGATGATCGTGGTAAAGGAACGTACCCGTGAAATCGGAATCCGAAAAGCATTGGGCGCCAAACCTTGGTCCATTGTTGGGATGATTTTACATGAAGCCATTTTTGTAACGGCCATTTCTGGATTTGGAGGACTCATTTTTAGCATGGCGCTCTTAGAGTTGGTGGGTCCGCATGTAGAGGTGGATTACATCATGAATCCTTCTGTAAACTTTAACGTAGCCTTTTCAACCGTTATCGTATTGATTTTGGCAGGAACCTTGGCAGGTTTCGTTCCAGCTTGGAGAGCGGCCAAAGTAAAAGTGATAGAATCGCTTCGAGATGAATAAATCAAACCCAAAAAAGTAGGCAATGTTCAATAGAGATAGATGGCGTGAAATTTTGGAGGTGCTCACGAGCAATGTGTGGCGAACCATTTTCACTGCATTTGGGGTGTGTTGGGGAATTTTTATTCTCATCCTTTTATTGGCAGCTGGCAAAGGGTTGGAAAATGGGATTAAACAAGATTTTGGTGATATTGCCACCAATACCATGTTCATGTGGACCCGTGCTACGACCATGGGGTATGAAGGATTGCCCAAAGGTAGACAGTTCGAGTTTAAAATAGAGGATGTTCAAGCGTTGAGAGATAATGTTCCTGACCTTCGATACATCTCACCCCGAAACCAATTGGGGGGCTTTGGCGGAAATAACAATGTGGTGAGAGGACTTCGAACTGGAGCCTATAATGTGTATGGGGACTACCCGGAAATCATTAATCAAGACCCAATGACCGTAACTTCTGGTCGATTCTTGAATTATAACGACATCAAGGAAAAAAGAAAAGTAGCCATTATCGGGAATGGAGTAAAAAATGACCTCTATGATAAAGGTGAAGATGCATTGGGAACCTATATCAAAATTCAAGGAGTCAACTTTTTAGTGATTGGCACCTATAAGAAGAACAATAGTGGGGGAGGGGAAGAAGGTCAAAAAGAGATTTTTGTGCCCTTTACCTCATTTTCGCAAGCCTTTAATAGAGGGGAAGATGTGGGTTGGATGGCCATTACTGCAAACGACGGAAGTTCAATTTCCATGCTGAAAGATAAAATTGTTAGCATCATGAAAGACCGGCACAAAGTGCATCCGGAAGATACCCGTGCTGTTGGTTATTTTGATCTGTACGAACAATACAACCGAGTGGAAAGTTTATTCGGAGCATTAAAGGCCGTGGCCTACATCGTGGGTATCATGGTGCTGCTATCAGGTATTATTGGGGTGAGCAATATAATGTTGATCGTGGTAAAGGAACGCACGAAAGAAATCGGCATACGAAGAGCATTGGGTGAACAACCATGGTCCATCAAAAAACAAATATTGATGGAGTCCATTTTTCTAACCTTAATTTCAGGAATGGTGGGTATAATTTTTGGGGCCTTGATCATTTTTGGAATCAACACCTTGTTGGATAGCGTAGGGCCGGTGGATATGTTCATGAGTCCGAGCGTAAGTATCGGTGTGGTCAGTGGTGCCTTGGGCATTTTAATGGTCTCGGGACTTTTGGCCGGTTTCATTCCTGCGCAGAGTGCCATAAAAGTGCGGCCTATTGAAGCATTAAGAACAGAATAATTAAAATCAATCAATAAAAAGAAGTAAAATGAAAAAATCGGTAACCATTGCCATCTTATTACTTATTGTAATTGTGTTTGGTGGCTCCATGTACTATTTGTACCAGAAAAATTCGGAGGACCCGGTGGTATATCAGACCGAGACCCCAACCACTCAAACCATTGTAAAAAAAGCGGTGGCCACAGGGAGTATCCTTCCTTTGGAAGAAGTGTTGATCAAACCTAACATTTCTGGGGTGATTGAGGAAATATATATTGAAGGTGGGGATTATGTGAAGTCAGGAGATTTGTTGGCCAAAATTAAAGTGGTGCCCAATCTTTCGGCTTTGAACGATGCCAGAAATGCCATTGACGAAGCAAAAATCAGTCTGGACGACCAACGCCGCAACTTTGAACGGCAATCGGCCTTATTTGGAAAGGGAGTGATTTCACAAACCGATTTGGAGCGTGCGCAAGTCACTTATGATCAAGCCAAACAGGCCTATGCAGCTGCCAACAAGCGATACGATATTGTAAAAACAGGAACCACAAGTGGTTTGAGCAGCTCTGCCAACACGCTGATTCGTGCCACGGTAAGCGGAATGATCTTGGAGGTGCCCGTGGAAGTGGGGAACCAGGTCATAGAAGCCAACAATTTTAATGAGGGAACCACCATTGCAGCTATTGCCGATGTGGACAAAATGATTTTTGAAGGCAAGGTCGATGAGTCTGAAGTGGGAAAGATCAAAGAAGATCTTCCTTTGGAAATAACGGTAGGCGCCATAGAAAATAGGGTTTTCGATGCTGTTTTAGATTATATCGCCCCAAAGGGAAAAGAAGAGAACGGGGCCATCCAATTTGAGATTAAAGGGACTTTAAAGAAGAACGATACTGTTTTTATAAGAGCGGGACTCAGTGCCAATGCATCCATTATCTTGGCACGTGCGGATAGTGTTCTGGCCGTTAAGGAAGCCTTGGTACAATTTGATGGCGATACCAAAGACCCTTATGTAGAGGTTGAGACCGGACAACAACAATTTGAACGCAGAAATGTGGAGCTAGGCGTAAGCGATGGAATTTTCGTCGAAGTTATTTCTGGAATTTCCGAAGGGGATAAAATCAAAGTGTGGAACTCAGTTGCCGAAGAATAGGGGCTTCAAGACCATTAAATAAAAAAATCTAATAAATCTTGTAACATTTTGGCCATTTGTATGTCTTACATGCAGAGGTTAAAGAAAGATAGCTAACATCACCAATCATGATAGAAATCAAAGATCTACATAAATCCTATAAAATGGGAAGTAATTCCCTTCATGTTTTAAAGGGTATCAATTTTAAAGTAGAAGATGGGGAACTCGTTGCCATAATGGGGTCTTCAGGTTCTGGAAAATCAACTTTGTTGAACATTTTAGGGATGTTGGATGGAGCCGATTCAGGAGAATATATCCTCGACGGCGTGCCAATCAAAAACCTTAGTGAGACCAAAGCAGCACAGTACAGAAATAAGTTTTTAGGATTCATTTTCCAGTCCTTTAACCTAATCAACTACAAAAGTGCGGCGGAGAATGTTGCCCTTCCATTATACTACCAAAAAGTACCAAGAAAGGAACGTCAAGAAAAAGCCTTGCAATACCTGGAAAGAGTGGGTCTTAAACCATGGGCCGAACATTTGCCGAGTGAATTGTCGGGTGGTCAGAAGCAAAGGGTGGCCATTGCCAGGGCCATGGCGGCCGAACCTAAGGTGTTGTTGGCGGATGAGCCCACGGGAGCCTTGGATAGTAAAACTTCCTATGAGGTAATGGACTTGATCCAGAAAATCAACGATGATGGCAATACCATTTTGGTGGTGACCCACGAAGAGGATATTGCACATATGTGCAAGCGAATCGTTCACCTTAAAGATGGTGTGATTGTGGAAGACAAAAAAATAGAACAAGTAAGAGCAGAGCAATATGTTTGATCGCGACGTTTGGCAAGAAATATTCAACACGCTTAAGACGAACAAGCTGCGAACCTTTTTAACAGGGTTTTCCGTGGGGTGGGCCATCTTTATTTTGGTGATGCTCCTTGCTTCGGTAAATGGAATGCAAAATGGTTTTACTGGGCAGTTCAACGACGATGCCACCAATTCCATTTTTATTCGCCCTGGTACAACATCAGAAGCTTATGGCGGGTTTGAGGCAGGAAGACGTATCCAATTCAAAAACGATGATATTGAATACATCAAAAGGAGTTTTCCAGAGGAAATCGAATATATAAGCGGTAGATATTTTGCAAATGCAACGGCCAGATTTAAATCCGAAACTGGTTCCTATTCCATTCAAGCCACACATCCAGACCATCAGGCGATAGAAAAAACATTGATTACTGAAGGTAGGTATGTAAATGAAGCGGATGTGATCAATAAAGCAAAAGTAGCTGTAATCGGTAGAAAGGTCGCGGAAGATTTATTTCAAAAAGAGAATCCTTTGGGGCAGTTCGTTACCTTGAACAATCTTCCCTTCAGAGTTATAGGCGTATTCACCGATGATGGGGATGACAATGCAGAACGTAGGATTTACGCTCCGATAAGTACCTATCAGCAGATTTATGGGAATACTAATAATGTGAATTCCATCTCACTGACCTATAATCCAAATTTTGATTTAACAGAGGCATTGGAATTTTCAAATAAGCTCGAGATTCTAATGAAACGTAGGCATAATATTGCCCCCGAAGATCAAGCGGGCATTGGCGTGTGGAACTATGCGGAGGCTTTTGACAATATCAGTAGTTTTACCGCAGTTTTGAATGGAGTTGCCATTGCCGTAACCTTTTTGATTTTGATTGCGGGAATAGTAGGTATTGGAAACATTATGGTATTCACGATCAAAGAAAGAACCAAAGAAATTGGGGTTAGAAAAGCACTTGGGGCTCGTCCCGCCCAGATAGTGAATTTGGTCATCCTAGAATCCATTTTTATTACGGCCTTGTCTGGTTTTGTGGGATTGTTGTTTGCCTGGGTTATTCTTGCCCTAGTAGGTCCCAATTTTCAAACAGATGCCTTTAGAGATCCATCGGTAGAGCTCTCTACCGTGATTACGGCCACCATTATTTTGATTGTTGCAGGTGTATTGGCAGGACTTATTCCCGCCATGAAGGCAGCAAATGTTAAACCCATTGTAGCATTAAGCGATAAATAGATATGTGGTTATTAGATAGAGACATGTGGTTTGAGATTTTTCATACGTTGGGCAAAAATATGTTCCGGACGTTCCTCACCATGCTTGGGGTGATCATTGCTATGTTGATCTTGGTATTGTTGTTAGGAGGAGCCAATGGCCTGACCAATGGATTTAATAAAGTATTTGCAGGTACGGCATCCAACAGTTTGTTTGTTTGGGGACAATCCACATCCGAACCCTATAAAGGCTTTGAGCGCGGACGAAGAATACGCTATAAGCTGGAAGATGCTGACATTTTAAAAAGACAAATTCCTGAGATAGAAGTGTTGGCGCCAAGAATTGAGTTGGCCGATCATAGAGGAACAATTTCGGTGTATAGAAACGGACAAACCAGTGGTTCTTCGGTATATGGTGATTATCCAGAGATTGACCAAATCACCAAAAAGAAGTTGGTGGAAGGGCGATTTTTGAACCAAACCGATATTGAGGATTCTAAAAAAGTGTGTGTAATAGGGGAAGAAACGTATAAGTTACTTTTCGAAAAAGGAGAAGAAGCCATTGGAGAAAACATTCGTATTAATGGGGTGTATTTTACCGTGGTAGGAATTTACAAGCCCAACAACAACATTAATATTGATGGTGAAAATGCGGTGTTTATTCCCTTCTCTACCTTTCAAAAGGCCTTTAACTCGGGTGACCGAATGGGATGGATGGCCATTGCGGTGGAAAAAAATACTCCCGTACCAATCATTGAAAAACAGATAAAAGATATTTTAAAGAACAAATACGACATTCACCCTGATGACGATCGTGCCATTGGTAGTTTCGATATGTCGAGGATATTCAACAGCGTTACCGGGTTTACCCTAGTGTTGCAGGGATTCTCCTTTTTCATTGGAATTTTCACCCTATTGGCTGGTGTAATTGCCATTAGTAATATTTTGTTGATCACGGTGAAAGAGCGCACCAAAGAAATTGGGGTAAGACGTGCCTTGGGAGCCACCCCTAAAGTGGTAAAACGTCAAATAATATTGGAGGCCATTTTAATAACAGCCTTTGCAGGGTTGGTTGGTTTTGCCATTTCGGTGGGATTATTGTCCATCATGGATTCGATGTGGGGCAGTGGAGATGATTTCCCATTCGTGAAACCTATGATTAGCATTCCCCAATTTATCATCTCCTTCGTTTTGATGGTAGGATTAAGTGTCCTCATCGGTTTATTACCGGCCAACAGAGCGGTAAAAATAAGACCCATAGAAGCTTTAAGAGAAGAATAATCAATTCATATAAATAACGAAATCAAATTAGCGATAATGAACAAGTACGTAAAATACGGAATAATTGGAGTAGCGGTCGTAGGTATTTTAATGGCCGTAGTCTACTTTCTTAAACAAAACAGTACTCCTGTTGAGCTGTATAAAACAGAAACAGCAGCCCGTAAGGATATTGTAAATAGAGTCATTGTAACCGGAAAGGTTATACCGGAAGACGAGATCAACATCAAACCTCAAATTTCTGGAATCATCGATAAAATTATCTTGGAAGAAGGTGTTCGCGTAAATGCCGGAGACCTTATCGCCGTAATCAAAGTGGTTCCGAACGAACAATCATTGAACCAAGCTGCAGGTCGAGTGAACAATGCACGATTGGCCTTGGGGAACGCCAAGATTGAGTATGATAGAAACAAAGCCTTGTTCGACAAGGGAGTTATTTCCAATCAAGAATTCAACAATTTAAAGTTGACCTATGATCAGGCAGAGCAAGAGTTGAAAAACGCCCAGGCTGATTACCAGATCATTCAAAAGGGTTCTGCTGGTGGTTCGGCAAGTGCCAACACCAATATTAGGGCCACAGTATCAGGAACTATTCTTGAGATTCCGGTAAAAGAAGGAGATCAGGTAATCCAGAGTAACAACTTTAACGATGGTACCACCATTGCCACCATTGCTGATATGTCTAAAATGATTTTTGAAGGCGAAGTGGATGAAGCCGAGGTAGGTAAACTTGAAGTAGGTATGCCATTGGAAATTAGCTTGGGAGCCCTTGACGAACAAAAGTTTGAAGCAAAACTAAAATTCATCGCGCCTAAAGGTGTTGAAGAAGAGGGTGCGGTTCAGTTTAAGATTGAAGGAGATTTGGCCTTGACCGATACCACGTCCTATGTTCGGGCAGGATACAGTGCAAACGCTTCCATTGTTTTGGATGAAAAGAAAGATGTGTTGACGATAAAAGAAGCTTTGCTTCAATTCGATAAAGATACCGAGAAACCTTATGTGGAAGTTGAAGTTGGTGAGAACAATTTCGAGAGAAAAGATTTGGAACTGGGTGTAAGCGATGGTATTGATGTGGAAGTGGTTTCAGGTATCGATGAAGAATCCAAAATTAAAGTTTGGAACAAGCTCGAGAAGAAATCAGACGAATAATCCAACCCAATAAAAAAGCAACGAAAATCAAAAGACGAATGAAAAATAGCATAACCATTTTACTACTGTTGTTCACCGTTGCCGTGTCCACCGCCCAAATGCGAAAATGGACCCTGGAGGAATGTGTGACCTATGCAGTTGAAAATAATTTGACCGTACAACAATTTGAACTGGATTTGGAGAACGTCCAAATAGATAGATCAGATGCCTTGGGAAGTTTTCTTCCTACCTTCAACGGAAATACGACCGCTTCGAGTAATACAGGTTTCTCGATTAACCCATCTACTAACTTGCCCACTAATAGCACACAATTTAACGTGAGCATGAATGTGAGTTCCAATATCACCTTGTTTGATGGGCTTCGTAACATAAACAGGTACAATCGTGCCAAGATGAGTGCCATTGCCAACCAATATCGATTGGATGATCTTAAGGATGATATTCGTTTGAACGTGGCCAATGCGTACCTACAAGTGTTATCGAACAAAGAGCAGTTAAAAACCTTTAAGGCACAGTATGCGGTCACCGAACAAGATTTAAAAAGAACCAAGGAATTGGTAGAGGCTGGATCCTTGCCTAGGGGCGATTTGTTGGAAATTGAAGCCACTGCGGCCAACCAAGAGCAACAGGTCATTAATGGGGAAAGTTTGGTGTTGATTTCAAGGGTGAATTTGGCACAATTGCTTCAAATAACCGATTATGAAAATTTTGATATCGCCGAAGAGGAGTTTGCTATTCCACCATCAGATATTTTGGATAATTCTGCCAAAGTGATTTTTGATAAAGCCTTGACTTTTAGAAATGATATTAAGTTTTCTGAATCTAATGTAGAGTTGGCCAAGCAAGACCTTAAAATTGCAAAAGGAGCTTACTATCCAACCTTAACTGGATTTTTCCAATACGGAACAAGGTATTCCGACATCACATTGATTCCTGATGGGAACGGTGGAATTTATACACCTAATTTTACTGACCAATTATGGATTTTGGACGGTATCAGTTATGGAGCTCGCCTAAGTGTTCCTATTTTTAATGGATGGAGCGCTCGCAATGGAGTAAAACGTTCCAAAATAAGTTTGGAACAGGCAAAACTGCAGTTTGAGCAAGATAAATTGGACTTGGAAAATACCATTCAACAAGCTTATGTAGATGTTGGCACCTTTGAAAAGGCCTACGAAGCAGCCCAAAAAACATTGGATGCAAGACAATTGGCTTACGATTACGCCAAAGAAAGATATGACGTTGGTTTGATGAACGCCTTCGATTTTAGTCAAGCACAATCCAGGGTTGATAATGCCAGGGCAGATGTGATTCGTACCAAGTACGATTATATTTTCAGATTGAAAATTTTGGAGTTCTACTTTGGTTTGCCCATTTCATTAAACTAGTATCTTTGTGGCCTTATGGCCCTAATACTAAATTTAGAAACTGCGACGACCAATTGCTCCGTGAGCATATCCAAAGACAATGAAATTATTGTTTTAAAGGAGAACAATGCTGCGAGCTACTCGCATTCCGAACAATTACACGTATTTATCAAAGAAGCCTTGCAAGAGGCTTCTTTGTCGTTTTCAGACCTAGATGCGATAGCCATTAGTAAAGGTCCAGGTTCTTACACGGGCCTTCGCATTGGCGTTTCCGCAGCCAAGGGACTTTGCTTCTCCTTGGATATTCCCTTAATTTCAATTCCGACCCTGCAGAGCATGGCCTTTCAGGTAGATGCACAACCCGGTGCATTGGTGATTCCGGTTTTGGATGCCCGTAGAATGGAGGTGTATTCCTGTGTTTACGACTCTGATCATAACGAAGTGAGGGAAACCCTAGCTGAAATTATAGATGAAGATACCTTCAAGGAATTTGCTACGGATAAGAAGGTGTACATTATGGGTAGTGGTGCAGAAAAATGTAAGGGCGTTTTGCAACACCCCCATTTTGTTTTTGATGAATCTGTAGTTCCCTCTGCCAAAGAGATGGCTCCATTGGCCTTTCAGAAATATAGCGCCCAACAATTTGAGGACGTGGCCTACTTTGAACCTTATTATTTAAAGGATTTTGTGCTTCAGCAAAAGAAAAAGAAAGTTTAATCTGTTTTGGTTTGATGCATGACCCGTTGTGGAAATGGAATCTCTATTCCAGCAGCATCAAATCGTAATTTGGTTTGCTCTACCACGTAAAAGTGAGCTGGCCAGAATACATCGTTATTGGCCCAAAAGCGCAGAGTCAAATCAACAGAACTGTCGCCTAATGCACCCACATAAACCTCTGGAGCGGGTTCGGTATTAATGTTGGGGTTGTCCGCGCAGATTTTTAATAGGATTTCTTTGGCTTCCTTAATGTTGGAACCGTAACCAATACCCACATCAAACTTATCCCTACGGGTGTTTTCCATGTTGTAGTTGATTACGTTTCCGTTGGATAATTGTCCATTGGGAATAATGGCAATCTGATTGCCGAAAGTGCTCAATTTGGTATTGAAGATGGAAATTTCCTTTACGGTCCCATCAACCCCTTGGGCGGAGATAAAATCCCCCAGTTTAAAGGGTTTAAAAATCAAGATGAGTACACCACCCGCAAAATTGGCCAATGAGCCCTGTAATGCCAAACCAATGGCAAGCCCAGCGGCACCTACAATGGCTACCAATGAGGAGGTTTTTACCCCCAATTGGGTCACCACCAAAACAAAGACCAATGCTTTAAGCATAATACTGATGAAACTTTGCAAAAAGGATTCCAGTGTTTCGTCATAGTCTTTCTTGTTGAAAAATCGTCGAACCATTTTATTGACCAATCTTATGACCCAAAGACCAACAAAAAAAGTAATGGCGGCTATCAGTAAATTGGGTAATACACCCAACACCCATTGAACGGCTAAATCTATGTACTCTTGATAATTTTCTAGTTCTTTCATAATGGTTTTTTAGTTTAATGGCAACCTACTTAATATTCAATTGAAATAAAAAAAATGAAATCTAAACAAATGTTAATCTTGTACCTGTTCCAAGGCTTCTTCAACCGTGGATACAGGTAGTTTGCAAGCTCCATCCATGCAAACGTAGACCATGGTTTTATCGGGAACAGATCTGTTCTGTAAAATGCCAAGGCTTCCCTGGTTTTCTGCACCAACGAGAATGCTATGGGGAAGGTATTGTTTGCCTATCAATTCCCCTATATTTTTATAATCTTCCCCTATAATGGCAATTTCATAATAGTTTTTGTTGAGATAAAGTACCAAATGCAGCCAGTTGGAGAAACTTTGACCTCGACGCACAAAATCCTTTTGAACGTTTTTGAGCATCTGTTCAGCCCTATCTCCGTAGTTTTTTTCTGGGTAAAGTTTAGCGCATTTGAAAAGATTGATGGCCATGATGGAATTGGAAGAGGAAATCACATTGTCTTCAACCTCTATGCTGCGCCTAATCAATGATTGGTCTTCATCTGAAGTGTAGAAATACATTCCTGAGTTGGCGTCCAAAAAGTGTTCTTGGGTATAATCAAGTAAATTTTTGGCCAGATTCAACCATTTCTCATCAAAGGTTACCTCAAAGAGCGAAATATAGGCATCAACCAAAGTCGCATAATCCTCTAAAAAACCATTGATGGTACTCTTGCCTTTTTTGTGGTTCCGGTAGAGCGAACCATCTTTTTTAAGCATTTCCCTCTCAAGAAAGGACGCATTTTTTAAAGCCAAATCCAAATAGGCCTTGTTGCCCAAATAACGATAGGCATCTACCAATCCTTTTAGCATTAAGGCGTTCCAGGAAGTAAGGATTTTGTCGTCCAATCTCGGCTTGGGGCGTTTGCTCCGTTCTTTTTTTAAAGTTTGAAGCGAGGTTTCAATCAGTTGATGTAAATCTGAACTAGAAAGACCATGTTTCTCCGCGATTTCTTCATCGCTTTTATCCCGAATCAGTACATAATTGTCATCCTCCCAAAATCCATAGGAATTGATGTTGAAATAATCCTGAAACACTCCAAAGTTATCCCCCAATAGTTCGGTCAACTCTTTTTCGGTCCAAACATAAAAGGCGCCTTCTTCCAACTCGCCATTTTTGTCAAAACTATCGGCATCCAAAGAGGAATAAAAACCGCCACTTTCATCCAATAACTCCTCTTGCACAAAAGCTATGGATTCATCCACTACATTTTTATAAAGCTCATTTTGGGTAACCGCATAGGCCTTGGCATACAAACTGACCAATTGACCATTATCGTAAAGCATTTTTTCAAAATGGGGCACATGCCATTTGGTGTCCACCGCATATCTTGAAAATCCTCCCCCAACATGATCATAAACACCGCCATAGGCCATTCTGGTCAACGTAGTGTCCACAAATTCCATGATTTCGGGTTTGTTTTCGCTGGTGGCGTAGTGCAATAAAAAATCCCAGTTGTTGGGCATCATAAATTTTGGAGCCCGTTTGTGTCCTCCCAAAAAAGTGTCGAAATATTGCGACCAGCCACTTACAGTAGTTTTTAGTTCCTCCAAGGAGAAAAGTTCTTTATCTTTTTCAACTTCCACCAAGTTAATGGCTTGTAATCCGTTGGCCAAGTCGGTAGCATATTGGGTTACCCGTGGCTTATCTTTTTTATACAACTGGGCCAACTGCTCCAAACTTTTTATCCAATTGTCTTTGGGAACATAGGTGGCGCCCCAAAAAGGTCTCCCATCGGGCAGTGCTACAATATTTAGGGGCCAACCACCTTGCCCCGATATCATTTGAATGGCATCCATGTAAATTTGATCTACATCGGGCCGTTCTTCCCGATCAATTTTTATGTTGATGAAGTTTTGATTCATCACCTGAGCCACCTCCTCATTTTCAAAACATTCATGTTCCATTACGTGACACCAATGGCAAGCAGCATAGCCGATACTGATCAATAATAGTTTATCTTCTTTCTGTGCTTGTTCCAACACCTTGGGAGACCATGCTTTCCAATCTACAGGATTATGGGCATGTTGTAAGAGGTAAGGGCTTGTTTCGTGGATGAGGTCATTGGTGTATTTGTGCGTCACGTTCTTTGGATTTTGTTCGCAGCTGAAAGCAAGTATGCAAGTTAAGGCAAAGGACAAAACTATTTTCATTGCGTAGGATGGATGTAAAACAAAAAATGCGCCGATTTTCGACGCATTTTTGTAGTTCACAAGGATTATTTTACTTCGAAGGTGATTTTTACGTTAACCCTGTAATTGTCAATTTTTCCGTCTTTTACGGTCGCACTCTGCTCGTTAATGTAAATGGAGCGAATGTTCTTTACGGATTTTGAGGCCTGATCCAATGCATTTTTAGCTGCGTCTTCCCAGCTTTTATCGGAATTGGCCAATAACTCAATAACTTTTAATACTGCCATGGTCAATGTTTTTTAATTCCCTTGAATTTAAGAATTTTCAATGGGAATTCCTTGACAGAATGGCATCAATTAACCGTTTAGGGCAACTACTTCTTTAATTTTATCTCCCATCATGTTCTTGAGCATGGTTTCAATCCCGTTTTTAAGGGTGAATGTAGAAGATGGACACCCACTACATGCCCCTTGAAGGATTACGCTTACCGTACCGCTTTCTTCTTCATAGGACTGGAAAAGAATGTTTCCACCATCACTGGCTACAGCTGGCTTTACATATTCTTCCAAAATATCAACGATTTGTTGTGAGGTGTCATCATATTTGGTTTGCGCAGCATTTTGCGATACGGTTTCCTTGGTTTTTTGAACAGCTTCTTCTGAAATCACGGTCTTTCCATCTGCCAAATAATCCCTTACAAATTCACGCACCTGCATATTGATTTCCTCCCAGTCGGCTACCTCATATTTGGTTACTGAAACATAATTTTCGTCCATGAATACCTCCTTCACAAAAGGAAAATGGAACAGCTCAATGGCCAAAGGCGAATCTTTGGCTTCGTCAATATTTTTAAATTCAAAAGTGGCAGGAACAATGCGTTTGTTGCAAACAAACTTCATAACCGCCGGGTTGGGAGTAACCTCCGCATAAACGGTAATAGGTTGTTTTTTCTTGGCCACATCTTCGTTGACCACTGGTTCTCCTGCGTTTAGATATTCCACCAATTGCTGGGCCACTTCATCTTTTACATCTTCCCATTCCACTATATCAAATCGTTCCAGGGCAACAAAATTGCTGGCAATGTAAACCGTTTTAATAAAGGGCAGATAGAAAAGTTGTTGGGCCAAAGGTGAATTTTTGGCCTCGTCTATATTTTTATATTCATAGTTGTTCTTCACCAAAAAATGATTGGTCTCAAACTTTATGATTTTCGGGTTGTTTGTTGGAACAACTGTGATATTATACTCCTTCATAGTAAATCTTTGGTGCAAAAATACCAATAGTTGGAATGCGCAGCAAAATATTATAATAATGTAACAGGCAAATCGTTATTTAGTTGTTTAATTGCAGTTACAACACAACCATTAGCCCCAAACGTCACATGAGACGCATTTTAACCTCACTTATTATTGCATTGGGTTTTAGCACAATTGCCAAAGCTCAGGAAGGTATTCCCGTTTATTTCGATTATTTGGCGGATAACTATTATTTGGTCTATCCATCCATGGCGGGAATAGCCGAGGGAACCAAAATTCGACTAACTGCAAGAAAGCAATGGTTCAGTGTGGATGAAGCGCCCAATCTTCAAACATTCAACATCAATTCCCGCGTTGGGGAGCGTAGCGGAATAGGGGGCATTCTTTTTAACGATTCCAATGGATATCACTCACAGACCGGGTTCAAGGCTACCTATGCACATCATTTACAATTGGGGGGAGATTTTAGAACTTTGAATCAATTATCCTTTGGATTAAGTGCAGGGGTGATTTTAAGTAGTTTGGATGAAACCGAATTTAGATCAGTGATTCCTGATCCTGCTGTTACAGGCGTTAAAAATACAACCAGCTATTTTAATGTGGATTTGGGGGCGTCGTATAACCTATTTGAGTTTTATGCCCACGCTGCCATTTTAAATGTGTTGGGTACTGGGAGAGATTTATACAGCGCTGCGGAATTCGATAATTTGAGAAGGTATTTGTTTTCCGTTGGATATGTTTTCGGGAGCAAAACCAGAGTAGAACCTTCTATCTTGTTCCAGATGACGGATTTTACTAAGGAAAAAACCGTCGATTTAAATGCTAAGGTGTACCGTGATGTGAGTTTTGGTACCATTTGGGGTGGACTGTCCTACCGTAGAAGTTTTGACGGCGCCCAATATCAATCCAACGGTCAGTTTGGAGAGCAACGCCTGCAATTGTTTACACCCATTGTTGGAGTGAACGTGAATCGTTTTTTGTTTTCTTATAATTATTCCTATCAGTCTGGTGATATCCGTTTTGATAATGGAGGGTTTCACCAAATAACCATAGGGTACGATTTTGGTCAGAGCGATGATGGTAAACGTTACGATTGCTATTGTCCTGCCGCCAATAATTAATGCTTTGGTGGTGTTTGAAATGTCACATCAAGCGCCCGCCTGCCCGTCCGGCAGACGGGCGATCGATGTGACAAGTTTGATTTTTTAATCCCACTTATAATTTTTCTTGGAAGCTTGAGCCTTTATAGCAGAAAGCATGGCATTTTCCAATTCACCAGCCTCCTCTTTTTGATGCTCAGCGATATAAACCTCCCTTTTTGTATTGAGTTCTTGGATTTGCCTTTGGATTTTCTCCCGCTCCTCTTTTTTCAATGAAATGTATTCGGAAATCTCCTTTTTGGATTTTCCCCGAAGTTCGCTCGGTAAGTCTTGATCCTTTATTTTGGATAGAGCTGCTTCGTCATCTTCAACCGCATCCACTAAATCCCATTGCGAGTTCTTGTACAATCTGGAACTTTTGCTCACAGCACGTTTTACCACCACTGCTTCCTCCAATTCAGCAGCATTGGCATCTTGAGCGGCCTGAAGCTCTTTTTTGGCATAGCCCGCAGAGCCATATGAAACATAGGTGTTGTTTAATTTGGCATTCAATTGGATAATAATATCATCGTAAGGTGTCGCAATATGCACCACTTGTCTGTTGTGGTCTATCGCCATATAATCTCCGCCCGTTAACACCGCTCCACTTTTCCAATGGGTATTGATGCCTTGCTCATAATTTCCACAGAAAATGGTGTTTACAATCACATCTTTTTCTTTCGCATTGGTGCTGGCATCTTTATAATTTAATCTGCCTTGGTCGAAGGGCTCGTTCCCGGCAATAAAAATCATTTTAAGGTCATCGGCATTTTTGCCCCACTCCAATTGCTTCAGGGAAGTGTGAATCACTTCGCCGCAATATTCTTCGCCCCCGTTGGTAGTCAAAGAGAACAATTTTTCGGAAATCTCATCCAAATCATCACTAAATCCCAAAACCTGTCTTATGTAGCCTTCACGTGCCGAAAGATGGTCGTTTCCATATTCATACAGTGCAATTTGAAGCAAGGGTCTGGAATCGTTGCCGCATTTGGCGTGGGTAAACTCGTTCACAATATCCCATAATTGGGCTTTGGCTTGGTTGATGAGGCCATCCATACTATTGCTGGTATCCAAAAGCAATGCAATTTTCACATATTGTTTTACAGGTTTTTCAGATAAGGTTGAAGTGATTAAGGTGGTGTTCTCAGGTTCTTGAGCTTTTAGATTACAGGCATAGCTCGTTGCAGTGACCATTATCGCAAAAGCTGTTCCTACTAATTGATTGATATGTTTCATAGTTCAATGTTTTTAAAATGATGCCCTAAATGTATCGGCAACATTCTTCAATTAAAATTGGGAATGAGTGAACAGCCCAAGTGAATGAGTAATCGGACTTATTGGTTTCGTAAGGCAGGAGAAAGGCGACTTTATTTAGGGGTATTCTGAATCAATCCATTTTTTAAAACGGGGGGGATGCACTATGTTTACTAAAGTTATGATCAAAAAGGTCTACATATCAATCATCATGCTTTTGATTTCCATTGTTGGTTGGGCCCAAATAGGCAGCAACCAAAACCTGTTGGAAATCAAGGGTTCCGTTTTGGGTAAGGAGAACCGTACGCCAATTGCTCAAGTACAGATATCCACCGATAGGGGGAATTATACCTATACAAACAGTTTGGGCGAGTTTAAAATTAAGGCTGCTATTGGGGATTTGCTCATTTTTGAAAGTCCCGAATTTGAAACGGTTCGCCATCGAATTGCGTCCAATGAGGATGTGGATGTATTGGTAGAGGGGTACAGTGAAAGAAGGTCTAAGAACTTGATAAAAAAAGAATCGGTTAGTGAGCAAAATTCGTTGATGGGGCATCAACGTTTGTTGGATTCGGCCAATTTTTATAAAAAAAAGGATTTAGAAAAAAGCATTGATTTCATAGCCCAATCCATTGAAATATTGGGGAGTTCGGGGAAAAAGAGGGAATTGGCCATGTCGCTCACCGTACTTGGTGAAATTTATATGTACCATGAGCAATACGATTTGGCCATTGCCAATTTTAAAGATGCCCTTGCAGCCCGTGAATCGAACAAAACCAAGCTTTTGTTGGGGCAGGTCTATATTTTAAATGGCGATTTTCAGGAAGGGGAAGCTATTCTCACGCCGTTGGTAGCTATAAAAAACATGGTTCCCTACCAACGTGTGGAACTTTTCGAGGCCTTGGGAGATGCCAACAAAGCTATGTCGAACATTAGAGAGGCCCAAGATTACTACCAACAAGGATTGGTGATTGCCGAAAAGAACCAGATTTCGCCCAAAGTAATTGATCTAAGTTCCAAAATGGGGGCAGCTTTTGCTAGTGAAAACCGTTCTATAGAAGCAGAAGGTTTTTATCAAAACTCCTTGAAACTTTCCAAAAAAGTGGCGCCAGAGCGCATGATTCAAGAGAGCGAAAAGGTAGCCGACTTTTACAATCAGAAAAGTCGGTACGAAGACGAGATACAACTCCGTAAACAAAGTTTATCAGAACTTAAACAATTGCCCAGGACCAATACTCCCACGGAAAATTCAGGAGTTTCTCGTGCAGACACGATCACCTCGCAACGCATCAATTACAAAATAGCAAATGCCTACATCGCCCAAGAAAAATTGGATGAGGCCATTCCGTATTTGGAAAAAAGTATTGTAGAAGCCGATAAGGATGATGATTTGGTGGTGCAAAAAGATGCTACCCGAAAATTATCCGAGGTATATCGCTACAAAGGAGATTACACCAAAGCTTTGGAGACTTACCAAGATTATGTAGCTGTGGTGGATAGTCTTTATGTAAGAAAAGAACAGGAAATTTCCCGAGCGGCACGATTTAGCCGTGAAATTGCCAACACACAAAACCGGATTTCCAGTTTGGAACAAGAGCGGGAGCTTAACCAAAGCAAGTATAGTTTGGCGGTAACGGAGCAACAACTGTATGAAGAAACCAGCAAACGCCAGAAATGGATCATTTACTCCCTTATTTTCGGAATTGCCCTGATGGCCATTACTTCATTTTTATATTATCGCAGTAACAAACAACAGAAGTTGGCCAATAATATTTTGGCTTTAAAGTCGCTTCGTACCCAGATGAATCCGCATTTTATTTTCAATGCGCTCAACTCGGTAAACAATTATATCGCAAAAAGTGATGAGCGAAGCGCCAATCGTTTTTTAAGTGAGTTTTCGGTGCTCATGCGCAGTGTTTTGGAGAATTCGGAAGAAGATTTTATTCCATTGACCAAGGAACTGGAGTTGTTGGAGCTGTACGTGAAACTAGAACACTCCAGGTTTCAGGATAAGTTTGATTACAGAATTGAAGTAGCGGAAAAAATTGATTTGGCCACTTTTCAAATCCCACCTATGTTATTGCAACCGTATATTGAAAATGCCATCTGGCATGGACTTCGCTACAAGGAAGAAAAAGGATTTTTAAGCATAAAAGTCAACCAATTGACCACTGATATGTTGGAAATCACCATTGAAGACAATGGCATTGGTAGAAAAAAATCAGCTGAATTGAAGACGGCCAATCAGCGCAATCAGAAATCAAAGGGAATGGGCAACATTAAAAAACGCATCCAAATTTTGAACGATATGTACAAAAACAGGGTCGATGTTTCCATTTCCGATTTGAACGAAAACCAAACGGGAACCAAAGTATCCCTAAAACTCAAGAAAAAATAATGGAGCTAAAAGCAATTATTGTCGAGGACGAGGCAAATAGTCGGGAAATACTCAGAAACTATTTGGCCAAGTACTGCAATGGCGTAAAACTTTTAGGTGAAGCAGCTGATATTGAACAAGGTTTGGAACAGATCAAAAAACACAATCCCGATTTGGTTTTTTTGGATGTGGAAATGCCCTTTGGCAATGCGTTTGACCTTTTGGACAAAATACCGGACCGAAACTTCGAGACCATTTTCGTCACTGCCTACAACCAATATGCCATCGATGCGTTGAACCACCATGCAGCTTATTATTTAATGAAGCCAATAAATATAGACGAGTTGATCAAGGCGGTGGATTATGTCAAAGACATTAAGGAAAAGGAAAATGCTTTGGAAGGTCAAGTACTGCAAACTGGACCCATTCGAGCTGAGGGAAAAATAACACTGCCCCAACAAGACGGATTTCAGGTATTGGAGGTGGGTGATATCTATTTTTGTAAGGCAGATGACAATTACACGGAAATTTATCTGGAAAAGAAAAAGATTGTGGTGAGCAAAACCTTGAAATATTTTGAGGAAGCTCTTAAGTCTTATCCCTTTGCGCGCATCCATAAATCCTATTTGGTCAATGTTACCGAAGTGGTCAAATACAAAAAAGGGAAAGGGGGAAGTGTCATTTTATCCAATGGCAAAGAACTTTCTGTTTCTGCTTCCAAAAAAGCCGATTTACTTTCATATTTTCAATAAATTGTCACATCGAGCAGGTTCTCTAAGCACTCGCCTGCGGGACGGGCAGAAAGTCGTAGGGACTGTCGAGCTGTTTATCGACTAAAAATCTAATTCAATATGTATGATTATAAAATCCGTTAGGGGCAAGACCCCAGAAATGGGAAATGATTGCTTCATTGCAGAAAACGCTACCATTGTGGGTGAAGTGACCATGGGGAATCAATGTAGCGTATGGTTCAATGCCGTGATTAGAGGTGATGTTCATTTTATAAAAATGGGGAATAAGGTGAATGTGCAGGATGGAGCCGTGATTCATTGTACTTATGAGAAATCTCCAACCACTATCGGAAATAATGTTTCCATTGGTCATAATGCCATAGTGCATGGCTGTACCATAAAAGACAATGTGTTGGTGGGGATGGGAAGCATTATAATGGATGATTGTGTAGTGGAAAGCAATTCAATTATTGCTGCCGGAGCAGTGGTGACCAAAGGAACCCTTGTGGAATCGGGAAGTATCTACGCTGGAATGCCCGCTAGGAAAATCAAGGACATTAGTCCGGAATTAAGCTCGGGAGAAATAGACCGGATCGCCAATAATTATGTGAAGTACTCTAGTTGGTTCAAAGAAGACTAAATATTGCCATTGTACCAACAATCGAACAATCCATTAATCCAACTATCCATAAATCTAATATTGCCTATTTTTGTCCCACTTTAAAACTCGACTAAAAATGAAAGCATATATTTTTCCAGGACAAGGCGCTCAATTTGTAGGTATGGGATTGGACCTGTACGAAAACCATTCTGAAGCGCAGGACATGTTTGAGAAGGCGAACGAAATACTTGGATTTTCCATCACGGATATTATGTTCGAAGGTACTGCAGAGGACCTAAAACAAACCAAGGTGACCCAACCTGCTATTTTTTTACATTCTGTGATATTAAGTAAGGTTTTGGGTGAAGGGTTTAAGCCCGATATGGTTGCTGGACATTCTTTGGGAGAATTTTCTGCTTTGGTAGCCAATGGAACTTTAAACTT
The DNA here is from genome assembly GCF_042134615.1 of Flagellimonas cixiensis. GTDB lineage: Bacteria > Bacteroidota > Bacteroidia > Flavobacteriales > Flavobacteriaceae > Flagellimonas > Flagellimonas cixiensis. The sequence continues at coordinate 2,028,810 of NZ_CP169639.1, forward strand.
TGAGGACGGGTTAAAATTGGTGTCCCAACGGGCACTTGCCATGCAAAAAGCCTGTGAAATTCAACCAAGTACCATGGCAGCAGTTTTGGGATTGGAAGATGAGGTAGTCGAAAAACTTTGTGCCGAAACCGAGGGAATTGTTGTGCCGGCCAATTATAACTGTCCAGGGCAATTGGTGATTTCGGGCGAGGTAGATGCGGTGAACATAGCATGTGAGAAAATGAAGGAAGCAGGCGCAAGAAGAGCCTTGTTGTTGCCGGTCGGTGGAGCTTTCCATTCGCCTTTAATGGAACCTGCCCGTGAAGAATTGGCGGCGGCGATTGAATCTACAGATTTTAAAAATCCAGGTTGTCCAATTTATCAAAATGTAACCACTACCGCTGTATCAAACGCCGAGGAAATCAAAAACAATTTAATACTGCAATTAACTGCTCCTGTGAAGTGGACGCAAAGCGTTCAACAAATGGTAAAGGATGGTGCTTCCGAGTTCGTAGAAGTAGGGCCAGGTAAGGTGTTGCAAGGTTTGGTGAAAAAAATCCATAGAGAAGCCGAAACCAGTTCCGCAGAAGTTTCTTAAATGGGTTAAAACCGTTTATCCGAATAAATACATATTTAAACTAATAGGCAAGGAACTTCCTTGCCTTTTTTGTATTATTGGAATCCCCAAACCACTAACTACAAGCAGGCAACAAAGAACATAACTGAAACGCACGAGAATGCAATCTTTGCTAAAATCAACCTCATTGGCACCTAGTTCCGCTATTGGTTCTGGTCGTCTATGTTTTTTCCTTTTATTTCTTTTTGGATTTTTACTTGGGTATGGACAGGTAACCGTTGAATTTACTTCGGCAACCGGTTCAAGTACTGAGGGTTCCGGAAGTGGTCTGCCACAAGTTGTGGTGACAGGCAACCTTGCTTCACCTGAGTCAATTAATGTGGTTGACACAGGGATTGGTGACGCCACAGTAAATGTGGATTATAATTTCACATCTCCAACAACCATTAATATTCCAGCAGGGGATTATAGTGTGCCAGTATCTTTTCCGATACCATCGTTGTCTATATTGAATGATAATGTGGTGGAAGCTAATGAAACAATATTCTTAGCCCTAACAACTCCATCTTCAGCGAATGTGCAGTCAGGATCAATTCCAACTACAACCTATACTATTTTAAACGACGACAGTGCAACCCTAACGATAGCTGATGTGAGCGCCTCCGAGACAGGGGACCTGATCTTTACGGTCACTTTGGACAATGCGGTGGATGGCGGCTTTACAGTTGATTACAGTTTTACAGATGATACGGCGACAGGCGGTGGCACTGATTATGATAGCAGTGGTGGCACATTGAACTTTTCGGGCAATGCCTCAGAACCACAACAAATAACGGTATCGTTGAACGACGATGCGATAGTTGAGGGCGATGAGACCTTCGAGGTTTCCCTTGGTACTCCCTCCAATACGGATGTGACTGTTTCTGGCAGTCCAGCCACGGGCACGATCACAGACAACGACAGTGCAACCCTAACGATAGCTGATGTGAGCGCCTCCGAGACAGGGGACCTGATCTTTACGGTCACTTTGGACAATGCGGTGGATGGAGGCTTTACAGTTGATTACAGTTTTACAGATGATACGGCGACAGGTGGCGGCACGGACTATGATAGTAGTGGTGGCACATTGAACTTCTCGGGCAATGCCTCAGAACCACAACAAATAACGGTATCGTTGAACGACGACGCTATTGTCGAAGGGGACGAGACCTTCGAGGTATCTCTTGACACCCCCTCCAATACGGATGTGACTGTTTCTGGCAGTCCAGCCACGGGAACAATCACGGACAACGATAGCGCGACAATTACAGTAGCTGATGGGAGCGCCTCCGAGACAGGAGACCTGATCTTTACGGTCACTTTGGACAATGCGGTCGAAGGTGGTTTTACAGTTGATTACAGTTTTACAGATGATACGGCGACAGGCGGTGGCACTGACTATGATAGCAGCGGTGGCACATTGAACTTCTCGGGCACGGCCTCAGAAGACCAACAAATAACGGTATCGTTGAACGACGATTCCATAGTCGAGGGCGATGAGACCTTCGAGGTATCTCTTAACACCCCATCCAATACGAGTGTTGCCACTTCGGGCAGTCCTGCCACGGGAACAATCACGGACAACGATACGGCTTCCTTAATTATCACTCAAACGAGCAGTAGCACAATAACTTCTGAAAATGCCACTACCGACACCTTCGAAGTGGAACTGGGAGGGCAGCCAGCAAGTGATGTTGTGCTTACTATTACTTCCGGTGATACAAGTGAAGGAGATGTTGACATACCTCAGTTAACATTTACCAATGCAGACTGGGATACCCCGCAGGTAATTACGGTAACAGGTATCGATGATGACATTATTGACGGTGTTCAAAACTATAATATTACCATTAATGTGGTAGATGCATCCAGTAATGATGAGTTTGATGGACTTTCGGAAGTTGTATCCGCTCAAAATACAGATAACGATACGGCAGGTATATCAATAACTGAAACAGATGGCAATACGATCACTTCGGAAGATGGAACCACGGATACTTTTGATGTTGTGTTAGATGCCGAACCAGCGAGTGATGTTGTTATTAATGTAACTTCAGATGACACAAGCGAGGGAACCGTTTCTCCAGCAGTGCTAACATTTACTTCAGGAAATTGGGACACGCCTCAAACGGTCACCGTAACAGGAGTTAACGATGCCTTAATTGATGGCGATCAAATCTTTGACGTCAACATATCAGTTAATAATGGCTCGAGTGATAATGAATTCGATGGACTTTCTGAATCCGTTTCGGTGAATAATACCGATAACGATTCAGCTAGTTTTACCATTGTAGAAACAGATGGTTCAACCAATACTTCGGAAGATGGTACTGAGGACACATTTACCGTGGTTTTGGATATAGAACCTAATAGTGATGTGGTTTTTAATATTGTATCCGAAGATACAGGAGAGGCCACCGTGTCGCCACAAATATTAACTTTTACACCTGGAAACTGGGATACCCCACAAACTGTAACCTTAACAGGAGATGATGACTTTATTATCGATGGACCACAAACTTTCAATGTAACTGTAAGTGTGGTTAATTCGCAAAGTGCCAATGCTTTTAATAATTTGGAGGATCTTGTCGAAGTGACCAACTCGGATAATGACGTGGCAGGATTTACTATTGCAGAATCCGATGGTGAAACAATAGTGTCTGAAAGTGGGAGCACAGATACATTTACTGTTGTTTTAAATCGTGGAACAGCATTTAGCAATGTCATTTTAGATATCAGTTCTGAAGATACAGGGGAGGGAACAGTTTCTCCTACAAGCTTAACTTTTACGCCAGCAAACTGGGATGAGCCGCAAACTATAACTGTAACAGGGGTTGATGATAATATAGTAGATGGAACAGTCATCTTTGATGTTGTTGTTGAAGTAAATGTTAGTAGTCCTTTATCCTATGTATTTGTTAACGATCAAACAGTTACAGTTGAAAATATTGATGATGACAGCGCATCCATATCCATCGCAAATGCCAATGGTAATGAAGATAATGGCCCAATAACCGTATCGGCGACCTTAAATAATGAAGTGGCAGGAGGATTTACAGTAGATGTAATTTCCACAGATGGTACGGCAACAACTGCGAGCTCGGATTACACAGCGGTAAACGAAACTTTGGTATTTTCCGGAACGGCCGGAGAAATACAGACTTTTGAGGTGCTTCCGACCGCGGATGCAATTATTGAAGGAAATGAAACTCTCACAGTTTCTATGAACAATTTGGACAATACCTCATTGGTTGTGAACATTGATGATGAGGCTATTATCACAATTAATAATGATGATACCTGTGCCGCGGGTACGGCCACCCCGATTCGGAATGATGTCGGAACTGCATTCTGCGTTGAAGTCTTTAGTGACTTTAATCAAGATTTAAATGAATTTATCGATGGTGTACCTCCAGCCGGCTCGCAATTGGCTTGGAGTACAAATCCCGATACGGGACAAACGGGAGATTATTTAGGGTCCAGCGTTATCTCAGGTGCCCAAGTGGTTAATCAAAACACTTATTACGGGTTTTTCTACGATAGCTTGAACGATTGTGCCAGTCCAAATACAGTACAGATTGTCCTATCCGTTAGCGAAGAACCGGACCCAGGTACCACGACAGCAATTTCGGTTTGTGCAGACTCTAGCAATGGGAATACAGTACTCGATTTAGACAACCAATTAACCGGTGGTGATGCAGGGACTTGGACGTTAACATCAGCTCAAGCTGGGTCAAATATTACTATTAATGGGGACAATGTGGTAGATTTTGATGGTCAACCATTTGGAAGTTATGTCTTCACTTATACCGTAACGGCCACAGGACTTTGTGCAGATCAGACGGTGGACCTTGTTGTAACGGTTATCGATTGCGCAGGCCCATGTAATGCGGGTAATACAGCACCTCAGTTTAATGGAACCAATACGGATATTGAATTTTGCGATGTGGTGAATACGGATTTGAGTGGTTATGTAACAGGAACAGCGCCAGCGGGTACCGTTTTAACATGGAGTACCAGTGATATCCCAACCGATACGGGAGCACATTTAAATAGCAGTACTGTTGTGGAGCCTGGAACCTATTATGGTTTTTATTATGACGAGGTAAACGATTGTGCCAGTCCAGTTTTGGATTTGACCTTGATACGAAATTTCACTCCAGTTATAGAAACCACAACAGGCGATTCCAATTGTGGACCCTCTATCTTAACGCTAACCGCCACTGCGACCGTTGCCGATGAAAGTGTAATTGCCTATAACTGGTACGACGCCCCAACAGGCGGAAATCTAGTAGGCACGAATGCCACCTTTACCACAAATACCTTAACTGAAACAACATCCTTTTACGTTACAGCTTCGGCCAACGATTGTGAAACCGAACGGATAGAGGTGGTGGCTGAAATCAATGATTCACCCAATGTGGGAACACCGACCAACACAATTGCCTGTAATGTAATGGGTAATGGTGGTCCAAATATTATTGATTTGGATACTACGCTTTCTGGAGCAGATGCAGGTTCATGGGCTATTTTCACTGACCCATCTGAGGGAGCTTTGGTGATTGATACGGAAAATAATGTGGATTTTGCTGGGCTGCCAGCAGGAAATTACGTGTTTGAATTTACAACAACAGGTGCCGTGGCCCCCTGCACCAATGCTTCGGTACAAGTCACCATTTCGGTAGATGATTGTATAACCGATACCGATGGCGATGGGCTCACCGATGGGGAAGAAGCCGACCTTGGCACTAATCCAAACGACCCGGATACCGATGGCGATGGTTTAACCGATGGCGAAGAAGTGTTGGTGGTCGATGATCCAAATACGGAAGCAGTACCTGAAAATGCAACCGATCCTTTGGATGCCTGTGATCCTTTCTTGACTCCTGATTGTAATCCAGCGGATATCGATTTGGCGATAACCAAGGAAGTAAATAGGTCTGAGGTACTTTTAAATCAACAAGTGACCTTTACCATCACCGTGGAGAACACCACAATGGATAGGATTTTAGATATTGTGGTCAGTGATGCATTGGGCAATGGATTTGAATACCAATCCCATTCCGCTTCAACTGGAACCTATGATCCTGGTACAGGAGAGTGGTTAATCAATCAGCTTGTAGCAGAAGAAATAGTCACTTTGGAGATTACAGTGCAAGTAACCTTGGTGGAGACGCTTCAGAATACTGCAAGTCTTGTTTCGTCCTTTCCAAATGACGGTTTTCCAGAAAACAATTCAGCAACAGCATCGGTTACCGTAAATCGAAGTCAATGCGAAGACGTTGGAACCATTTGTACCATATTCTCACCTAATGGTGATGGCATTAATGATGCTTTGACTTTGGTCGGGCATGAGCAATTCCCGAACAATACATTTGAAGTATTCGACCGTTATGGCAACAGCGTATTCCAAATGAACGGATATGACAGCTCATGGGACGGTACCGGGAAAAATGGTGATTTGCCCAAGGGCACGTATTTTTATATTCTTGATTTAAATGGAGATGGCAGCGATGTTGTAAAAGGATGGATTCAAATAGTAAGGGATAATTAAAATGAAGAAAAACTTAGCATTGCGAACATATCATTTCATTTTGTTATTGCTTGTAGGTGGGGTAGGTCTTTTACAAGCCCAAAAAGAACCCCAATACACCCAATACATGTATAATATTGGGAGTTTTAACTCTGCCTATTCCGCAACAGTCGAAAGTCCCGAAATAATTGGGTTGTACCGAGCCCAATGGGTCGATATTCCCGGAGCTCCAACCACGATTAGAGCCGGTGCTAATATTCCCTTTTCCAATAAAAAAATGGGATTGGGCATTAATATTGTCAGTGATGAACTTGGCCCCTCGAACCAAACTTATTTTGATATTGCGTACTCTTATCAAGTTCAACTTTCGGATGCAACTAAATTATCTTTTGGATTGAATGCAGGTGGTTCCAATATTAAAATTGATTATTCCAAAGGGACTTTCGAAGACCCTTCGGATCAATCTATTTTAGGAGGTAATTACTCCAATTTTTACCCAACGGTAGGCGCGGGATTGTTTATGTATCACGAAGAAGAGTGGTATTTGGGGCTTTCCGTTCCAAATATCTTGACCAATGCACTATATAACGATGAGGTCGCAACCATTGTGGAAGATAATATGCAGTTCAATGCCATAGGTGGTTATGTGTTTCAGTTGGGAGATAGAACCAAGTTCAAGCCTGCCTTCTTGATGAATTATTTACAAGGGTCACCCGTAACATTTAACCTATCGGCTAATTTTCAATTTATTGATGCCCTGACCTTGGGGGCTTCCTATAGATTTGACAATGCGGTGAGTGCCATGGCAGGATTCCAAATTTCCAATGGTATGTTCATAGGCTATTCCTACGATTATAATACCAATGGTTTGGGCGAGTACAGCGGAGGTTCACACGAAGCCATTTTGAAGTTTTATATTGGTAGAGGTGGATTTGGTTCGGGTACAAATAAATCCAAGGACAAGAAATCAAAAAACAAAGGCAAACAAATAGATTCCCCAAGATTTTTCTAAGATGAACAGAACAAAAAATATTCGATTAATCCTATGTATGGCCTTTTTGGGAATGAGCTTAGGTTTTGCTCAAAAAGGAAAGTCCACGGGTGATGTTCTTTTCTTTCAATACGAGTACCAAAAAGCGGTGGAGGCCTACGAAAAGCAACTTTCTGAAGGCCCTTTGACCAATCAACAGTTTTTGAATTTGGCCGACGCTTATTTTGAAACCGATAATTTTGATAAAGCCAGCGAGGCCTATTTGGAGGTCTATAAAAAGGATACCTTGATGGATGCCCATCATTACAATAAAATGCTTCAGAGTTTGTCCAAATCCGTGGATACAGAACAAAAGCAGGCCTATTTAACTACCATGTCCTCAGAATTTCCAAAGGAATTAATGGAAAATTTGGAGTTCAACAATCAATTGTTGACCAGTGAGGCGGCAGAAAAAGAATTGGATTATCAAATTTTCAATCTAGAGGCCAATAGCCCCCAAACCGATTTTTCACCGGGCTTTTTCAAGGATAAGTTGCTGTTCACCAGTGCGCGTTCCACAAATACAAAATTACGTTACGAACCGGGAGGAGAGGGCTTTTTCAATATTTATGAATCCGAGATACAGCCCAACGGACAGGTGATGTCTGTGAACAACTTTGAAGTCCTTCCCAAAACAGATTTCCATAAAGCAACCCCGTTCTACTCCGATGCGTTGAACAGTGTTTTTTACGTGTTGTCCAATACGACCGAAGAGGATGAACTAGCCTTTGATGATAATGGAAAAAATGCCTTGGCCATTGCCAAACAAAATGTCAATGGTGCCTACCAAGTTTTGTTAAAAGACCTGAGCACCTCATTTTATTACCCATTTTATGACGATTCAAACGGTAAACTCTATTTTGCCGCTGATTTTGAAGATGGATACGGAGGAACAGATATTTATTTTGTGTACACCAATAATGGACAGATGATGTCTGCACCCATTAATTTGGGACCGCGAATCAATTCATCTGGAAATGAAATAGCCCCTTTTATTTTTGAGAACAGCCTATATTTTGCCTCAGATGTGTTTTATGGATTGGGGGGTATGGATATTTATAAGGCCAATGTAGAAGGGGAAGGGTATGGAATTCCCATCAACCTTGGAGAACAAATCAATACTGAGTTCGACGATTTTGGCTTGATCATTAGAAATGATGGTGATGGTTTGTTAGGTTATTTTGCATCTAATCGACCTGGCGGAAAAGGAAAAGATGATATTTATGGCTTTAAGGTGGATGAAAAGCCAGGGTTAAAGACCATCACTTTTAAAGGACAAGTGGTGAAATCGTATAAGCCTTCTGAAGTTGTGGCCAAGGCTGCAGTTCGTTTATGGAACATGGAAGGTGAAATGATTGCCGAGACCTATTCTGATGAGGAAGGATATTATCGATTGGAGGTTCCAGCAGCGGACGAATTGGTATTGGAAGGCACCAAAGAACGCTTTTCTAGATACATCGAAGAATTTGATGCGGCTAAAATGGAGCAAATCCAACAAAATGGCCTGAATGTTGAACTTTCCCTATATGATGATTTGGTAGAAGAAAGAGAAGGTCAGAAGGTGGTAAAGTTGGATGATTTTTATTTTGCGACCAGTTCTGTTCAATTAACCCCGGAAATTACCTCTCAGTTAGACCAAGTAGTAGAATTTGTAAAGGCATTCCCGGATGTGCAACTGCGTATTGAGACCTATACGGACAGTAGAGGCGGCAGTTCAACGAACTTTAAGCTAACCCAAAGCCGTTCAGATGTTATAAAAAAATATTTAGTGGAACAAGGGGTGCCTTCAAGCAATATACTTTACTCTGTCGGGTATGGAGAAGAAAAGATATTGAACAATTGCACCAATGGTGTGTATTGCTTGGAAATTCTTCATAAGAAAAACCAACGCTCACTCATAGTGGTTCTTAATGATAATGTACTTTTTGATTAATTACATTATGAGCATCCAACAGTAATACAATGCAAACAAGGTTAGGAATACCATGCCGGTGTAGGTAAGAATGCGCAATCCCAACTTTGGCTGATTTTCTTTAGGGATGTCTTGACTGGTAACCGTTTTTAAATTCATCCAACCCAATAAAGGCGCCAATACAAAAGAAGCAAAAGTGGCCAATGCCACAAGGTTGCCCATATTTGCACTAAAAAGAATAATTACCAACCAATTGATAAGTGCCATGGCCAAAACCATGGCGGTAAAAGCATGTTTATGGCTGAAAATGGATTGTTTTGGATAGAGTTTTTGTAAAACATCCAAGCTTACCCTCGATATGGCGTCATGGGCTGTCATGCAGGTGCTGAACATGGTCGCAAATGCCGCTATAGCAATAAAAAAGTAGGCCCAATTTCCTATATGGACCGTAAAAAGATTGACCAGTTGGTCAGCAAACACCACCGAACTTCCACTTAATTCGGTTCCGGTGCCATAAAGGGTCATCCAGCCAATGATCATAAAAAATAAGGCCAAAACCCCAGTAAGTAGGTAACCTACATTAAATTCTTGCAGTGCAATTTTCAGTGTGGGTTTGTTTTTCATGGTCTTTAAGTTTTCCATGCCCCACAAACTTACCCAACCCGAAGCTTCTACAGCGGTGGGCATCCATCCTACCAAACCAATTAGGAACAAAATGCCAACTTCGTTAAAAATTTCGGGCCGCTGATAATTAGCCGCATCAGGAACAGGTCCCTTTTGCAAGACCATAATGGTGGTAATCAAAAGCGCCACAAAAAGTATGGTGATAACGGCTTTTAGGGAGTTTTCTAAAAAACGGTATTTCCCGACAATGAGCAAAAAACTTATAAATAAAAATAGCAGCAGTGAGACGATATCTGCTCCCACCGAGGTTACGTTGAACAGGTTCATGCATAAACCTGCTGTAACCACATAAAGGGCAGCCAATATGGTGAATGTGGAAATTAGAGTTGCCATGGCATAGATCCACAAATACATCTTTCCCAAATTGGAATACCCCTCAATTAAACTTTTTTCGGTCACCGTGGTGTATCGAATACCAAATTCAAAAAAGGGATACTTGAACAGGTTGGCCAAAATAATGGGGATGACCATTACCCAGCCATATTGCGCCCCTGCCTTTGTAGATAGCACCAAATGGGACGTGCCAATGGCCATGCTGGCAAATAAAAGGCCCGGACCCAGTGCTTTAAGCAATGCTTTCATCCAACTTGTTGGTTAATTTTCAAGTGGAAGATATGTTTTTTTACTGTAATTTATTTCTTGTTCAATAACGACTTTTCAAAGAGATAGAAAATGCGAGTGTATTCATCTGTCCAACTACTGGGTTCCACAAAACCATGTCGTTCAACAGGATAAACGGCCATTTCCCAATTTTCCTTCCCAAGTTCTATCAAACGTTGTGAAAGACGAACCATATCCTGAAAATGTACATTGTCGTCCACCATACCATGAAGGATCAATAAATCTCCTTTAAGGCCATCCGCAAAATAAATTGGAGAGCTACGTTTGTAGGCAATGCTATCCGTTGCAGGAGTATTCAAAATACGTGCTGTATAGCCATGGTTGTAAGCTGCCCAATCTCCAACAGATCTTATTGCACCACCAGCACTAAAGGTGTCAGGAGCATTGAACATGCCCATCAAGGTAATAAAACCCCCGTAAGAGCCACCGTAAATACCAATTTTGTCCGTGTCGATTCCATATTTTTCAACCAACATTTTGGCGCCATCCACTTGGTCGGAAAGGTCTTTTCCGCCCATGTGCCGGTAAATTCCCGTCCTCCAATCGCGACCATAACCAGCACTTCCGCGGTAGTCAATGTCTAGAACCGTGTAGCCATTGTCCACCAAAAGATTGTGGAACATGTATTCCCTAAAATAGGAACTCCACCATTTGTGGGCATTCTGCAAATAACCCGCGCCGTGCACAAAAATAACAGCGGCCTTGTTCTTCACATTGCTCGCGGGTTGATAGAGTCTAGCATGCACTTCGGCTCCATCCTCAGCTTTAAAGGTGATAATTTCCGGGTCTTTCCAATTATAGTTTTTGAACGTATCGGAATAGGAATCTGTAATCTTTTCTGCGGTGGTTGCTTTTCCAGCTACTACTGGATTGTCCTGAACATAAAGTTCAGTTGGCAGGTTGGAGTAAGAATACAAAATGGCCATTTTCTTCTCGTCTGGAGAGAGGGCCACATCGTTTCTGCCGACCATGTTGGTCAATTGTTCCCATTTCCCCCCTTTTAAGGGCATGGTGTAAAATTGTCTATCCCCGGGATGAGTTTTATTGGAGGTAAAATACCAACGGTTCTCATCCTTTGAAATAAAAGGGTCATAGATTTCAAACTCACCAGAAGTTAAAGCCTTTTCTTTTTTGGTGGAAACATTCATGGTGTACAAATGGGAGTATCCTGTTTTCTCGGACTGATACCAGATGCTTTTTTCATCGGGCATCCACCCAATGGAACCGCCACCCCATCTTGCTATGCCTGGGCCAGCAATCCAAGCTTCATCATGTTGACGGTCCAATTGTTCCACTTTACCCGTTTTGGGATCCAAAAGGACAATCCAACGGTCTTTATAATCGTTGGCTTGAATATCTAAAACAGCTTTGGAGCCATTTGGACTCCACGTTGGGCCGGTAATGGTGCCGATACGGTCATCGTTTTTATAGGGTTTGTCCGGATAATCTTTGGTGTACTCGGGTACGTAATCCAATCCTTCCAAATTATCCAAAACCACAGGGTAGCTTTTTCTGTTGTTAATGTCATAAATGAACATTTCATAGTTGGTAGGTTCATCTCCTACTTTAGAACGGGTATTTTGGTCTTCCGTATAACCAGACTCCGTTACAAAATGGGGCACAATGGTGCCTTTTGAATTAGGTCGGTCCATCAAGGTGTAGGTAATAAAACTTCCTGAAGGGTCAATTTGAACACCAATCACTCTTTTACCACCGGTCACCAATTCCAAGGGTTCTAAATCCTCTAATTGTTCCCTGATTTTGTCACCGGAATCTTTCTTTTCCTTACGTTCCTTCAATACATCAAAGATGTCCAACTGGTCTTGGTACAACCATTCGTCTTTGGAATCTCTTTTAGGCTCGGAATCTTTTGATTTCACAAAATGGGTCTTTTGTTCAAGGGTCCCAGATGCTATATCCCAAGTGAATAATTCCCCGTCTTGCACAAAGGCAATACTTTTTCCATTATCGGTAAAATGCGGATTGCTCTCCCGTTTTGTAGTTTTTGCAATGGGTTTTGCCGTGTAACTTGCTACATCCAATAAGAAAACGTCCCCGTTTTTGGTATACAAGGCTTTCGATTGATCATTGTTGTAAGTAAGTCTGGAAGCTGGCAATGCATTGGCTTCCAAAAAACCTACTTTATGGATGTCTTTGCTTTTTGCAGCATAAGCATAAAGTGAATCACTTAGAGCACCATCGGGGTTCCAGTTAAAATATAAGGTTTCATTATCGGTGGACCAATAGGCGTTGGAAGGTAAGTGACCTACAAAAGCATCACCTTGCATAATGTCCTTGATTTTTAGGACGGAGTTGTTTCCTTTCTGGGCAACAAGGTTGCTACATGTAATTAGAAATAGAACGGATAGGGTAAGGTATTTTCCCATGGGATGCAAGCGGTTTTAGTTGGTTTCAAAGTTAAGTGGTCTCAAATATCGGGTATTTTAATGATTTTGTTCTGTCATAAAATCCTAAGGAAAAACTAAAAAAGCGTTCAAGTTTATCTTTAGAAAAAGTATCTTTAGAACATTCAAAATGTTGGCTAAAGCATTTGTTAAAGGTTCAATATTTTGATTTTCAATAAATTAAACTAAACCAAATTCAAATCAATGCAAATTATTGAAAACTCAACTGTTTACGATGCCATTATTGTGGGATCGGGAGCAGGAGGTGGAATGTCGGCAAAAGTACTGTCCGAAGCAGGCTTAAAGGTGGCCGTTGTGGAGGCAGGTCCGTTTTTTGACCCGGCACTTCCCGAACATCAAACCCAGTTAAAATGGCCTTATGAAAGTCCAAGAAGAGGAAAAAGTACTCGTTTTCGTCCTTTTGGAGATTTTGATGCCGCATATGGAGGATGGGATATTGAAGGAGAACCTTATACCCAAAAAGACGGTACCCAATTTGAATGGTTTCGTTCCCGAATGTTGGGCGGTAGAACCAATCACTGGGGACGTATTTCACTGCGTTTTGGCCCAAAGGATTTTAAACATAAAGATATTGATGGTCATGGTGATAACTGGCCCATTAGTTATGATGATGTGAAACCTTATTACGATAAGGTCGACAAAATGATAGGTGTTTTTGGAACCAATGAAGGATTGCCCAACGATCCAGATGGTTTCTTTTTACCGCCTCCCAAACCCCGTTTGCACGAACTTTATTATATAAAAGGAGCACGAAAAAGTAATATTCCGGTTTACCCTTCAAGGTTGTCCATGTTGACCAAGAAAATCAACAATGATCGCGGGGTATGTTTCTATTGTGGGCAATGTAACCGTGCATGTCAGGTATATGCTGATTTCTCGGCAGGAACTTGTTTGATTTTTCCAGCACAGAAAAACGGGGGTCAAATCGATCTTTTTGTGAATTGTATGGTTCGTGAGGTGACAACCGATGAAGAAGGTAGGGCCACAGGAGTATCCTACATCAACAAAGAAGATCGTAAAGAATATAAATTGAAAGGAAAAGTAGTAGTGCTTGGTGCTTCAGCCTGTAGTTCTGCACGTATTCTTCTCAATTCAAAAAGTAAACAGCACCCGAATGGATTGGGTAACAGTAGTGATGTGGTAGGTAGGTATCTTCACGATTCTACTGGTGCGGATAGATCAGCATTTATTCCCGATTTGATGAACCGAAAGGTTTCCTATAACGAAGATGGAGTAGGTGGCATGCACGTGTACTCGCCTTGGTGGGGCGATAATTCCAAATTGGATTTCCCACGAGGATATCACATCGAAGTATGGGGCGGCATGAGTATGCCAAGCTATGGTTTTGGTTTCAACGTGAACGATTTCAATAAATTTTTCGGAACCAAAGTAGGTGGTTATGGCGATGTGTTGCGCAGTGATGCCAAAAAATACTATGGTGCTGTTGTGGGAATGGCCGGACGAGGTGAATCCATTGCCAGAAGAGACAACTATTGCGAAATAGACCCGACCACAGTGGATGAATTTGGTATACCTGTACTGCGTTTCCACTACAAATGGTCAGAGTACGAAATTAACCAAGCCAAGCACATGCAGGATACTTTTGAGGAGATCTTGACAAACATGGGCGGTAAATTCTTGAGTGAAAAACCAGGAAAGGATACCAACTACGGATTGCACAATCCGGGAAATATTATCCATGAGGTGGGAACCACGAGAATGGGAGATGACCCTAAAACCTCGGTGACCAACAAATTCCAACAGCTACACGATGTGGACAATGTGTTTATTGTGGATGCAGGACCATTTACTTCACAAGCGGATAAAAACTGTACCTGGACCATTTTGGCGCTTTCCATGAGGGCTTCGGAATATATTGTGGATCAATTGAAACAACAAAACATATAAGGACATGGACAGAAGAAAAAGTTTAAAATCGATAGTACTGGGTTCCGTGGCCGGTGGATTGGCCATACATGGTTGTAAACCTTCGGGTGAAACCGAGCAGTTGGTAGAATCGCCAAAAATCACCTATCCGGGGCGAGTGCCTTTGGAAGAAGAGTTGATTCAAGAACTGAACGATGAGCAATTTTTGAACCCCCATGAAATAGAAACATTGACTATTTTGTGTGACCTTATTTTACCTGCTTCGGAAGAATTTAAGGCGGCATCGGACGCTGAAGTGGTGGATTTCATTGAATTTATGGCGAAAGATGTGCCATCGTACCAGCCTGATATTCGCGGTGGATTGATGTGGTTGGATCATAAATGCAATACGGAAAACTCGGTAGAGTTTAAAGATGCCACGGAGGAACAACAAAAGGCCATTTTGGATGAGATTGCGTATTACGACCCAGAAGTGCCCGGAAATGAGCGACCCTTTGAAGTGAATTTCTTCTCCTTGATTCGAAACCTGACCATGACCGGTTTTTATACTTCTAAAATTGGAATTGAAGAAATTGGATATAAAGGTAATATGCCCAATGTTTGGGATGGAGTGCCCGATGATGTTTTGGAACAGCACGACGTCTCTTATGATGAGGAATGGTTGGCCAAATGTGTGGACCAGAGCAAACGTGGGGTTATCGCCGAATGGGATGAAAACGGTAATTTGATTACTTAAAATTCATAAAATAGATAGAAAAAGGGCGCACCAAAATGCGCCCTTTTTTGTTTTATATTTTTTCCAATAGATAAACATCGGCAAAACCACTCATTAGTAGTGGAAGTCCTGTTGCATTGGCTGACCCCACAATAGTGTATGAAAACGAAAAGATGAGGTGGTTGTCGGAGGCATCAAAAGAAACATCGGTAATTTGTAAATTTTGAATCTCTGGTCCTTGGTTGTTATGGGTTTGGGTGAGAATAAAGTATTTGTTGTCATCCCCAATAACTGCATATTTGGTGAGCGAATACGAAAAGGAGGTTATCTGTACGTTTTCTTCTCCTGGGTTTATCATGTTCACATTAAAAGAGAAATAGGTATTTTGATAACTATTATCGGGAATACTCAAAAACCGCACCCCATAAAATTGATGCAAAAGACCATCGGGGGTATCTTGATATTCCACATGGGAAGAAAGGGCTACTTCCAAATCGATTGGGGTAAATCTAAAAGAGGTAGTATCGGTAAAAGGCAAACCATCTGAGCGTGTCCCCTCTAATTCCAATACCACATAACCGAATTTCGTAAGTTCATCGAACCCAGTGGCGTCGGCACCATTTTTTCCTGGTGCTCCGGGGGCTCCATTTTCCCCTGCAAGACCAGGGTTTCCATTATTTCCGGGTGCTCCATCCAAACCATCTTCTCCAGAACAGGACAGGACAATTAGACTAAAACCGATAACGAGTATGTTAAGGTATTTTTTAAATCTCATAGTTTACTGTATTGGGTTTAAAAATAAAGCAAAGCTATGCTTGACTTCA
The DNA here is from genome assembly GCF_042134615.1 of Flagellimonas cixiensis. Taxonomy (GTDB): domain Bacteria; phylum Bacteroidota; class Bacteroidia; order Flavobacteriales; family Flavobacteriaceae; genus Flagellimonas; species Flagellimonas cixiensis. Next base: position 2,045,037 of record NZ_CP169639.1, read on the forward strand.
ATGTCAATTGATGAATGCCGCTTTTGGTTTGATGGATGAAAGGGTTGGTGATTGATGTGGGAAATTGGAATAAAAAACCCTGTGCATGAATTCGCACAGGGCAGGGATGTAATGGTTAGGTTGGGGAAATATCTATTTTCTTATAATTCATCTAAAAGGAATACATCTACCTCGCCAGAAACTGTTAAATCGAACCCTGAAGAATTGCTAAGGGCATTGACGATAAATTCGTAGGAATAGGTAAGATGGTTGTCTACTGGGTCAAACGCAAAATTTTGTATAATATCAGTCGGATTATTTTGGATAAAAGCTAGGTTCAATACAAAGTATTTATTGTCCGCTCCAACTATCGGAAGATTTTCTACAGTAAAAGTAAAGTCGTTCAAGACTTCATTGGCTTCTCCTAAATTTGCAATATCCAATTTTGTTGTTTGATGGGTGTTTTGATACGCATTATCTGGTGTACTTAAAAAGCGAACTATTGAAAATTCAGTTAAATTGTCTTGTACATTTATTCCATCAATTACTTCTGTATTCGAAAATTTAAATTCTACAGAATCATCAAAAGGAATGTTATCTGGTCTCGTACCCTGTAAGTTAACGGTCACAGAACCATATTGGGTGAGTTCTTCATATCCTATCGCGTCTTCACCATTGGTTCCATCGGTTCCAGGGGCGCCTTTGTCTGCATTCGCACCAGGTTGACCAGGACTACCATTTGGACCGGGCAGGCCGTCTTCCCCATCTGAACAGGAAACCAAGCCTAAGCTTAAGATCATGAGGCTGACAAACAATATGCTTACTTTTTTCATGGTATTCATTTTTTTTAAATGATTACTGGATTTGCTCTAAGAGATAAACATCAACAATGCCGGATACGTTCAGAGGGTTGCCCGTGGCATTTCCAGTAGCCGTAACGGTAAATGCATATGAAAAAGTTAAATGGTTGTCCGCGTCATCAAAAGCAATATCTGTGGCTTGTAGATTTTCGATTTCAGGGTCGGCACCATTGAATATATGATCTAAAACAAAGTATTTATTGTCCTCGCCTATTATTGCGTAGTTTGTTAATCCATAATTGAATTGGATCATTGCCTCAGATTCTTCACCTGGGTTGATGAAACCGGTTTCGATATAGATTAAGGTATTCTGGTATGCATTGTCAGGTGCACTTAAGAAACGACCAATTTTAGATTGATATAAGGTTTGATCGGCATCGATTTGAGAAATAAAAAGTTCATTCGTTTGAGTTTCCGCAAATTGGGTATTGGTAAACTTAAAGGTGTTGGAGTCGGTAAAAGCAACTCCATCGGAGCGAACTCCTTCCAATTCCAAAGTAATGTATCCGTATTGGGTAAGCTCGTCAAAACCTTGACCATCCACACCGTCTTGTCCAGGGTCTCCTTGGCCGCCGGCCAATCCCGGAGCTCCGGTAGCCCCATCTTTGCCAGCTGGACCTTGTTCTCCATCTTCCCCAGAGCAAGAGATCAAGGTAATGCTCATGGCAATTAGCACATAGCTAAAAATTCTAATTAGTTTCATCTTGTTGTTATAAAAGGTTATGGGTCAAAATTACCTTAAGGTAGAAGTGAAATTTTAGTCTAATTGATGGATAGGGTAGGCTGATTGACGGATGATGGGTTTGGCTTCACCGACAGGCAGTAGAAAGAAGAAAAATCTTACGTTTTTAACGTGCATAAATAAGCATTACCGTTTCGTGTTTTTAAAGTTTATAGGTTGTGAGATATATAATATTAACCACAATATTTTGAGAGTATTTTCCTATAATAGTTAAAAAATTATAAAATCATCAATAAAACGGTAAATTATTATTAATTTAATACTATTCCCCCAGAATTTAATGGCAATGCCATAAATCCTTTTGTTCTCATGGAATCAGAAAATAAAAATCGATTTCTTGAACGAATTTCACGTCTTATCTGTGAAAACTTCGATAACGAACAATTTTGTGTGGAAAAATTGGCCAAACTCTACGGCACCAGTAGATCCCAACTTTATAAAAAAATTAAAAAACACACTGGTAGCTCAGTCAACCGTTTCATCAAAGATGTACGTTTAAAAAAAGCCATGGAGCTTTTGGGTAAAGATGAGAAATCCGTCTCAGAAATTGCCTATGAAGTGGGTTTTCACAGCCCAGCGTATTTTGCTACATGTTTTAAAGCCAAGTATGGTTATTGTCCAGGTGAGGTAAAACATCATGTTGCTCATGGCGATGATCAAACTAAAACACCAATTGCCAATAAAGCACTTGCCGTAGCTGTTGTATTGGTAATGGTTGCCGCCGCCGCTATATTCAGCTTACGGGGCATAGTCTTCTCTTCCAATACAAAAAAGCCAATTGTTGCCGTGTTGCCCTTTGAGGATATTAGTAAGGACAAAAACAACGGTTGGTTTTGCAGTGGAATTTCCGTAGATATTTCGGAAAAGCTTTCCAAACTCAATGGATTGCAAATTATTTCTAAAACTTCTACTTCCAGATACAAAGAGACGTTAAAGAGCATTCCTGAAATTGCAAAGGAGCTTAAGGCCGATTATTTTTTAGAAGGGGGTGTTCGTGAGTTTAACGATCGTATTTTAATCAATGTTCGATTGGTAGATGCTAAAGGAGTGGCATTATGGTCCGAATCCTTTAACGAGGAGATGACACAACTTTTTAAGATTCAACAGGAGGTGTCAACACGAGTGGCCCAACTTTTGGAGGTGACCATAGACCCCAAGTTTTCCAGACTTGTGGAAAAAGTACCTACCAGTAATATTGAAGCCTACAAATTATATTTAAAAGGAAAGGAAATCAATGGTTCTACCTTGGCTGTAAACTGGGATTTTGAAGCTTCCATAGCCTATCTGGAGCAGGCGATAGCCTTAGATCCCAATTTCTCGGCAGCTTATGCTGAAATGGCCTATGCCCAGATCAATAAGTTCAGCATATTCGAATACCAAGATTCCATTTATCTGGAGCAAAGTCTTTCCAATATTGATAAAGCTCTTCAACTGGATTCCAATGCGGTGATAGCCCATGTTTCCAAAGCTATAATTGAATATGAGGTTTTTAAACAACCTGAAAAGGGGCTGAAAAGTCTGGAAAAGGCCCTTGCCATTGAACCGAACAATGCCATGGTGAATTTTGAACTTGCTTGGTATTACGGAAATAACGAACAACAGCAAGATTATGAAAAGTACCTAACGTACATAGACAGGGCTGCTGAACTTGATCCTCTATCCAGAAACAATACTTTTTTTAAGTTGGAAGCTCTTCGGCTCAATGGATTATTGGACGAGGCAGAGGCGTTTTTTGAAAAACAATCACCCAGTCTCAATCTTTTGGGGCTCACCTATCAAAAGGCAGAAAATGCATCGTATCGATCTAGGGATAGAAGGGACATGTTGGAGGTGTACTTGGAAGCACTTCAGACCAATGGCATCAACGCAACAGTCTATCAGCTCGCCGTGCTGCACCAACATATAGGCAGAATTTATGATCATGTGTTTAATGACAATGAAAAGGCGGTTCAAAATTATGCTCAAGCGTATTCCTTAGATCCCTCTTTTGTATATGATTATTTTTACCAACTTATTTCCAATGGTGAATTCAAAATTGCATTGGAATTGAGTCAATCGGAGCATTTTAAAACTATAGGTTCAATGGAAAAACAGTTGTCGCTGCTTTTCTTCTATTATTTTTTCCAACAAGAATATCAAAAAGCTCTTTTGATCGCTGCGGAAAGTGCTTTGGTAAATCGACATGACCTAAAAGCCTTGGCTCTTGCCCAATTGGATAGAAAGGATGATGCAATGAAAGAAGCGTCGGCTTATATGATGAACTATAGAAAGGCCTATACCTATGCGGTGTTAGGTAATCAAGATTCCATGTACCACTATTTGGCCAAACCAAACATTAATTGGACGGTGTTTAATGGCTTTTCACAGTTCGACCCCTATCGTAAAGAGTTAAAATTTATGGATTTACAACGGAAGCACCTACTGCCTACACAAACCACTTTAGAACAATCCAATCGACCAATTAATTAGGGGAAATACTTGAAATAATGAAAAACCACTGAATTGTGACTTTCCAATCCCCAATTTTATGGTAAATGATCATTTTTTGAAAGCACTATAAATTTTTTTCAAAGGTTTTTTACTGATTTGTAATACCCTTTCAAAGGGTTAAATCGCAATTTAGCAGTGTAATTAAAGGCCGCCAATTACAAATCCAATAAATGTTCAATCTTAAAATCTAGAGTCATGAAATCATTATTTATTTTATTGTTCGCATTGTGTCTTGCAATGCCCTCTTTCGCACAGGAAGAAACTGAAAAAACCGTAGAACTTTCCGAAGTTACTGTTGGAGCAGCTAACTACACTTACCTTGGTGTAGTACTTGATTATCGTTTTCCCGCGGTAGTAACCAATTTGGAAACCCAAGCGGCAGAATATGACGTCCGTAAATCAAAACTCTTCTCTAAAGATGTAGAAGAATATGAGATTACATTTTCACATGATCAAGGGCATATCATTGCAACTTATGATCAAAATGGAATGATTACCCAAGCAATCGAAAGATACTACAACATTACTTTTCCTTTGGATATCAGACAACAGGTATATTCAGAAAACCCTGGTTGGATGATCAATAAAGATGCTTATGTTGTTTCGTATGATTATGGAAGGGATGTGAAAAAGAAAGGGCGGTTCCAGTTAATGAAGGACGGCAAGAAAAAGAACGTAACTATTGATTTTTAATCTGAATTAGTACTGTATGCGAATATTTGAATTAGCTAGCGTATCTTAAAATCCGGCAGAAATTTTCAAGCCGGATTTTTTGTTTTTACTGTACACCATGACCAAAATCTCCAAGTTCAATTTAAAAATTGAACCCATATTTTTTGTAACTTAATAAGGCGCCAAATCAAAGTCAATTCCAATGGTAACCCATTCGTCCGATGAAACACAATGGTTTTATTTTGAAAGCAAAACAGGTTGTCCTAACCAACCTGTCCAACGAGCATTTTGGGGTAAAAGCTTTAGCCAGTTCCATGGCTGTAAGTCGTTCGGAACTGTATAAGATCATTAAAAAGGAAACCGGAAAATCCGCCACGCAATTTATTCGCGAAATCAGATTGGAAAAAGCCTTTGAGCTGCTCAAATCGCATGAACACCATATTTCTGATATTTCCTATATGGTAGGTTTTGGAAGTCCAGCATATTTCACCAAAAGATTTAAGGAATATTATGGTTTTTTGCCAAGTGACTCCCATTTGCTCCATCAATATAGTCCCGAGGATAATCTGAACCCTATGGCAAGCCCCAAGTTTTTTTTAAGAAGCACTAATATGATATGGGGTGCCAGTTTGGTTGCATTAATGGTGCTTTCAGCATTTGCATTATGGAACTGGAATAGTGGTGACCTTGAAAATTCCATTGCCGTACTGCCCTTTGAAGATGTAAGTCCTAGCCAAGATCAAGCTCATTTTTCGGAAGGGATTAGTGAGGCAATCATCAATAAGCTTACACAGAATAGTGAGTTTACGGTGATAGGGAAAACATCCTCCTTCTTTTACAAGGATAAAGACCTGATGTTGGAGGAAATCGGGAAGCATTTGGAGGTCGCTTATATTTTGGAAGGCAGTGTTCGGAACTTAGGCGATTATTACCAAATCACGGTACAATTGATCTACACTAAAAATGGATTACAGGTATGGTCCCAAACTTTTGCTAGCCTAACCAATGATCCATTAAAAGCACAAGAAGAGTTGGCAGAAAATATAGCAGAGGAGTTGGAATTTGTTCTGCTTTAATATAAAATTCAAATATTTTGCTGACGCTTGGTCAAAATAAAAATTCGTAACATCCAATCACCTCATATCAGTTCGATTGGCTGATACAACTTCATATAATTTACCTATCTTTAAAGAGCTACTCTACAGAATGTTATGTTTTATTTTAATCATCGCAGTACATGATTAATTATCGGTTGGCCACATTAAAGGACAATGAGCAATTGTTATATCTGACAAGGTCAACAGGTATGTCCGGCAATATGGGGTTGCGCATAGATCGATTTCCAAATTTCTTTGACCTTACCAGCCTTAGAGGAAAAACCCATGTTTTTGTTGCAGAAGAGGATGATGAAATTGTTGGATGCATCAGTGTTTCGGACCAATTGTTTTATGTGGAAAATGAAAAACACCCCTTGTATTACATTAGTGATTTTAGGGTGGCAAAAAACCATAGGAAAAAAGGGATAGGGTTGCAGTTGACAAACGAAGTGGTCAAGTATTTGGATAAAAACAAGGCTGATTTTGCTTTTTTAAACGTTTCCAAGGGCAATAAAAGGCCTTTTGTTTTTTTTAGTAACCGAGGTGATTATCCCGATTTTGAAAATATTGGAACATTTGAGACCTATGAGTTTGTTGGCTCCAAAAGGCAGAAATCGGTGAAGGGTTTATCCATAGAGGTTGTGGAGGAGTCCGCAGAATTGATTGATTTTTTTAACGCATTCTACTCAAAGCATCAATTGGCTCGTGTAATAAGTGCCGAAGAATTAAAGAACACTAAATTGGTTGTAGTTCGAAAAGCAAATAATATTGTAGGGGCTATGGCTTTGGTGGACACCATGGGGATGAAGCAAAATGTGCTATTGAAAATTCCCGTTCACCTTAAGGTTGGTGTCTTTATCATAAATGGGTTGGCAAAACTTATGGGTTGGTCTGCCCTTCCAAAAGAGTTCGAGCCGGTAAAAATGCTTTATATAAGGTATCTGGCAGTGCCCGATTATAACAAGCAAATTATTTCCCTACTAATATCCAACGCAAAAAAACAAGCTTACCAGAAAGGATATTCTTTTGTCTCTATCGGATTTCATCAACGTGATCCCATAATTAAAAAACTTCCAAAAGTGCTCAAGTTCACCTTTTACTCTGTAGGTATGTTGGTCAGCATGAAACGCAGTGATCATTTGATGCAGAAAATAAGAAACGGTGTTCCCTATATAGATTACTCCATTATTTAATTTAAAATCTAAGACAGGTATGGAAAAACTTAGTTATGACCCAAAAAGTAAAGAAGTGTTGGAGGTGCTTTCCGATGTTTTTTCACAGGCAATTACTGGCGAACTAATCGGCATGTCCAATTTTGCATCGATGGCAGGGGCCATTGACGATCCCCATGAAAAAATGGAAGCAGTGGAACATGCGGATAGTGAAAGGCAACATGCTGAAGGTTTTATGGCCCAAGCAGAAAGAATGGGGCTCAAGGTTAAGGTAAATCTGGAAGGAGAATATTGGGGTAGGGTGCGTAAACTGTTTTTATCCTATGCTGAGAAAAACGATTTTATTGCTTGTTTGGCCATTCAAGAAATTATGTTGGAGGCTTTTGCAGTTTCTATGTACACCGACGTAGGTAAGGCATTGGATAATGAGGCGGGCAAATTGTTTCTGTCCATAGCAGAAGAAGAAAAGGAACATATGGAGCATTCCACAGAATTTCTTCGTGATGAATTGAAAAAGGACAAGGATAAATTCTTAAAAAAGTTTGAACAGCTCCACAAAGATTGCATGACGATTCTTGCAGAGTTTTCGTTGACCAGTACTTGTAAAGATAGTTGTGGCGTTTGTAATGGCAATTGTATGAAAAGTGCTCTGCCAATAGTGGGGTTGGATGTTGGTTCCATGAGAGGCAATGCGCTATCTCTTTATGCAAGGGCGTTAGATCATATCGGAATTCCTGGGGAGCAATCCATTAAATGGATTGCCAATTTGCCAGCTTAAATAAATCGGCATGTTAAAAAGGCACACCAAAGTACAGTTACCACCTTATTTAATAATGAGTGGTCTGTACATTATTGGCAAATATGCTATAACTCCATTCTTGTTTATGTTTAGGAAAATGGGCATGGAACCAAACATTGCCCGAAAATTGGATGCAAGCTGTAATCGTGCCGTGTTGCCTTTAACTGAATCCTCTGATTCCAAAACTCGTGTCGATGTGGTCCCAAAAATTACCATAGGGGAAAAAATGCCCAAAGTAAGGGTTAAATATCCCGATGGCACTTTTGGTCGCCTTGATGAGGTGGCCCAAGCACCAATGTTGCTAATTCTTATCAGGGGCAGTTGGTGTTCCTATTCCCGGCTTCATCTATTGGATTTAATGAATCACAAAGAAGAATTTATGCAATCAGGAGTCCAATTAATGGCAGTTTCCAGTTATGATGACTCCCAAAAATGGGAATCAATGGGTGTTGATGTTCCCATGTGTGTAGACGTAACGGGCGATGTCTTTGATGCATTCGGCATTAAAATAAAATCGTGGACCGAATTTGCTTGGGGTAGGATCTTACCCCATGAATCTGCTTTTTTGTTCGGTGACAACAAAAAACTATTGGCATTTGATGTGCGTAAAGTAAGTGGAATTCAACCGGGACAAAAATTTTTGGGCAGTGGTGCATGGCTGAATATCATCAATTTTAAATTGACAAACAAGGTGATTGATGGAGAATGAGACCACTATTGATTTTGCGGTAATTGGCCATCAAGATAATTGGCCCTCCGTGCAATCCATCATCAATGGGATGAGGTTGGGTGAAAATGAGCCGCTAACCGTGGAGCAAATCAAAGGCACATATAGTTACATTCCGCCGCGTAGTATTTTTAAAATGACCGCGAAGTCCAAAACAGGTAAAACGGTCCATGGAATTTATATCGAAACTTTTATAGATCCAGATGAGTTGACGCCTCACTTTTTGAGAAAAAATATCAATAAAGTCAATGAAGCCATAAACGTGGCAATTCACCAAAAAGCTAAAATAATTGCCTTGGGAGGTTTTACTTCCATTGTTTTGGAAGGAAATCTTTCCCAATTTGATACTTCGGCCTCCAAAATCACCACAGGTAATACGTTGACCTCGGCCTATATTTTAAAGGGAATATCCGAAGCTGTCAATAAACTTGATAAGCGTTTGAAAGATTGCAATGTGTTGATTATTGGTGCCACAGGGGATATTGGAACAGCTTGTAGTCATTATTTGTGCAATAGGGTCAGTGCATTGTTGTTGAATGCCAGAAATGGAAGAAAGTTGGAAGCTTTTGTTCAACAATTCACCGGTTCTACCGCCCAGATTACATGGAGTACCCATCTTGAGGAACTTATTCCTATGGCCGACATTATTATTTGTGTAGCTAGTTCGGCTTCCATTGAAATAAAAAATCATAAAAAGGATGTAATTATTTGCGATGCAGGATATCCTAAAAATCTAGATTCAAAAATAGAGGAGGGGAATGATGTGTTTGTATTTCATGGGGGTATGGGAACGGTAAATTATGGTTATGATTTTATGCCAGATTACCGGGAGCATTTTTATAATTATCCAAAACCTCATATTGCACACGGTTGCATTTTGGAGGCGGTTGTATTGGCATTTGAGCAGAAATTTGAAAATTTTTCGTCGGGCAAAGGGAATATTAAAATCGAAAACATAGATAAAATCCATGAACTAAGTGTAAAACATGGTGTGGAATTGGCACCCTTTTATAATTCAAAAGGGCTATGTGAAATTCCAATGTAATAATCAATTGAAAAGTAAATTGAAATCAGGTATACAAAAGTCGCAGGGCATAAAAAAGTCAATCTTATTTGGACATACCCGGAGCGTATTGAAAAATCCGATTGCATTCTTGAACGATGTGGTTATGACCCAAAAGCCCATAGTTTCGGTTAGGGTTGCGAGTAAAAAATATTTGATCGTTCAACATCCCGAAGTCCTAAAATATATTTTTTCGGAAAACCCTAAAGCTTTTTCCAAGCATGGCATCACTAAAATACTTCGCTACTTTTTTGGAGAGGGCTTGGTGACCAGTAATGGAGATGTTTGGGAAAAAAAACGCAGGCTAATTCAGCCATGCTTTCACAAAAAGCAATTGATTCAGATTTTTCAGATTATCAAAGAAGAAACAGATGTTTTCGTGGAAAAGCTCAATGGGTATCCGGCAAACGCAGCGCTCAATGTAAACCAAGAATTGTTGGCGCTGAATGTATCCATAGTTTTCAAGGCGTTATTTGGTTCATCCCTGGAAAATCAATCAAAAGAGATGCTGGGTATTTTGGAAGAGCTCAATCGTTTTGCCACTAAATGGATGAGGAGTCTGATAAAACTTCCTTTGAATTGGCCGACCAAAAGCAATAGAAAATTTCACGAAAACTGTAACCGTTTTGATGCTATTTTATACAAAGTAATTCGAGATAGAAGGGAGGGGAATGTAAATGATTATGATGACTTGTTGTCCACATTAATGCAATATAGAGATGAAAATTCTGGGGAGGGAATGACGGATAAACAATTGCGAGATGAGATGACGACAATATTTATGGCCGGTCATGATACCACGTCGCAAACCATGGGTTGGATTTTGTACGAGCTCGCATTGAACTCCGATATTCTCTATAAAATACGGGAAGAGATAGATCAAAATCGTGACATTTATCCACCTTTCGCAGATCAACTTCAACAATTCAAATATACCAATCAAGTGATAAAAGAAGGACTTCGACATTACCCTGCAATCAGTGCTGTAATGCGAAAGCCGAAGGAAGTGGTAGAGGTTAATGGGGTTAACATTGGTCCTTCGGCTAATTTGCTCATCAATATCTATGGGATGCACCATCATCCAAATTATTGGGAACACCCAGAAAAATTTGATCCTGGGCGTTTCGATCCCGAAATGGACAAAAAAAGAGCCGCCTATGTGTTTTTTCCATTTGGGGGTGGACCAAGGTATTGCATTGGTAGTGGATTTGCGATGATGACCATGCAGGTTGTTTTACTGCAAATGGTTAAAAACTTCAATTTTGAGATACCCCAAGGATTTCAGCCAGAAATTGAACCAAACATTACTTTAAAAGCTAAAGGTGGCATTCGGTTGATCTTTCGTAAGGCCACTATTTAAAGATGTTTTCTAAAGAGTGTGAGGATTAATATAGGTGCCAAAACAAGGTCGACCGCTAAAGTGGTTAGTAAAATTAAGGTCATGAGCAATCCAAAAGTGAACATTTCATTGTAGTTGGAAAACATGAGTATAGAAAATCCGCCCAATAGGATAATGCTAGTGGCTATAATGGCCTTTCCACATTCTGCTAGTGCAGTTTTTAAGGCTAAATCCACAGAAGCACCTTTTTTGCGTTCCCATTGAAATTTGCTCAATAAGTGAATCGTGTCGTCAACTGCAATTACAAAAGCAATAGTGAAGATTATGGAGGAGCCTGCGCGTAGTTCCAATTGTGTGAAACCCAAAATACCGGCACCGATTAGTATGGGAAGAAGGTTTAATAACAATGCCAAGGCTGTGTAGCTCCATTTTTTAAAAATAAGCCCCAAAACCACAGCAACCAACAGTATGGCAAGTAACAATCCTTCCATCATTTCTGTAATTCGCTTTTCGTGGGCTCTATCAAATAAATAGTCCATTCCCGTAATGCGCAAGGTAGCTTTCGAAGTATCGATTAACTGTCGACTGTGTTCCAGAATTTCTTTGGTTTTGGCAGCAATTTCATGCCGACCAAAATCCTTCATTTGGGCATTGAATTTATACAAGGTCTTTTCCTTGTCCATGAGGTAATTGGTAGTGGATATTCGATTAATATCTTTGTTGAATTGTTGAATATCTTCATTTTTTAGATTCCATTTGAGACTATTTTTTATAGTTGGTTCATAGGCCTGTTGCAACATTTTGTAAAATATTATGGGCGATTTCACGTGGTTCAAATAGGACAACCCCACCAAATAACTGTGAATTTGATGGGTTGCTTGCAACATTTCAGGGCTATCCAAAGGACTGCCGTTTTTTGATTCCAAAAGCATTTCAAAAGTTCGGGAGCCTCCCATTTGGGATTCAAAAAAAGAATAATCGGATTTTAATTCGCTATTGGTTGGAATGGAATATTGGATGTTATTGGTGTTTATTGAAAACATCCCGAAAAGTGATATCATCAGCAAAACCCCAGAGAAAATAAATACAGTTTTTGGTCGAGAATAAAGTTTTTCAAAAGTTTTATGCAAGTTGCGGGCAATTTCTGTAAACCTTCCACTCAATTGAAATGTATTTGAGTTATTGGAGCTTAAAAAATAGGTAGGTGCCAGCAGTAGGGTAACTATAAATGTGAGGATAACGGCAATTCCCGCTTGTAATCCAAATTCCCTTAATACTTTCATAGGGGAAAGTTTCAAAATAAAAAATCCAATGGCCGTAGTAAAAGAAGTAATAAAAATAGCCCTGCCGATTTCTTTTAGTGCTAATCGAAATGCTGTTTTCGAGTGATGCCCCAGTTTAATTTCTTTGTTGTGTTTAATGGAAAGATGTATGATGTCAGATATCCCAACAATAAGCACTATAGTTGGGAACAAATTGGACATGATGTTAAAGGGAGTGTTAAAAAATACCATTCCCCCCATAAAGATGATCAGGGAGATACATACCAGTAGGATTGACAAAATTGCGGCTCTAACCGAGCTGAAAATAAAAAGTAGGGAAAGGCCTAAAAATAGTAAGGCCCAAATTGCGATCTTTTGGGTTTCCAGCTTTGTAATTTCATTTAACTCTTTTTGTAAATAGGTTTTTCCCCATCGATGAATTGTCAAGTTTTTGTGTATGTCAACGACTGAATCAATGGATTTTAAAGTCTGCTCAACTAGGGTTTCATTCTCAGGATCTTGAAGTTCGAAATAGATAAAAAGAACATTGCCTTCCTTGTTCAGAAAATTACCGGTAAACGAAAAATCCCGAACAATTTTACGTTTTTGACGTTCTAGATCTTTATTTAAATCTAGATAAGGAACCCAAACGAGACCTGTGAGTGATTTTATCGGATAGGATAAATTGGTTATTGACCGAATATTATTTCTTCCCTCAATATCTTTTAGGTTTTGAACAAAAGAATCTACCTGGTATAAAAAGTCTTTCTCGTAGATGGTTGTTTCGTTCTTTATGCCAAATATTAAAATAGCATGATTGTCCTTAAGTTGGGTTTTTATATTCTGATAATACTGGTATTCAGGGTCGTTATCGGGAAGAAATTGTGAAAAATCCGTATTAATTTTAATGGATGGGAGTAGGAAAGCAGCCCAAATGGTTAAGGCCATTAAAAGTACAAGAAAGTAAAACTTATATTTTAAAAATACTCCAATCATCTCTCTGAAAATAAACCCTTTATGAATTTAAGGATTTAATTGGTAGCATTGAGATTGCCAGATATAAAGCGACTGCAACTGAACAGGCGCCAACTTTAATACATTAGCACAAAGTGGGACACAGCTTTTCTTGTACGATTTGTACAATACAACAATTACGGGGGGTTGAACGGCAATAGTTGATAACCCGGCCTTACTAAAAAGGGCTAACAAGAAAGTTGTCACGAATGCACTGATTTTATCAATAGGTGTTTTTCCACCATTAATGGTTGGCCAGAACCGCATTTGTTAACACTTACCACTAAATCAGTTAGAGCAAATGGATTAAGTACTAGAATCAGCCTAATGATTAAAAGCTTCTCAAGAATCAAAGACAGGTGTAACGCCCAACTAAAATGAGAATGCGCCCCAGTAGCTAGAAGCACCGAAGCTTTCGTTTAGCATTGTCCTTTCAAATGACTCAGTTCGCATATTCATTTTAGTGTTTGTTGAATGGAGTTATTTTGATCCCTTCTTTCCAAATGCTTACTATATTTTCGATATCATAGATATTTGATGTGGGATCTCCCTTGACCAATACAAAATTGGCAAAACTCTTTTCCCGAATGAATCCTTTAGATCCAAGACTGAATTGTTGAGAAGGATTTGATGTGGCCGATTTTAATGCGTCAATTGGACTTAGACCATTTTCAACCAATAAAATCAATTCTTGGAATAAATCGGTACCATAGTTGATACCGAGATTGGGCGGATCTGTACCCGCCAAAAGAGGAATTCCAGCTTGATGAAGCCGGTTCATATCTTCCTTCAATAATTCCATTTGTGGGGCACCCCACTTTTCAATACACGGTTGACACTCTGAAAATTTTTGAAGGGTTAATAATGTAGGTACGATGAACAGTTGGCTGTTTTTTAAGGTGGTTAAATCTTGATCAGAAATAGGTGTAGTACCTCGGTCCCACATATGTACGATACCATCACCACCCATAGAAGCTATTTTTACTGCATCAGATCTACTACTTATGTGGGATACTGACAGCATCTCTTCTTCCTTGGCTGTTCGAATTGCTAAGGCAATCATATCATCATCTAGTGTAGGTATAGGTGTTTCTTTGGATCCGCGTTCGACAATTAATTTGATATAATCGGACCCCTCAGCCACTCGTTCTCTAATAAACTGGGGTACAGCCTCCGCGGTTTGAATTAATGGAACAGGTCCAAATTGTGATCCATGACCACCGGGAACAGTAACTGTTGGGCCAGCAGAATAATAGTAGGCATGATGACTCGAACTATCTCCCAATTGTCTAAGGGAGTCGATATTTGACCTACGATTGAACATATCTAGTAAAGTCAGTACTCCGGCTTCAACTGCCTCCTTTAAATGATCCGGATCGTAAGCATGAACATGTGCATTAATCAACCCTGGTATAAGGCACAAACCATCCCCATCTATAATGTGTTGACCTTCGAATTCGGTAACTTGGTTTGTAATGATCTTCTCAACCTTATCCTCATTGATAAATATGGTAGCTTTCTCAAATACCTGATCTCCATCAAAGAGTTTTACATTTTGAATAATGAGATCGTATTTGTTAGCATCATTCTCATTTGTACAAGATCCAAAAAGTACAATATTGAGGATTATGAATCCAAACTTTTTCATGTTAGATCATAGTTAATTTTGGGTAATTCTTAATTCCATACAACGCTTTTGATAAAATGAGTTTTAATTCATTTTATCTATTGTTGTAGTTTGTTTTAACTAGTTAAATAAATCAGATTTGGCGATCATCCTTGATATTAAAGGTAGTTTGTTTTCATTGTTATTTTCGTCTTTACTTCCGAAATATGCAATAACTAAATCCTTTTTGGGAGAAACATATAATCCAGACCCTCCAAAACCTGCTTTCCAAAAATCACCATCTTCCATAACAAATTCCCATTGGTATGTCTCATGTTTAATAGGCTCACCGTATAGTAAGTTTTTAGTATTTGAATCATTATCGGTAAACCAGTCAGTACTTTTAGTTTCTAATAATAATTTTGGTCGTCCTTCCATTTGAATTGCCTCAAGATGTCTGGTAGAAACAACAGGATTATTATTTCTTCTGCCTGAGGGTGTGTAGAGCATCCCTAGACGGGCTAAATCTCTCAAAGTAGAACTAAATCCAAGAGGTGACGCTGATCGGCCAAATGCTGCATTCATTATTACTGCGTCAGACATAGCTCCAGATTTTTTCCAGATCTCTTGCTCAATAAAGTTTGAATACTTTTGACCGCTTACTTCTTCAATTAATGCAGATAGGATAAGGGGATTAATGTCGGCATATTCAAAAACTTCGCCCGCCGGTCTGTGTGAGGCAATTTCAGCAAAATATTCAAGTGGATTTTCTAAGGCCATTGAAGTTTTTGGCCACCCCCATACAAGAAGCGATTTTTTAAAACAATCACCGCCATGTGCTTCACTTGGAACACAATCGAGACCAGAAGTCATGTCCAGAAAATCAATGACTTTAATTTTTCCTGCATGACTCCCCTTTAACTTAGGGATATATACTTCCACAGGGTCTTCTGTATTAATTTTCCCCTGATCAATTAATATTCCGACGGAAAGAGATACCAATATTTTTGAAATTGACATATAAGTATGTTTATCATCTGGAAGCATCCGTGGATAGGATTCAAAAACAATATTCCCTTTATGTATTACAATTGCACCGTTTGTTGGTGAATTATTTATGTAATTTTTAAAGATGAAGTCTTTCTTATCCAATGCAAATTGAAATTGAGCTACATCTTCGCGAAGATGAATCGGTAGACATTTTTTGTATTGACCAGCTTTTATAATTGTATGTGGCCAAAACTCAGAAAAATGAAGATAAATATATCTGGAAGCATCACCTTGCAACGCCCAGGACTCAAAATCATCCCAGTTTTCATCATTAAATCTTTGATGTACCTTTTTAGATTTTTCCAGTGAAAAATCGATATAGTCACTTTCAGGAAAACCTTGATCATTAAAATTACTTTCAACAGTTTTTTGATTTTGTGTGCAAGAACACAATGTCAATAAAATAAATATTTGGATAGCAGACTTCATTTAGTTCTATTTTATAAACTACAACGGTTCGGCTAAGTGTAGTGGGGAGGCAAGGAAATTTTTGGTTTCCTCCTGTCGACGTAGCTAAAGCTTATTGTTTTGCTTTTTCTTTTTTTGTCCCAAAGCTAAATCCATAAGATTTAGCGACATAATAAATATACACAGATCTTTCGGTTTTGCCTTGATACATTAGCACAAAGTGGGACATCGGATTTCCTGCATAGCCTATACAATACAACCATTGCGGGGGTTGGCACAGCAATAGATAAGAGCTATTTTATTGGTTTTTGTTGTGTGTTGAGAAGGTATTGGACAAAAAAACACTACTAAAATAACATCGTTGGATAATTGTTGTCTAACTAAAAACAAAAAACCCTGAAAATCAACTGATTAACAGGGTTAAATGTACTCGAGGCGGGACTTGAACCCGCACGGGCATAATGCCCACAGGATTTTAAGTCCGGCGTGTCTACCAATTCCACCACTCGAGCAGGACTTAAACAAAAAAACGCTGCAAGCAGCGTTTGATGTAGAGCGAAAAACGGGATTCGAACCCGCGACCTCCACCTTGGCAAGGTGATGCTCTACCAACTGAGCTATTTTCGCATTTTAAAGAACTTTGCACTTTTCCCAAGCGCGGATGCAAATTTAATACATTTCTTTAAACTAAAAAGAATTTTTTCAGGAAGTCGCCTTTTTCTTTTTGCCCAACATTCTTTTGATCTCGTTCAATTTCATCAAAGCCTCCACAGGTGTCAGAGTATCAATATCCAAGTGCAAAATTTCCTCTTTGATCTCTTCCAACAAAGGGTCGTCCAAATTAAAGAAACTCAATTGCATCTCGTCTTGTGATGCTTGCAATTTGTCCGTCATCTCTTCACTGGAATGGGATTTTTCCAGTTTTTTGAGGATTTTATTTGCTTTCTGGATCACCTGTTGTGGCATTCCTGCCATTTTCGCTACGTGGATTCCGAAGCTATGCTCACTCCCGCCAGGTGTCAATTTTCGTAGAAAAAGTACATTGTCTTCCAATTCCTTGACCGAAACATTAAAGTTTTTGATTCTGGAAAATGTGTTGGTCATTTCGTTGAGTTCGTGGTAGTGGGTCGCAAAGAGCGTTTTTGCCCTTGCCGGATGCTCATGCAAATATTCCGAAATGGCCCATGCAATGGAAATTCCATCGTAGGTGCTGGTTCCCCGCCCAATTTCATCCAAGAGTACCAGACTACGTTCCGATAGATTGTTCAAAATAGAAGCGGTTTCATTCATCTCAACCATAAAGGTCGACTCCCCCATCGAAATGTTATCGCTGGCGCCCACACGGGTAAATATTTTATCCACCAATCCAATCTGGGCCTCCGAAGCAGGAACAAAACTTCCCATTTGGGCCAACAATACAATCAGGGCGGTTTGGCGCAATAGTGCCGATTTACCACTCATGTTGGGACCAGTGATCATAATGATCTGTTGTACTTCCCGATTCAGGGTCACATCGTTGGTCACATAACTTTCCCCAAGCGGAAGTTGTTTCTCGATTACTGGGTGACGACCTTCCTTAATATTGAGTTCGGTAGAGTCATCAACCAAAGGTTGCACATAATTGTTTTCGATGGCCAATTGGGCAAATCCACACAAACAATCCAATTGCGCAATCAAATTGGCGTTGCGTTGAACAGGGGAAATATATTCTTGCATCCACACCAACAACTGCTCAAAAAGCTGCTGCTCCAACTGGTAAATGCGCTCCTCGGCACCTAAAATTTTAGCTTCGTATTCTTTAAGTTCTTCGGTGATGTAGCGTTCCGCATTCACCAAGGTCTGTTTTCGTATCCAACTTTCGGGCACCTTGTCCTTATGCGTATTTCGAACTTCAATATAGTAGCCAAAAACGTTGTTGGAAGCAATTTTCAGAGAAGTGATTCCCGTTTGCTCCGATTCACGCTCCAACATTTTATCCAAATAATCCTTGCCAGAAAAAGCCAAGTTGCGCAATTCGTCCAGTTCTTCGGAATAGCCTTGGGCAATGGTGTTGCCTTTGGCAATGTTGATGGGCGCTTCCTCGTTCAACACCTCTTTGATTTTGGAACGAAGCACTTCGCAAGCATCCAAATTTTGTCCAATTTGTTGAAGCGAAGCATTACTACTTTCTTGCGCCAATAGTTTAATGGGAACAAGAGCTTCCAAGGAATTTTTAAGCTGCACCACTTCCTTTGGATTGATTTTACCCGTGGCCAATTTCGAAATCAAACGTTCCAAGTCGCCCATGGGTTTGATCCAACGCTGTGCTTTTTCCAATTGTTGTGTTTCCTTCTTCAAATAAGAAACAACCTCATGGCGTTGCTCAATCTTCTCCTTGTTTTTTAAAGGAAGCGCCAACCAACGTTTCAACATACGTCCCCCCATAGGAGATAGGGTGTTGTCTATAATATCCAATAAGGTCACCGCATTTTGGTGGGGAGAATGGTACAATTCCAAATTACGGATGGTAAATCGGTCCATCCAAACATATTCCTCTTCGGCAATCCGTTGAATGTTGTTAATATGCTGTAAACGGCTATGCTGCGTTTCTGATAGGTAATGCAACACCGCTCCCGATGCTATGATTCCATGGTTGAGGTGGTCAATGCCAAAACCCTTAAGGGTTTTTGTGCCAAAATGATTGTTCAAGCTTTCTTGTGCGTAATCCTCTTGAAAAATCCAATCCTCCAAAAAGAAACTGTGCAATTGGCTGCCAAATAGCTCCAAAAACTCCTTTTTATGCTTTTTGGAAATCAATACCTCATTGGGTGAAAAATTCTGAAGTAGTTTATCCACCTGTTCAGAAGAACCCTCAGCGGTTAAAAACTCTCCTGTGGAAATATCCAAAAAGGAAATTCCCAATTTGTTTCTCCCAAAATGAACGGCACTTAAAAAATTGTTGCTCTTGGCAGAAAGAATATCATCGTTCAAGGCAACTCCGGGGGTCACCAATTCGGTAACACCTCGTTTTACAATGCTTTTGGTTTGTTTGGGGTCTTCCAGTTGGTCGCAAATGGCCACGCGTTGTCCCGCTTTCACCAATTTTGGCAAATAGGTGTTCAATGAATGATGTGGAAAACCTGCGAGCTCAGTTTTATCTCCACCATTGTTACGGTGGGTGAGAATAATGCCCAATATTTTGGCTGCTTTCACGGCATCCTCACCAAAGGTTTCATAAAAATCCCCCACACGGAACAACAACAGCGCATCAGGATGTTTGGTCTTGATGGTGTTGTACTGCTGCATTAAAGGAGTAACCTTCTTTGTTTTGTTCTTGGATGCCAAAGCAAACTCTTTAATCGTTAAACAATAATTAGCATATTGTCATTCCGCACGGCTGCTGAGCGCCCGCCTGCGGCAAGCAGGTAGTCGGAGCTAGATGCGGAATCTAATTTATTCTGTTGAATGGATTCCTGTTTTCACAGGAATGACATTCCCTAGCGGATATTTCTTTTATTTTTGCCCGATAAATGGGGAAAACGAATATATCGTTTTCATCCTCCACCAAAAATAATTGTTGATATTTTACCCTCAATGTTTAAAAAATGAGCAGAAAATTGGAGAATAGCGAGCTGGAACGATTGGATGTTGAAGGCTTCAAACAGGCAAATAAAACCCCGATCATCATTATTTTGGACAATATCCGATCTTTGAACAATATCGGTTCGGTATTTAGAACAGCAGATGCTTTTTTGGTGGAGAAAATCTATCTCTGTGGTATTACGGCAACGCCTCCACATAAGGATATCCGAAAAACAGCATTGGGTGCCACCGAAAGTGTAGATTGGGAATATAGGAAAGATACATTGGAGTTGGTTGCGGACTTGAAGCACAGCGGCGTTCAGATTGTTACGGTGGAGCAGGCCGAGGATGCTGTAATGCTCAATCAATTTTCACCAGAACCAAAAAAGACCATAGCCCTTATTTTCGGGAACGAAGTTAAGGGAGTGGCCCAAGAGGTGGTGAGTGCTAGTGATACCGTTTTGGAGATTCCGCAGTTCGGCACCAAGCATTCTTTAAATATTTCGGTAAGTGCCGGAGTGGTGGTGTGGGACCTTTGGTCCAAACTAAATGCCTGAAAATAAAAAGGCCCTGTTGAACAGGGCCATATATAAAGTCTGAGTTAGTTAGTTTCTCGAATCGAGGCTGCTAATAAAATAAAACCATTCGTTATATCCAAACATTTTCTAATAATTTTGTTAAATGATTGTCGATAAAATATTGTTTTCCAATTGCTGCAATACATGTTCGTAATCGGCTGGGTTTTGAACAAAATCAAGCTCGCTAATATCAAGAATTATGCTGTTTTGACTAGGGTGGCTTTTGATAAAATCCAAATAGCCCCGATTGATTTTATCTAGGTAAACAGGGTCAATTTTTTGCTCGTAGTCCCGACCTCTTTTTTTGATGTTCGAAAGCAAGCGTTCTGTATTTTGATGGAGGTACAGATAAATTTCTGGCTTTTTTACTTCTTTGTACATAAAATTAAAAACCTTTCGGTATAGGTTGTATTCCTCTTTTTGTAAAGTGATCTTGGCAAAAATGAGTGACTTGAAAATATCGTAATCACTCACCATAAAACTTTTAAAAAGGTCGAACTGTGAAGTATCGTCCATAAATTGTTGGTAGCGGTCTGCCAAAAAAGACATTTCCAAAGGAAATGCATACCGCGATTGATCCTCATAAAATTTGGGCAAAAAAGGGTTGTCCGCAAAACGCTCCAAAACCAATTTGGCATTAAAATCGTTCGAGATCATTTTGGAAAGCGTAGTTTTTCCAGCCCCAATATTCCCTTCGATTGCAATCAATTGCAGTTGGGTGAACAAGCCTGTTCTATCTTTGAACAATTTATGGTGGGTTTTGGTAAGCAGACTTCTATCCTTACATTCTTGGAGCAAGTTTCGAGTATCCTTCCCCAAAACAGGGTGATAAAACTGAGGGGCAATATCGCTCAACGGCTTCAAAACAAAATTACGATTTTGCATTTGCGGATGGGGAACCACCAAATGGTCATCGTTTAAAACTTCATTGCCGTAATAAATAATGTCGATATCCAAGGTGCGGGAGCTGTAACCATCATCTTGACTTCGAGTTCTGCCAAAATCGGATTCAATTTGCAATAAGGAATCTAACAGGGCTGATGGCTTCAATTCGGTCAAAAAGGAAATCACAATATTTAAAAAATCATCCCCCTCAAAACCCACGGCAGGATTTTCATAGACTTTGGAAATGTCCAATACCTGACCCACCTCCTTCTGAATGCGAAAAATAGCCTTTTGGAGGGTGGCCAAACGGTTGCCCATGTTGCTCCCCAAAGAAAGATATACCTTTTGTTTTATCACCATAATCGAATAGACAAAATAAACAAAACAATACTACAATGGTTATATTTGAAGTGTATTAAATTTTATTTGAATGAAGTTTTTGAGAAACCTACTTGCCTCTATTTTGGGGAGCCTTGTGGCATTTATGATTGTTGTGGGCATGTTTTTCATCTTTATGGCGCTGATAGGCAGTATAGAAGATGGAGTGGTTGTGAAAAAGAACAGTGTGTTGGAGCTAAGTTTTGTAGCTCCAGTTTTGGATTATACAGGGAAAGATGATAACGACCCCTTTGCCAGTTTTTGGGCAGAAGAACTTGGGTTGGATGAAATTTTGCATGCCATTGAAGTGGCCAAGAACGATGAAAATATTTCTGGAATAAGCATTACAACCGGAATTCTACAGGCAGGAATCGCGCAAACCAGTGAAATTCGTCAAGCCTTGGATGATTTTAAATCTACGGGCAAATTTGTAACGGCCCATTCCGATTTTTATACGCAAAAAGATTACTATCTGGCCAGTGTGGCCGATGAGGTGTACATCAACCCCGTGGGCACCATGGATTTTAAAGGTTTGGCTAGTGAGGTGCTCTATTATAAGGAGCTTCAGGAAAAATCTGGAATTAAAATGGAGGTGATTCGCCATGGGAAATACAAAAGTGCCGTAGAGCCGTTTTTGTCCAACACCATGAGCGATGAAAACCGTACCCAGATCAAAGAACTGATTACCTCTATTTGGGATGTGCTCATCAATGACATTTCCACGTCAAGGAATATTTCCACTTCGGATTTGAACATTATTGCCGATACCCTTGGCGGAAGAACGCCAAATTATGCCGTTGCCTCGGGACTTTTGGATGGAGCTATCTATAATGATGCCTACGAATCCATTCTTAAAGATAAAATTGGTCTTGCTGAGTCCGATAAAGTAGAATATGTGTCCCTTTCGGATTATATGTATAAGGCCAACAAAAAGAAATTGAGATCGGGAACCAATAAAATAGCCGTGATCTATGCCCAAGGTGAAATTCTGTTCGGCGAGGGCGGTAAAGATTACATCGGACAAGGCCTTATTGTGGATGCTCTAAAAAAAGCGGCAAAGAATGATAAAGTTAAGGCAATCGTACTTCGCGTAGATTCACCTGGAGGTAGTGCTCTGGTATCCGATATTATTTGGAGAGAAATGCAATTGGCCAAAAAAGACAAACCCTTGGTGGTTTCCTTTGGAAATGTAGCTGCCTCTGGTGGTTATTATATTGGTGTGGGAGGTGATAAGATTGTGGCGGAACCCACCACCATTACAGGTTCCATTGGCGTTTTTGGGACCATTCCGAACATCAATCAACTGGCTGAAAATATCGGAGTGAATGCCGAACAAGTAGGAACGAACAAAAATTCAGTGGATTATTCCTTTTTTGAACCCATGACCGATACGTTTCGTTACCAAATGCAGGAAAGTATTGAGGAGACCTACAACACCTTTTTGAAGCGAGTGGCCCAAGGCCGAAACATGAGCACCGCCGAAGTGGATAAAATTGCACAAGGTCGTGTTTGGAGCGGGGTAGATGCCCAGGCACTTGGTTTGGTGGATGAACTGGGTAACTTGGAAGATGCCATTGCCATGGCGGCGGATATGGCCGATTTGGGCAGTTATAGCATCCAAAAATATCCCAAGTACAAATCAGGATTTGAGCAGTTCCAAGAAAATTTTGGGGCCGCTAAAGCAAAAATCAGTGAAAGTTTGATCAAAGAAGAAATAGGGGCAGAGGCCTACAAAATTTTAAAAGAGTTTAAACAATTCAGCGAGCAGGAGGGCATCCAGGCCAAAATGCCGTTTAGCTTAAACATTAAATAGGGGTATGACACCAAAAGACAAGAAACTTGCCTTTTCCATTTATCTGTACCTAGGAGCCCTGTTTATCACATCCTTGGTGGTGTCCAATCTCATATTTCAAAAGTTTTTCTCGTGGAGTCCGTTTGGGGATGTCACCGTTTTTGGAGCACCCTTGTTCGAACTTTCGGTAGGGATTTTACCATATCCCATCACCTTTTTGATCACCGATTTGGTCTCCGAAATATTTGGTCAAAAAAAGGCGAACCAAGTGGTTACGGCAGGAATATTTGCCTCCTTTTTTTCGATGGGAATTATATTGATGGCGAATTATTCTACCGCCATCCCTGCTTCACCCGTAGACGATGCCACCTTTACCACAGTCTTTGGACTGTCTCCTTTAGGAGTTTTGGCGTCCATGTTGGCCTATTTGGCCGCTCAGTACATCGATATCACCATTTATCATTTTTGGAAACGAGTGACCAAGGGAAGAATGCTTTGGTTGCGAAATAACTTTTCTACTTTTTCATCCCAATTTATTGATACACTTACCGTTGTGTCTTTACTCTGTATTTTTGGAGTGCTTCCTTGGGATAAATTTTACGGACTTTTGGTCAGTGGGGTTGTTTTTAAAATAATGATTGCCTTATTGGATACGCCACTGCTGTATTTTTTCGTTTATCTAATGCGGAAAAGATTTAACTTAAAAATAGGGGAAGAAATCTCTTTGGATTAATAACTTCTCCTTTAATTTGTTGTAAAACATTAAAGTATGAAGAAAAAAGTCCTAAAGATTACTAGCATAACCCTACTTATCCTACTTGCTCTGATCATTATACTTCCCATCTTCCTTCAAGGTAAAATTGAAGGTTTGATTAAAGAGAAGGTGAACGAAAACATTAATGCTACGCTCGACTTTGAAGATGCGAGTTTGAGCTTGCTCAAAAGCTTTCCGTATGCCAACGTGGAACTCTCCAAATTATCCTTGGTGAATAAAGCCCCTTTTGAGGGTGACACCTTGTTCGCAGCAGCTGAAATTGAATTGGCCATGTCCATTAAAGAGTTTTTTAAATCCGCCGATGAACCTTTGGTCATCAAAACATTCAATATTGATGGCGCTAAAATCCATATTAAAGCAGATGAGGAGGGCAATGCCAATTACGATATAGCCAAAGAAGGTGATTCAGCTCCTGAAGAAATATCAACTGACGAATCGAGTGATAATTTCACCTTGGCCATGGATGCCTATTCCATCACCAATACCGATATTGTTTATGAAGATTTGGCGAGTGGAATGAAATTGGCCATTACCGAAATGAACCATTCTGGATCGGGCGACCTTTCCTTGGAAAAATCCGAACTTAAAACCTTGACCGAAGCTTTGGTCTCTTTTGAAATGGATGGTTCCAAATATTTGAATAATAACAAAATCAATTTAGATGCCTTGATAGGTATTGATTTGGCTGAAAGCAAGTACACCTTTTTGGACAACAAAGCCATGGTGAACCAATTGGCCTTGGTTTTTGACGGATTCGTGAAGTTGAACGATGACAACCAAGAAGTGGATATCACGTTTAAAACGCCATCGTCTGATTTTAAAAACTTTTTGGCCGTTATTCCTGAGGCGTATGCTTCCAATATTGAAACTGTACAGACTACCGGTAATTTTGAGGTCAACGGCGCATTCAAGGGAATTGTGGATGAGGAACATATTCCTGCGTTCAATATCAAAATCAATTCGGACAATGCCTCTTTCAAATATCCTGACTTGCCAAAATCGGTAAGCAATGTGTTTATTGATACTGAAATCAACAACGAATCGGGGGTTGTAGAGGATACCTACGTGAACATCAACAGACTTTCTTTTACCATAGATCAAGATAAGTTCAACCTGAATGCTAAAATCAGGGAGTTGATGGGTAACACTAAAGTAAACGCCCACATGGATGGTCGTGTGAATTTGGCCAATATTTCAAAAGCGTATCCTGTGCCAGACGAGTATAATTTAAAGGGCATTTTGAATGCCGATGCCACCACTAGTTTTGATATGGCCTCTTTGGAGAAGCATCAATACCAAAACACTAAAATGAGCGGTAATTTTGAGTTGACAGGTTTTGAATATGCCTCTCCAGAATTGAAACACCCGGTTGCCATCACAAAAGCTGCCATGACTTTCAATCCACAAACCGTGGCCTTGAATTCATTTGAGGGTAAAACAGGAAGCACGGATTTTAATGCGAGCGGTACTTTGACCAATTTGCTTGGATTTATGTTCAATGATGAGAGCATTCAAGGGAACTTCAAATTGAGTTCGAACCAATTTGCTTTGAACGATTTTATGATGGAAGATACTGAAGTTGAGGAAAGCGGGGAAGTTTCCAAAGAAGAGGGAACCATTTCGAGTACGGGAGATGAACGCATCAAAATACCATCGTTCTTGGATTGTACGTTGGAAGCTGCAGCCAATACGGTAATCTATGATAATCTGAAGTTGAAAAATGTTAAGGGTACCATGACCATCAAAGATGAAACGGCTACTATTCAAAACTTGACCTCTGATTTATTTGGCGGAACGCTTGGCTTAAAGGGTTCGGTGTCCACCAAAGGGGAAAGCTCCACTTTTGATGTGGATTTGGGTATGAATAATTTCAATATCGGGGAATCTTTTGCTGGGTTGGATTTGCTGAAAACCTTAACGCCTTTGGCAGCTGCACTTCAAGGGAAACTGAATTCTGACATTAATTTGTCCGGGAACCTGAACCAAGATTTTACGCCTAATTTGGCTACTATTTCAGGGAATTTATTGGCAGAGTTGTTATCTCCGACCATTGATGCCCAAAAAGCACCGCTGGTATCATCTTTGGACAGTAAGTTGAACTTTTTGAACACCAAGGAAATCAACTTGGATGGATTGAAAACCGCTTTGAGTTTTGATAATGGTACGGTTAAAGTGAAACCATTTACCTTAAAATATAAAGATATCGCTATCAATGTGGATGGAAGCCACTCGTTTGATAAGCAAATGCAATATAAAGCGACATTGGACGTGCCTGCCAAATACATGGGGGCCGAGGTGAACAAATTAATTGCGCAATTAAACGATGACAGCCTTAAGGAAATGACCGTTCCCGTAACTGCTAATATTGGCGGTAGTTTTACTGACCCCACCGTGACCACCAACTTAACTTCTGGTGTAAAGACATTGACCACCCAATTGGTTGAGGTTCAAAAACAAAAATTGGTGAACCAGGGAAAGGAGTCGGCAAGTAAATTATTATCGGATGCCCTCAATAAAAATGCTTCGGATTCTACTGGAACAAAATCCAGTGTAGAGGAGACTATCGGTAATTTATTGGGTGGGGATAAAACCAAAACTACCGATTCTACTGCAACCAAAAAAGAGGATAAGGTCGAAGAAACGGCCAAATCCCTTTTAGGAGGACTGCTCGGTAAAAAGAAAAAGGATACCGTAAACTAAAAATAAAAGGGCGATGTTAAATCGCCCTTTTTTATTTCTTAATTTCTCCCTCAATAGTTTCCAAAATCACATCCATGCTTTGCATTAGTGGTGTGTAATGGGTGGTTTCTGTATTTATGCTGGTGAGGATGAAGATGAGCAAATTGTTCTCAAAAGCTGTAGAACCTAAAATGGAAAGGTTGCTTTGAGTTTCAGTGGCATTGGGCAAGCCCAAATCTCCAGAAACTCCTGTAAGATTAAAGATAGTCTTAATGCTTTGTTGCTCACTTCGGAACATATCAATCACTTGGGTTCTTTCGGCATCTAACATCACCTCTTGTTTGGTGATATCCTCTAAGTTGGAAACCCAATTGGTGAGCAACAAACGCAATCTAGGGTTTCTTACATCTTTTAAGCTTCCCGAATTGATCATTTCATTGAGCAAGGAGTTGTTCGGATTGAAATAAATGTCAAAAGCAAAGGCGTTCAAGAATAAATTTGAAAGGGTAGCTTCCGTTGGGAGGGAGTCCGTTTCCATAAAGGCGAGGATTTTTTTTGCATCCTCATAGCTTTGTTTGTTCACCTTGATCAACTCTTCAAGTTTGAGTTTGCTGGTTTGGAACTCACCCTGTAAGCCCAAAAGGTATATCTGTTCCTTTTCTTTTTTGACCCGGTTTTCATTGGCATTGTTAATCGCGAGGGCAATCAATATCCCTATTACGACCAAAACAATTTCGCCAATGGCGTATAATAGGTAGTTGCTAACGTTCTTTTCCGCTACCAATTTTTTTCTGATGTTTCTAAAAAACTTGAGCATGGTTGGTTTTCAAAGCCTAAACTTACAAAT
The DNA here is from genome assembly GCF_042134615.1 of Flagellimonas cixiensis. GTDB lineage: Bacteria > Bacteroidota > Bacteroidia > Flavobacteriales > Flavobacteriaceae > Flagellimonas > Flagellimonas cixiensis. Next base: position 2,072,812 of record NZ_CP169639.1, read on the forward strand.
ACTTTTGTTTAGTTGTAACCTGTAAGCACAGCAACCACAATGGAAATGGCTCCTATCAACAACATTAATAAAGTAGGTTTAAGGGCAAATTTGAACCACTTGTTATAAGAAATATTGCCAAGGGCCAAAACGGCCATCAGCGCACCATTGGTCGGCACCATCAAATCGGCTAAAACTGCACCATATTGATAGGCCAATACGCAAGTTTGTCGAGATAATCCAATCAAATCTGAAAGTGGTACCAATATAGGAAGGGTCAATATGGCCTGACCGGAATAACTGGGCACCGGAAAATGTAGAAAGACATGGGAAACCATCATCATAACCCCTGAAAGAGCAGGTGTTAAATGTTGCAGTGGAGCAAAAAGACCATGCACAATAGAGTCCATGATCATTCCATCCCTTAATAATATAGAGATACTATTGGCCAAACCTATGATGATGCAAGCGAAGACCATTTCTTTCATGCCGGCAACATAGGTTTCCCCAGTTTTGTTCCAACCGAACTTCGAAATAAGTCCAGCTGAAATACCCAAGACAAAAAAGCAGCCAGACATTTCCTTGAATCCCCACTCAAATTGGATGATACCATAAATAACAATTACAAATGTGGTGGCCAATAAAGCTAAAATGATTTTGCTACGGGAGCTCATGCTTGCACTTTGCGTAGGCATATCTATTTTTTCAATGCGGTTTTTTTTGGCATAATAAAGCAAGTAAATCACCCAAATAACAAAGGCAATCAATAGCGTGGTTATACGAAGTGAGCTGCCCGATAACAATGGTAAGGCAGCTTCTTTTTGAGCTATGATTACCGCAAATGGGTTGGACGGACTAAAAGAACTTCCCACAACGGTAGAACCATAACTGGCAAAAAGCATGGTCAACGTATTATAGCCCAAACTTTTGCCAAATAAAATTAAAACTGGGGTCATCGCTACAACTTCTTCTTGCAAACCAATAGATGCCCCACCTGCGGTAAATAGGGTAGCTATTAAAATAAGTGCCAGATTTTCTTTTCCTTTTAATGTTGAAACCATTTGGACCAGACCTTGGTTGAAGGCGTCCGTTTTTTCAATAAGGTAAAAACATCCGCCAATCAAAAGGATAAGGACAATGAGTTCGGCCCGCCCGGAAATGCCATTGGGAATTGAAACCATAAGATCGAACAATGTTGGGCTTTCCGTGTTGATTTGCTGATACGAGTCGTTCACTACACGGGTAATACCTGTTTCTGTGTCAACAACTCTTTCGTAAGATCCCTGGGGAATAATGTAGGTGGATATCCATGCTAAAAGGATAACCCCGAGTAAAATGACAAAGGCATTCGGGAATTTTTTCATATGAAGTTGGTTTTATCAAAGGGTTTGGTTGACATTGGGAATACACAGTGTCGTTTCCTTTCCCAAAAACCATAACCAACTTCATTAAAAGGAAAGTTTAACTCCTTTAAAGTAATTCTTTTTATTTAAAAATCAGTTCTTTATGATGACTTGGAGACTGTTTTTGTAAATTTTCCCAAATGAGGGCTATTTTGGATTTACATCAATACCCACATAATAGCCTTCGCTACCACGAACATTGAAAACGGTGTTGTCTTCAAAAATAAGGTATTGTCCCTTAATACCCTTTAAAACTCCTTTGTAACTTGGCGTTTTATCCAAATTCAGACTTTTCACCTTCTCAGGATATTGCAAAACAGGGAATTCCAAGTGGGTTTCTTCCTTGTCTTTCAAGAAGTAGCCAGTTACTTCATCTGGAATGCTAGCCTTCAATTTTTCTCGCCATTCCACTAAATCCACATCCTCAATATCATTTTTGAGCATTTTTTGCCAACTGGTCTTGTCGCTTACAAACTCTTTGAGGGCTACTTCCGTAATTCCAGCCAAATACCGATTGGGGACCTCCACAATTTCCAAAGCTTCGTGAGCCCCTTGATCAATCCAACGGGTGGGAACCTGCGATTTACGTGTCACCCCAACCTTTACATTGCTCGAATTGGCCAAATACACAATATGAGGTTGCAATTGCATGCGCTTTTCAAACTCCAGATCACGATCTTCCTTTTCTAAATGTGCGGTGCTCAATTCAGGTTTCATAATCCATTCACCTGCCGTTGGCGTTTCAAAAAAGCAGTTCCTGCAAAAGCCTTGACGGTAAATGGGCTTGTCCTCGCCACAATTCAAACACTGAAACTTTATAAAATCAATTTGGAGTTCCTTGTCCAAAACTTGGTTCATGTTGATGAAATCGTTTTCAAAAACCAAAAAATATTGGATAGGTTTACCGTTTTCGGTTTGCATTTTGCGCAAGACTCCTTCGTATAGCATATTGAAATTTATGTTTTGATCTTATTTGAAAATGAAGCCCAGAAAGGCTATTTTAGCTAAGACACCTAGCTGAATTTCTTGGTTAAAGATACCTAAAATGCCAATACCATTATTCAATTCCATTGCTTCTTGGTTGCTGCGAAAGCGATACCACCAAATAGAACTTTTCTTAAAGTATCCTTTGGATGTTCAGGATGAGGTATTGAGGAAATTGGTGGATTTTTCCCAAGATACCATGATAGGAAAGCAATATGGCTTTGAAGATATCCCGAAATACGAAGAATTCAGAAATCGCGTACCCATTGTAGGGTATGAGGATATAGCCCCGATGATTGAGCGAACACGCAGGGGGGAACAAAATATTTTCTGGCCCACGACCATTAAGTGGTTCGCCAAAAGTAGTGGCACGACGAATGCCAAGAGTAAATTTATTCCAGTGAGCAACGAGGCCTTGGAAGATTGCCATTATAAATCGAGCAAGGATTTTTTATGTCTCTATTTAAACAACAACGAAAATTCCCAATTGTTCACGGGCAAGAGTCTTCGATTGGGAGGGAGTAAGGAGTTGTATGAGGATAACGGAACCTTTTTTGGGGATTTATCGGCCATATTAATCGATAATATGCCACTGTGGGCAGAATACAGCAGTACGCCAAGCAACAGAGTGTCGCTGATGAGCGAGTGGGAGTCCAAATTGGAAGCCATAATTGAAGAAAGTATCCGTGAAAATGTAACCAGTTTGGCCGGTGTGCCTTCTTGGATGTTGGTCCTATTAAACCAGGTGCTCGAAAAGACAGGAAAAAACCATTTGTTCGAGATTTGGGAAAACCTCGAAGTCTATTTTCATGGCGGGGTGAGTTTTACGCCCTATAAAAACCAATACAAAAAACTATTGCCTCGCAAGAGTTTCAACTATTATGAAACCTATAATGCTTCGGAGGGTTTCTTTGCGATTCAGGATAGAAACAATTCCAACGATTTGTTGTTGATGCTCGACTATGGCATTTTCTATGAATTTATCCCGATAAGTGCCCATGGAGAGGCATCACAGGCTGTTCCTTTGTGGAATGTTGAATTAGGTATTAATTACGCTATGGTGATTACGACCAATGCAGGACTTTGGCGCTATAAAATTGGAGATACAGTTCGTTTCACCTCCAAAAATCCATATCGTATTCGAATAACGGGACGGACCAAACATCACATAAATGTGTTTGGAGAAGAGTTGATCATTGAAAATGCGGAAGAGGCTTTAAAGCAAATTTGTCTTAAAACCGATGCAGAGATCATGGATTACACGGCTGCCCCAATTTTTATGGAAGGGAAAGAAAAAGGAGGGCATGAATGGGTGATTGAGTTTAGAAAACCCCCAAAAGATGTAGCCTATTTTACAGAAGTGCTGGATAATGCCCTTAAATCCTTAAATTCTGATTACGAAGCCAAGCGTTACAATAACATTACGTTGAATATGCCAAAGGTGCACGTGGCTCGAAGAAACCTTTTTCACGATTGGTTAAAATCCAAGAATAAACTCGGTGGACAACATAAGATACCAAGATTGTCCAATGAGCGCTGCTACATCGAAGAGCTGTTGGAGATGAACTAAATCAATTCCCACTACCCACCATTTACACAAGATTATAGGTAGATTGCACTATTATGATTTATTTACGAAAACGTTTTCGTAGATTTGACCCTTTCGTCGTGGAAAGGACCCTTTTGAACAAATAAAAATGGAATTCAGGCGTTTAAGAATGAAATTCACGACAACAAATCTTTATATAAACACAAAACCATATAGATCATGTCAGAAAAGCTCATTGTCGTCTCAGATATGTGGGGCGCTAAAAAAGGACTTTGGATTACTTCTTATTTTGGATACCTTCAGCAGTATTACGACATCGAATTTTACGATTGCCAACAATTAGGTGATATCGATGTGGCCATTTCTTCTGAAGAGAATGTACACAAGGCTTTTGTGGATGGTGGAATTGAAACTGCAGTAAACAATTTATTGCGCAAAGAAAACAAACCAGCTCATTATTTGGCTTTTAGTACGGGTGGAACCATTGCCTATAAAGCGGCTTTAAAAGGGTTGCCTATGAAATCTTTAACCGCCATCTCTGCCACACGAATTAGATTGGAGAAGCAAAAACCAAACACTGACCTTAATTTGATATTTGGTGAGCGCGATGAGTTCAAACCCGATTTTGGTTGGACCCAAGAAGTAGGGGCAGACATAAACATAGTGCCCAATTTCGGGCATATGCTGTATTCCGATGAAAAAATCATCTCGGATGTGTGTCTCGAACTTTTGGAAAAAGTCACAAAAAAAGCAGTTTAAGAAACTGCTTTTAACTTTTTGATGGTTTCAAACGAGAGCTTTTTCTCTGCGTAGGATTTGGTTACCTTAAATTCAGTCTCGTCGCTGCTTGGTAAATCAAACATGGCATCGGTGAACACAGCCTCGCACAGCGAGCGTAATCCTCTTGCACCCAACTTATATTCTACGGCCTTTTCCACAATATAGTCCAAAGCTTGGTCTGTAATGGTGAAAGTAATGTTGTCCATGGCAAACAACTTTTCATATTGTTTGATGATGGCATTTTTTGGCTCCGTTAGAATAGCTCTCAATGTTTTGGCATCCAAAGGATTCATATGGGTCAATACAGGAAGTCGCCCAATAATTTCAGGGATAAGCCCAAACTCCTTTAAATCTTTTGGAATGATATATTGGAGTATATTTTCATTGTCCAAGTTATCTTCTGCTTTGGAAGCACTGTAACCAACGGCTTGCATGTTCAAGCGTTTGGTGATGATTCTTTCGATACCATCAAAAGCACCGCCTGCCACAAACAAGATATTTTCAGTGTTGACCTCAATGAATTTTTGATCAGGATGTTTACGTCCACCTTTAGGTGGTACATTTACCGTAGTTCCCTCCAGCAATTTTAAAAGACCTTGTTGTACTCCTTCACCGGAAACATCGCGGGTAATGGATGGGTTATCACTTTTACGGGCAATTTTATCAATCTCATCTATAAAAACAATCCCGCGTTCCGCTTTTTCCAAGTTGTAATCTGCAGCCTGAAGTAATCGGGTGAGTATGCTTTCCACATCCTCGCCTACGTAACCTGCTTCTGTTAGTACGGTAGCATCAACAATCGCCAATGGAACGTTGAGCATTCTTGCAATGGTTTTGGCTATAAGGGTTTTACCGGTCCCAGTTTGCCCCACCATAATAATGTTACTTTTTTGAATTTCAACCTCTTCATCTTTTCCTTTAGGTTGAAGTAATCTTTTATAGTGGTTGTACACCGCCACGGACATCACTTTTTTGGTGCGTTCTTGTCCAATAACAAATGTATCCAGGAAATCACGGATTTCCATCGGTTTTTTCAATACCAATTCCGAAGAAAGATCTTGGTTTTTGGACTGTTTGGATTCCTCAGCAACAATGCTGTGGGCCTGTTCTATACATCTGTCGCATATGTGCGCATCCAAACCGGCGATCAATAGATTGGTCTCTGGTTTTTTTCTACCACAAAATGAACATTCCAAGTTTTCCTTTGCCATAAATAAACACTATTCACCCACAATAACGCAAAAAAAATGGAATTGTTCTGCGATAAATGGCTGTTTTTAAATTAATTGCTGGTGATTTATTATTTTTCTCTCACCAAAATTTCGTCGATCATACCGTATGATTTGGCCTCTTCCGCCTTCATCCAGTAATCGCGATCACTGTCCTCATACACCTTTTCAAAAGTTTGTCCGGAATGTTTTGAGATGATCTCATACAGTTCATCTTTGATCTTCAGCACTTCTTTGGCTGCAATTTCGATATCGCTAGCCTGTCCTTGAGCACCGGATAAGGGTTGGTGAATCATGACTCTAGAGTGTGGTAACCCACTACGTTTTCCTTCGTGACCTGCACAAAGCAACACGGCAGCCATAGAGGCTGCAATTCCAGTACAAATAGTAGCTACATCTGGTTTAATAAACTGCATGGTGTCGTAAATACCCAATCCGGCATACACGCTTCCACCTGGGGAGTTGATATAAATCTGGATGTCTTTGGAGGCATCAGCACTTTCCAAGAACAACAATTGGGCTTGTACAATATTGGCTACTTGATCATTGATGCCAGTACCCATAAAAATAATGCGGTCCATCATCAATCGGGAGAAAACATCCATAGCAACAGCGTTCAACTGCCTTTCCTCGATAATGTTCGGGGTCATGTTCATGGGGTACATGGTACTCATGATTTGATCATAGTGCATGCTGTTTATTCCGTGATGCTGGGTAGCATATTTTCTGAATTCTTTTCCGTAATCCATAGGATTTAAATCGATTTATCTTAAAAAAAAGGTGCCGAAAAATTAGCTTTTCGGCACCGTAAAGATACTTAAATTTCTTTTAGCGAAGCCTAGCTATATGCTTCCTTGATGAAGTCGTCATAAGAGACTTCCTTCACCTTTATGTTAGCTTTTTCCTTGTATAGGTCCAAAAGCTTTTGGCTCATCAATTGCTCTGAAAGTCTTTTTACTTCGTCTTGATTTCCTAAAACTCTTGCGGCGATTCCGTCCAATTCTTCTTCTTTAGGATCCATATGACCGTATTGGGCCATTTGCGACTTGATAAATCCTTTGGCAAAATCCTTTAACTCATCAAACTGAACTTGAAGATCATTTTCTTTAATGATTTTACCTTCAATCAATTGATAACGTAGCCCTTGCTCAGATTTTTCGTATTCTTCTTTCGCTTGATCATCGGTCAACATTTCTTCACCACTTACCTGAATCCATTTTTGCAAGAACTCGGCAGGTAGTTCAAAAGTGGTCTCCTCAATCAATTTTTCAGTGATGTCGTTCAATAATTTTTGGTCGGATTGTTGCTCGAACTGCTTTTCTGAATCTTCCTTGATTTTGTCTTTCAATTCTTTTTCAGAAGAAACATTTCCTTCTCCGAACAATTTATCGAACAACTCCTGGTTCAATTCAGCGGGCTCCCTTTCGTTAATTTCCTCAATGGTAAAAGTAACATCGATGGCCAATTTTTCTGCTTTATCTGGAGTTATCCCCAAAGCGCTGGAAAGCAAATAATCTTCTTTGAACAAACCTTTGGTGTTCAAAGTAACTTCTTCACCCACTTTTTTGCCAACTAGGGCATCAATTGCTTTTTTGCTTTTGATTTTATCCAATTCCAAAGTGGTCTTGTGGTCAATTTCTTCTGCCTCGTTGGCAAAGAAACCAGTAACCTCGTCTTTTTTGCCTACTTCGGTTTTGGAAACCAATTTGCCGTATTGTTTTTGGATACGTTCAACTTGGTCGTCGATCATTTTTTTATCGGCAACTATTTTATATTGGGTAACTGCTTTTTTGGTTTTCAATTTCACTTCAAAATCAGGAGCCAATCCTAATTCAAATTCGAAATCCAAGTTTTCGCTGTCCCAGTCAAAATTATCTTGTTGCTTTGGAAGTGGGTTGCCCAACACATCCAATTTTTCTTCGGTAAGGTACTTGTTCAGATTGTCTTGAAGTAATTTGTTCACTTCATCAACCAAAACAGCTTTTCCGTACTGCTTTTTAATAAGGCCCATGGGAACCTGACCTTTTCTAAAGCCAGGAATATTAGCCTGTTTTCTATAATCCTTAAGGATTTGTTCTACCTTATCTTGATAGTCTTCTTTGCTGATCGCAACTTTTACTACTGCATTAAGTTCGTCAATCTGCTCTTTGGTTATATTCATCTCCTACCTAATTTGCTTTTCAAAAATGGGATGCAAAAGTAATGCTTTTTTGGGTTGCTAACAACTTTTTAAACCGTTGAGTTTCAAACCGTACGATTTTTATTGGTCTTCCTTTAAAACAGAATGTAAAATTGCCTGTAAAATGGATAACAACAAACTGAAAATAACGGCCCACCAAAAGCTCACTACCTGAAATCCATCGATAAGATTTGCAGCGAATAATATGATGATGGCATTGATCACCAAAAGGAACAGCCCTAAGGTAAGAATGGTGATGGGCAGAGTTAAAATCACTAAAATGGGTTTTACCAAAAAATTAAGTACACTGAGCACCACAGCAACGATAATTGCAGTCATCATGGAATCAACACCAACCCCTGGTAAAATATAGGAAAGGATAACCACGGCAATGGCATTGAGCAAAAGTCTTAAAATAAGCTTCATATAGTTAAGGATTAAGGTTAGTAAATAAAAAAGCACCGCATAGCGGTGCCTTTAAGATAAAAAAATAAATGTTTGCTTAGTTAATATATAGCCCGGTATAATCCAATGGATTGACGCCGGGTAATTCTGATCCGTATTTTTCTTCAATGGCATCTATAAAAGCGTTGGCCAAAATAGCATATCCTCTTGGCGCAGGGTGAACACCATCCAAAGAAAATCCACCTCCGGTGGCAAATGTAGCAGTAACCACGCTGCCATCCGCTTGTTGGAAACCATTTGCATTCAGCTCTGCCAATAGTGAATTTACATCTACAAAAGCTAGGTCGTAAGCACTTGCCAAGGTCGCAATGGTTTGATTATATGCTGTCAATGCATTTTCAACCAGAGTTTGCTCTTCTGGTGTTAATACCCATTTATCCGCTAAAGGAACCGCAACACCATTTATGGAAGTTGGGTTCGCTGGATCTGCCAAGGTTCCGATAAAAGAACTAGAGGTCAATACCAAAAGGTCTTCTGCCGTGGCTTGTCTCATGTTGATCAATGCTGGGTTAAATCCTGTTAGATCAGTTAAGTCTTCATCAATGATCACAACGGCATTGCCTTCTCCTGCTGAAAAGGAAATGGTTCTTTTTGCCAATTCAGCTTCGGAGATAATGTTTAATTGTTGTAATTGGGCCAAACCGGCATTGTAAGCCCCGTAGGCTGCTTCACTATTTAAATAGGCAGCTGTGGCAGCATCCAACGGAATTGGATTATGCGGAACGGTGGTGAAATAAGGAACGTCTGTTACGTTCGGAAGGTTTGCGATTACACCATCGGCACCATTTGCTGTCATGGTTTGTAAAATTCCATCAAGTACGGAAGCAAATACGTTAGGGTCTGTAATGTCATTTCTAGAATAGGTGCTTGGGTCCAAGTTACCTGTTTGGTCAACTCCCGTTCCTCCGCCTGTGGCGTAAAGTAAAATATCGTTTGAACCTACCCATAAAGAAAAGAAGGTAGCTCCTTGTGTAGCTGCATCGCCAATTACTGTAGCGGATTCTGACGAAGAAATACGTGCAAAATAAGGATTGGCCGCACCCATTGCCACACCGGCAACGCTGCCATAACCCGGAGCCAATAGTTCATAACTTTTAGCGCCAGGAATTCCCATATTATTAAAAGGTCCGCTTAATTTGTTGGACACCTCTGTGGTGCCCTGACCCGCAACTGGAGTAGGAGCAGGGCCATCTGCTGCAAATGCAAGATAAAGTCTGTTTCCTGTAATGGGTGTTCCTCCCAGGGTCATTCCTCCTAGGTTGTCTGCCATAAAAGGGATTTCAAAACTACCTCCGCCAACCAAAGCAAAATTGCTGGCCAGCATATTGGGCAGTGATGCAGTTTGTCCATCAATAAATAAGGCATTATCCGAGAATCCTGCGGTTAATGAATTTCCTACGGCAACATATTTGGTAAAATCTGCCGAGCCGGCACTATATTCTGGAGTTGGTTCTGGATTTTCAACTATGGGGGTGTCATCTTCACATGCAAACAAGAATAAGCCTAGTATTGGAAGTAGGGCATAAAACTTTTTCATATATATAAGCAGTTAGAGTTTGTTTTTGTTAATCTTAAGGTAAATTCAGTATGAACCAAATCTATATTAAATTTGTTATACAGGCAATAAAATGGGTAAAAAAATTATGCATGCATAATAAAAAGGGGGTGATTTTAAGAATTTAGAAATCGTAGGCTCTTTTCAAAAAACTGTTTTGGATTTTCTGCATGAAGCCAATGCCCTGCTTTATCTATGGTTTCAATTTCTGAATTTGGGAAGTGTTTTTTGATTTCTGGATAGTCGTTTGGCATGATGTATTCGGACCTGTCACCTCGTAAAAATAAACTGGGGCCTTCGTAGATAGCTGTAGGGGAAATATTCTCCCCGATTTCGCTCATTTTGTTTTTCAAAACATCAAAATTGAAACGGAAACCTAGCTTGCCTTGTTCTACCCAATATAGATTTTTGAGCAAAAACATTCTGATGCCCATATCTTTGATGTGTTTCGCGAGTTCTTCATCCGCTTCACGACGGTTGGAGACTTCATCAAAATCCAATTTGGACAGTCCGTTGAATATAAAATCGTGGTGAGGAGGGTAAAACTTGGGTGCTATGTCGGCCACGATTAACTTCTTTACCCTTTCTGGATGGGAGGTCGCCAATTGCATGGCTGTTTTCCCACCCATGGAGTGTCCAAGTACATAGGCTGAATCAATTCCCTGATGGTCCATATAATTGATGACGTCCTTACTGAGGAGTTCGTAATCAAAATCGGGTGAATGAAAACTTTTACCATGGTTGCGCTGGTCTACCAAATGAACGTGAAAACCATTTTCGGCATATTGAGAACCCAAGGTTTTCCAATTGTCCGACATGCCTAAAAATCCATGTAGAATGATAAAAGGTTTGCCCTCTCCCAATATTTTTGAATGCAATAGCTCCATTATTTTAAGCGGTGTAAGTACATATTAATTACATTTTCCAATCCCATATAAAGCGACTCGCAGATCAATGCGTGACCAATGGAAACTTCCAAGAGGTGTGGAATATGTTCTCTAAAGAATTTAATGTTGTCCAGACTTAGGTCGTGCCCGGCATTGATTCCTAACCCAAGTTGGTGTGCCATTTCGGCAGCCTCTGCAAAAAGTTTTACGCTTTCTTCCTTGTTGCCTTTGGCAAATTCATCTGCAAAACTTTCTGTGTACAATTCAATGCGGTCGGTACCAGTTTCTGCAGCACCTTTTACCATTTCAATATCGGGGTCTACAAATATGGAGGTCCTAATTCCGTTATCCTTAAAGGTTTTGATCACATCGACCAAAAAGTCCTTGTGTTTTAGGGTGTCCCAACCGGCATTGGAGGTAATGGCATCCTCGGCATCGGGTACCAAAGTTACCTGGGTGGGCTTAACTTCTAACACCAAATCGATGAATTTAGGGACAGGATTACCTTCAATATTGAATTCAGTGGTCACTACATTTTTTAGGTCACGTGCATCTTGGTAGCGAATGTGTCGCTCATCGGGTCTCGGGTGGATTGTAATGCCTTGTGCGCCAAAGGATTCTATGTCTTTTGTGGCTTCGATTAAATTAGGAACATTGCCGCCTCTAGAATTTCGCAATGTGGCCAGCTTATTTATGTTGACACTTAACTTTGTCATGGAGTTCTTTTTTAGATTGTCAAAAATAAGAATTCGGCATGCCTTTTGCCATTTATAATTAGTATTTTGCACTTAATAGCTGAGATATGTATATCCACGATAAAATTATCAATACAGTGCCCATATTTGAGGTTTCCGAAACCTTAAAGGATGTTATTGCCCTTTTTGAGGAGACTACCTATTCACATGTGGCCGTTACTGAAAATGGGGTTTATTTGGGCTTGTTGTCCGAAAACGATCTCGCTTGCTTTGAACCCGAAAAGGCCATTGAGGATTTTCGTTATGAGTTGGAGCATTTTTTTGTGAGAAAGGAGACTTCGTGGTTGGATGTATTGGAGATGTTCTCTAGGAACGAAGCCAATCTGCTGCCCATTTTAGATAAGGATCAATTGGTGCTGGGCTATTATAGTCTGGACGATATTGTGGATGTGTTTATAGATACCCCATTTTTTAAAGAACCTGGGGCCATTTTGGTGGTTTCCATTGGGGTGAAGGATTATTCGTTTAGTGAGATGGCGCAGATTGTGGAAAGCAATAATGCGCGATTATTGGGTGCGTTTATCACCAATGCCGAAAATGATTTGGTTCAAATTACCTTAAAAATTGGGACCCAGAATATGAATGAGGTGGCACAAACCTTTAGGCGATACAACTACACCATTGAGTACGGCAATAGCGATGATCAATTTTTGGAAGATTTGAAACAGCGTTCCGACTATCTCGAAAAATATCTTAACGTTTAGCATGAAAGTAGCCATTTACGGTCAAACTTTTCAAGAAGAGGATAAGCAATGTGTGGAAGAGCTTTTGGATGAACTCAAAAAGCACCATGCCACCATTTATGTGGAGGAAGGCTTTAATAAACTGGTTTCCAAAATTACCAAAGGACACATTAAGGGGGAGTTTGACCAAACCAAAGGTTTGGATCGCTTTTTTGATATGTTCATCAGTTTTGGTGGCGATGGAACCATGCTGCGAGCCGTAACCTATGTAAAGGATTTAGGAATTCCAATTGTTGGGGTGAACACCGGAAGATTGGGGTTTTTATCCACCTTTAAAAAGGAAAATGTACGCAAATTGGTCACCGAGTTTGTGGCTGGTCATTATACCGTGGAGCAACGTAGTTTGGTCGAAGTGGACTTGAATTCAGATACGGATGAATTCAATGGACTCAATTTTGCATTGAATGAAATCACTGTGAGCAGAAAGGATACCACTTCCATGATCACTGTGGAAACTTGGTTAAACGATGAATATTTAACCTCGTATTGGTCGGATGGACTTATCGTTTCTACACCAACAGGTTCCACAGGCTACTCTTTAAGTTGCGGTGGACCGGTCATTGAGCCCTCAGCCAAATCGTTGGTGTTGACGCCTATTGCACCACATAATTTAAACGCCCGTCCGTTGGTCATTGCAGATAATACCAAAATTCGCCTTAAAGTATCAGGTAGGGAACAGACCCATTTGGTATCTCTGGATTCCAGAATCGCCGATATTCCCAATGGAAAGGAAATTTGTATCCAAAAATCCGATTTCACCATCAAAATGATTGAATATAAATCCGAAAGCTTTTTAAAAACACTGCGCAATAAATTGCTTTGGGGAGAAGACCGACGCAATTGAGTACATCCCAAACAATAAAAGAGGCGAAAATCTGTTTAACAAAGGAGTACAATTATAAATCAGTGTTTATTGACCTTCCTTTACTCTTAATTACTGAAATTTAGTGGATAAAATGCGGATAGTTTTAGCGGTTTTTCTGTGCTTTGTGATCAAGGTCAGCGCGCAAACCTACGAGATTGGTGTATTTGCCGGGGGCGTTAACATGATCGGTGATGTGGGAAGGACAAATTACCTTTTGCCAACGGGACCTGCTTTTGGAGGAATTTTTAAATGGAATGCAGGAAAGCGATATGCATGGAGAGCCAGTGTAACCTACGGTAGTTTTACTGCTGACGATACAAAATCACACATGCAATCCAGGCAACAGCGGGGATATGTGGTGGATAATTCGGTAATGGAGTTCTCGGCTGGACTCGAAATCAACTTTGTTGAATATAATCTTCATAAGCTCGGACCTGCCTTTACACCCTACTTATACACGGGTTTAACCTACTTCAGGTACGATTTTAATTATATTGATGCCCTTCAAGTGCAGGATATTAACCAAAAAGAAGGTAGTTTTGCAATTCCAATGACGGTTGGGGCTAAGTATCGTTTAAATCGATTTTTGATTCTAGGAGCCGAAATTGGGGCCAGATATACTTTTACGGACAATTTGGACGCGAGTAACCCTGAAGGTTCCAATTTTGAGCAATTTCGTTTCGGGAATTTATTGAGCGACGACTGGTACGTCTTTTCAGGTTTAACTTTGACGTATACCTTTGGACGAAAACCCTGCCAGGATTGTTTTCAATAAAATGTACACGCTAGAAGACGTTAACAAAGACAAATTACCAAAACACGTTGCCGTAATCATGGACGGTAACGGCCGTTGGGCCAAACAACGAGGGAAACTTCGTATGTTCGGTCACGAAAATGGCGTGGATGCGGTAAACAAGACCGTAGAAAGCTGCGCCAAGCTTCAAATTCCCTTTTTAACCCTATACGCTTTCTCCACAGAAAATTGGAATCGACCCCAAGTGGAGATAGATACCCTTATGAAATTGTTGGTTACCGCTTTAAAGCGGGAATTGAAAACCTTGAACAAGCACAATATAAGGTTAAGAGCCATTGGAAAAATAGATACGTTGCCCGAAAAAGCTTATAAAGAGCTTACTGAGGTCATGTCCAAAACAGAAAATAATACAGGTATGACGTTGACCCTCGCATTGAGCTATGGGTCACGTGAAGAAATAAAAACTGCAGTTCAGGAGATTGCGGTCAAAGTTAAAAATAATATAATTTCGCCCGAAAATATTGATGAAGCGGTTATAAATACACATCTTTACGCGCACTTTTTGCCTGATGTAGACCTACTTATACGCACAAGCGGTGAATGTAGGATCAGTAATTTTTTACTTTGGCAGATTGCATACGCTGAATTATATTTTATTGATGTATTTTGGCCGGATTTTACAGAACATCATTTGGTAGAAGCCATATTAAGTTACCAAAATAGAGAACGAAGATTTGGAAAAACTAGCGAACAACTCACTTAAAGGTATTGCAAACGCTTTACGCACCCACCTTAAAATTATAATTCCCCTACTGCTATTCTCGGTTCAGGGCTTTGCCCAGGAAACCAATTTAGAAGATGGCAAGGACTATATTTTAGGTGGACTTACCGTTACAGGACTGCAAAGTTACAACGAGCAAACCGTGGTCACTTATACAGGACTTCGTGTGGGACAGCCTATTAAAGTGCCTGGCGACGAAATTAGTGCAGTGATCAAAAAACTGTGGAATCTGGATTTGTTCAGCAATGTAGAAATGTACTATACCAAAATAGAAGGCGACAAAATCTTTTTGGAGTTGAACATTTTGGAACGTCCTACCCTAAACAATGTAACCGTTTATGGGGTTAAAAAACGTAAGGTTGAGGAAATCATCGACGATACCGACCTGAAAAAAGGAAAGAAAATCACCGAGAGCTTAATCGCCAACACCAAAAACTTCCTTCAGAATAAATACAAAAAACAAGGGTATCTCAATGCTAATGTTAACATAGCCACCGTTGCGGATACTTCTGGCACCAACACCCAAAACATGGTGGTCAATGTTAAAAAGGGTGATAAGGTCAAGGTTAGGCAAATCAACTTTATCGGTAATGAGAAGCTTTCCGATAAAAGATTGAAAAAATCTTTAAAAAATACCAAGAAGAGAAAGCTTTTCCGTTTTTGGAAAAAGTCAAAATATATTGAAGCTGATTTTCAAGAAGACCTTGATAAATTAATAGAGACCTATGCCGAAAGAGGATATAGGGATGCAAGGGTGCTTTCAGACACTTTTGTAAAAGTGGATGAAAAGAGCATAGACCTTTCCATTACTGTTGAGGAAGGAGATAGATACTACTTTGGTGATATCGACTTTATCGGGAATACAGTTTACTCCGATAGGGTATTGTCCCAAGTTTTGGGAATAAAAAAAGGAGACACTTATAATGGTGTATTGTTAAAGGAAAGAGTGGCCGATGCAGGTGACCCTGATGCCAACGACATTACCAACCTTTATCAGAACAATGGTTACTTGTTTTCAACCATTAACCCGGTTGAAGTTTCTGCAGTAAACGACACCATCGATTTTGAAATACGGATCATTGAAGGAAAAGAGACCTTTTTGGATCACGTAACCGTAACAGGAAATGATAAAACCAACGACCACGTAATCTTTAGGGAATTACGTACCCGTCCCGGCCAAAAATATAGTAAGTCCAATATTGTACGTAGTATTCGCGAATTGGGTCAAATGGGCTTTTTCGATGCAGAACAAATTGTTCCGGACATTCAAAACCCTGACCCCAATGCAGGTACCGTGGACATTAATTATAGCTTGGTGGAATCCGGTTCCAGTCAAATTGAGCTGCAAGGTGGATTTGGTGGTGGTGGTTTCATCGGTACTTTGGGACTTTCCTTTAGCAACTTCTCGCTTAAAAATATTTTCAACAAAGAAGCTTATCAACCAGTTCCAATGGGAGATGGTCAAACATTCGCTTTGCGTTTGCAGGCCAGTAGAACTTTTAGGGTGTATAGCTTAAACTTCTCAGAACCTTGGTTGGGAGGTAGAAAACCAGTAAGATTTAACCTTTCATTGTCAAGAACCCAACAATTTGCGACCGGTTACACCAACAATGGAAGATTGGATGTGGATAAATCCAGAGGTTTTGCCATCACCGGAGTATCTGCAGGATTGGCGAAGAGGGTGCAATGGCCAGATGACTTCTTCACCATTTCGCATTCCGTAAGTTATCAATTGTACGATTTTAACGATTACAATAGTGGATTGTTCAACTTTGGTAATGGTAGCTCCAATTCCTTGAGCTATACCTTGGGTATTTCCAGAAGCTCCCAGGGGCCAAGCAGAATTTTCCCAATGACAGGTTCTAATTTTGAGGTGACAGCCAAAATGACCCCTCCATATTCCTTGTTCAGTGGAAAAGATTACAAGCAATTAAAGGAAGATATTGATGACACCACAAGAAGATTGTTGGAGCTTGGTGATGATACAACAACCGAAGGACAGTTGGAGCGTGAGCGTTTGAGCAGGGACTTGGAACGCTTGGAAGAAGAGCGTTTTAAACTATTGGAATATTTTAAAATTAAATTTAAGGGCGACTGGTATACCCCCATAGTGGGTAAATTGGTATTGAGAACCAATGCAGAATTCGGATTCTTGGGTGCCTATAACCACGATATCGGGAATGTTCCTTTTGAGCGTTTTTATGTTGGAGGTGATGGTCTAGGAAACTTTACCTTGGATGGTAGGGATGTGGTTCAGTTGCGAGGTTATGACAACCAATCTTTGACTCCCTACAGTGTCAACCCTATTACGGGTAGACAGGAGCAAGATGGAGGGACCATTTACAATAAGTTCTCAATGGAATTACGTTATCCGCTTACCTTGAAGCCTTCAGCTTCCATATATGCTCTATCTTTTTTAGAAGCAGGTAACGCGTTCAACAATTTTAGTGAGTTTAATCCGTTTGAATTAAAAAGATCTGCCGGAGTGGGGCTACGTATTTTTATGCCGGCATTCGGACTCTTGGGGATTGATTTTGGTTACGGATTCGATACGGACTCCAGACCAGGATCGGTTGGACCAAGCGGCTGGCAAACGCACTTCATCATCGGGCAGCAGTTTTAATCAATGGAAAAGCGTGACTTAATAATCTGTAATCCCTTCATTTAAAAGGATTTGATTAATTTGGCACGATATTTTCTATGTAAAATGCGGAAACAAAGATGAATTCAAAAGTTCTTTTATCCTTAATTGTTTTGATGACGTCCTTTTATGGAATTTCCCAAAGGGGTGTGCGGATAGGATACGTGGATATGGAATATATCCTCGAAAATGTTGAGGAATATAGGGATGCTACCGAGCAATTAAATGCCAAAGCTGAAAAGTGGAAGCAGGAGATTGATTTGAAACAAAGCGTTGTGGAGCAGATGAAAAAGGACCTAATGGCCGAAAAAGTACTGCTTACCGACGAGTTGATTGCCGAGCGCGAAGAAGAGATCCAGATCTTGGAAAAAGAAATGTTGGATTACCAACAAGATCGTTTTGGCCCACGAGGTGATTTGGTGTTGCAAAAGCAGTTATTGATTCAGCCCATCCAAGACCAAGTTTTTAACGAGGTCCAGAAAATCGGAGCCAATAAAAGATACGATTTTATTTTTGATAAATCGGCAGATGTTGTAATGTTGTACTCCGAAAAAAGGCACGATATCAGTGACTTGGTGTTGCGGGAGATAGGTAGGACGAGAAAAATAAGCGCATCGAACAGAAAGCAAGAGGAACAAAGCCGATTGGAGAAGTTTGAGGCCGAAGAGGAAGAAGCCGATAAGGAGATCAGCGATGCCCTGAGAGAACGACAACAAAATGCTGCTGAAGCGCAAGCCGAACGGGAAAAACAAGCAGAAGCAGATAGAGCGGAAAAACTGCGTTTGAGGGAAGAACGCAAGAAAGCATACGAAGAAAGAAGACAAAAATTATTGGAAGAGCGCGAAGCCAAACGAAAAGCCAAATTGGAAGAACGAAAAAAAGCGCAAGAACAACAGAAAGATTCAATAGGATAAAGTATATTGAACCACTAAATTAAAAGTCAAAATAGTAACGTAGAGAATCATGAAAAATGTAAAAAGGATAGCAGTAGCACTTGTTTTGTTTGTAGCGGCTACTGGATTTGTTAATGCTCAGAGTAAGGTTGCACACATCAATGTTCAGCAGTTGTTAACAGATATGCCGGAGATGAAGGCTGCACAAGCTGAATTGAAGAAATTACAGGAAACGTACAGAGCAGATATTCAAAGCTCCATGACCGAGCTTCAAAACAAATACACTCAATACCAAAACGAAGCTACTTCCAAAACAAGAGAAGAAAACGAGCAAAGAGCCGTTGAGCTTCAAGGATTCGAGAAAAACATTCAGGAAGCTGAACAAGCTGCCATGCAGGAAATGCAGAAAAAGCAACAAGAGTTGTTTGCTCCTATTTCCGATAAGGCAAAAGCAGCCATCGAAAAAGTGGCCGCCGCACAAGGTTATGACTACGTAATCGATGCTAGCCCAGGATTGAGCTTGATCGTGGCAAAAGGCCCAGACTTATTGTCAGCTGTAAAACAAGAATTAGGATTCTAATCCCAATTTTTTAAAAGAATTAAAAACCGCTTTTCGTAAAAAAGCGGTTTTTTTGTGGGTAAAATTCAAAGTAGCTAATTTTAAACATGGTCAAACCCATAGGTGTTTTTGATTCAGGAGTAGGAGGAACCTCCATTTGGAAGGAAGTGGCAATAATGCTTCCGCAGGAAAGTACCATTTATTTGGCCGATAGTGCCAATGCACCCTATGGAGAGAAATCCAAGGAAGACATTCTTCATCTCAGCATAAAGAATACCGAATTCCTGTTGAATAAAGGGTGTAAATTGATTGTAGTGGCCTGCAATACCGCTACAACCAATGCCATCGATTACCTTAGGGAAAACTACCCCGTTCCTTTTATTGGAATAGAGCCCGCCATAAAACCGGCAGCATTGCACACCAAGACCAAAAAAATAGGGGTCTTGGCCACCAAAGGCACCTTGTCGAGTAGTTTGTTCCACAATACTTCTAAGCTTTATGCCGAAGGTATAACGGTGCTGGAACAAGAAGGCAAGGGACTGGTAAAATTAATAGAAGCAGGAGATGTGGTATCAAATGAAATGAAAACCCTGCTCAAACAATTTTTAGACCCCATGTTGGAGCAAAATATCGATTGTTTGGTATTGGGGTGCACCCATTATCCCTATTTGATTCCTGTACTTAAAGAAATGTTGCCATCAAATATCACCATTATTGATTCGGGAGAGGCGGTGGCAAGGCAAACCAAGGCCGTTTTGCAGCAAAACAAGCTGTTGGCGGAAGCACATCAAGCTCCTTCTCACATTTTTTACAGCAATAAGGATATTTCTGTACTGGAGAAATTGGTCAATACACCTACTGCCCAAATTTCCTATTTGGAGTTTTAATTCTATTTTCTGCGATAGGTCAAATACGTAAAACCGTATTGGTGCCTTTCATCTTTGGGGTGATGTTCTTCCTTTACCAATTCCCATTCGTTTAAATCGATTTCTGGAAAAAAAGCATCGGCTTCAAAAGATTCATGAACTCGGGTCAATTCTATATCCGTGGCCACAGCCATCGATTGTTTGTAGATTTCTCCCCCGCCAATTATAAATGCCGTTTCATTGGGCAATACTAAATCAATGGCCGCGTCCAAAGAATGCACAATGGTGCAAGGAAATTTAGGGGTGTAATTGGTATCTCGGGTTATGGCGATATGGGTACGATTGGGCAATGGCTTTGGGAAGCTCTCCAAGGTCTTTCTGCCCATAATAATCTTATGCCCCGTGGTAATCGCCTTAAATCGCTTAAAATCGTCTGGAAGGTGCCACACCAAGTCATTGTCCTTGCCCAGGGCATTGTTTTCACCTGCTGCGGCAATAATAATCAATTGCTTCACTACTCTTTTTTTTTATTGATTTTGGAAAGAGGGAAATCCGTTTCAATTTCTTTTTGGATCTCGGCTATTTTTTTCTTTTGAAGGGCCACCAATCGTTCCCGTTGTTTGCGTTCCCAATCCTGCCCCATAAATTTTTGGGTCACAAAAACATTAAAGGCGTGCAAGCAGAGGAAAAACAACCACACAAGAACAATCCAAACCGACCAATCATGCGGTTCACCGTATTTTAAAACCTTATTGGCCAGAATTAAAAAGATGCTTCCAATCAAAAAGACCACAAAATGAGTAAACAGCTTTTTCTTTTGGGAAATGCGTTTTTGGGCATGCTCCAAAAGTTCATGTTGTTCCAAATCAATTTTAGGCTTCTTCTTTTTTCCGAATGAAAACATGGAATGGCTATCTTTATAAACAAAGATAAAGTAAATAGATTCAAAGCCATTTGTAATGCAGCACCTAAGAAAAAAATTCCCCGTACTCAACCAAAGTATCTATGCCAATACCGCCTCTGCAGGACTTTTAAGTGAAGATTTGATGGAGTGGAGGCAAGGACACGATTTGGATTATTTGATTGGTGGCAGTGATATGAAGAACAAAGGGTTTGCCCATATGCCGGAAATCAAAAAAACGGTGGGGAAGTTTTTCCATTGCAAGCCGGAAAATGTGGCTTTGGTGCCGAATTTTAGTCTAGGGTTCAACCTTTTGTTGGAAGGAATGCCGAAGACGAAAAAAGTATTGTTGCTCAACAATGATTATCCATCGGTAAACTGGCCATTCGAAACCCGCAATTTTGACCGCGCCTATGTGGATATCGACGAACAAATGGAAGAACGCATTTATGAAAAGGTAAAAACAGAAAACGTAGATGTTTTTGTGCTCAGCTTGGTGCAGTGGGTAAATGGTGTCCGTATTGATTTTGACTTTTTGAAAAAGCTTAAAAATGATTTTCCCAATCTAATGATCATTGCCGATGGCACCCAATATTGTGGCATGGAACCTTTCAACTTTGAAAAATCCGGCATCGATATTCTAGGTGCCAGTGCCTATAAATGGTTGTTGGCCGGTTATGGCAACGGATTTTTCTTGGTTAAAGATGAAATCAAAGACCAGTTTGATTTGAAAGGAATAGGAAATGGTTCCGTGAATAATGATGCTTCCAAGCGCAACAGCATTTCCTTTTGTAAATTTTTGGAGCCGGGCCATTTGGATTCCTTTAACTTTGGTAGTTTGGAATTTGCTCTTGACTTTTTGGATGAAATAGGTCAGGAACACATTCAGTCACAATTGCAAAAGCTTTCCAAAAAGGGAATGGAGACCTTTTCGGAATTGGGACTTTTGGAACCGTTGATCAACAAGAGAAAACAGCACAGCACCATCTTCAGCATTAAAGGAGATGAGAAATTATTTGATAAACTGGTAGCTGAGAATGTGGTGGCTTCTCTTAGGGGCGGGGGCATTCGATTAAGTTTTCATTTTTACAATACAGAAGAAGAAATAGATGTGATTGGAACACTTCTAAAACGCTGGTCTTCAAAAGGATAATTGGTAAAATTCCATAAAAAAAATTGATAAAAGTAACCCTAGGGTCAGCTGGATTTTATCAAATTGATAAATCGATGCTAACTTGTTGTAAGTAAATGGTTTTATGTATTGTTTTGTACCGGAATTAAAATTATTTGGTACCATGGCAATTAAAAAACAATACTTAAAGAGCAAGCCTGTTTGCAAAGTAACATTCACTGTTCCAGCAGACGAGGCAAAGACTGTTGCTGTAGTTGGGGATTTCAATAAATGGAACCCAAAGAAGAGCAGCTTGACGAAACTTAAAAACGGAACCTTTAAAGGTACGTTCGATCTACCTGTGGAAAACAGTTACGAGTTTAGATATTTGATCGACGGCACCTATACCAACGATGCCGAAGCCGATCGTTACCAATGGAACGATTATGCCGGCACTGAAAACGCCGTTTTAGAACTTTAAAATGGAATCGCCGTCGGGAGTTCCCCAAGCCTCGGTGGCGACTTTTTTTAGTTTTAGCCCCAATTATTTTGTCCAATAATCCACTACCAGCACATCGGCAATATGTGGACCAGCCACAGCGCCAAAAGCTTTGTGCTCAGGATGTGGAAGGTAGGCGTCCCTGTCCTCTTCTGAATCAAAAGTTAAAAAATAACAGTGGGTCATCCCTTTGTTTAAGCCTTCTGGACTATTGTTCAGGCCCCATTCGTAATCTTTTATCACATCTATTTTAGAAGGCAAAGCATTAAAGGCCTCTTCAACTTGTTTTATATCTGCCTCGCTTGAGGTTTCTTTGAACTTGAACAAAACTACATGGCGTAATTTACTGGAACTGGTTTCGGTATCTTTCACGTTGTGGGTACTTTCTGGTTGATGTGTAGGAATGCTAAATGCTACCAAAAATAAAATAAGGCATAGCGTGCTTAGTGCAGTTTTCATAAATATGTGCTTTAAAGGTTATGGATTGATTTCGTCTAATTTAACACAAAATACCGTCAATTAATTAGTTGTAATCCATGTTGTAGCGTTTAATTGCGTAATGGAAAGGTAAGTCCTATGGCAAAAGCGCCCGCAAATTGTTCCACGGAGGGTTGCAGATAATAAGCCAAGCCAATATCCACATTATGGTCAGGTCCAAGCTCCAGCCCCAACGCAATGGGGATGTGGTAAATGATGCCGCTTTTATCTATGGATTCAAAAAAGGTATAGGTTTTAAAGGAACCTATGGAAGTACCTATACCACCCTCAATATAAGGGGCAATCCAAGGAATGGGAGCTCGTAACCTTGCCTTGCCTCCCATTAAAAAGGCTTTGCTTTCGGTAAATTCTTCACCTGGATTGGCATTGGCATTTGTAAAAATGAAACCAGCATATGGTCTAAATTCAACCCACGACGCAGCTTTCAAAATCAATTCTCCCTGCGCAAAAAAACCATCGTTCGCAACATTGCTCCAAGTGTCGTAGGGAGCTGTAATGGCGTATCCGATTTGCACACTGAGTGATTTTTCTTTAATGAATTGCGCTTTTACAGCATAAGAAGCCATTAAGCAGCCAAGAATAAGAAAGGATTTTTTCATGAGGTTGGTTTGTGTGGTTTTGTACTTACTAAGTTATAAATTCCTCGTTATCCTTATTAAAAAAGTAATGGCTACCCGTAAATTATTTTTTGGTGCCCAATAGATATAAAATAACCCCTGGGCCCGATTTCACCTTACCAATTTCCCAATTAAAATTTTCTTTCCCAGTGAGGGAATCCACCAACTCTTGCATTTCTTTTACGGAGTAGGTTCTTAACGAGGAAACAACCCCATCCCACAAAACAAACAGTGGAACTATGGGAATAAAATAGGTAAAAAGAATACGTCCCCATTTAAATGGTCTGATGAACGGAGTGGTGAGCAATACGCTCAGCGGTGAAAAAAGCATGGCTAAAATACTGGGAAAACTTCTCTCCTGGGCTTCAAAAATGGCAATGGAGCTGTTGGAATCGACCGCATTTTGTAAAATTTGCTTTGCATCTTCGGGTTTAAAATGATGAAAGGACAAAAATTGGGTGCGTAACCCCTTTAAATCCTGGGGAACATTTCGAGCGTCCACAGGAGTTGCAATGTATTCAAAATTGTTGGTTTGTGATTTGGTGTGTTCGAAAGCCGAAAGGTTGGGATAAAAATCGGTGAGGGTTATTTTTAAATCAGAAACCTGTTTTTTTAATTCAGAGTTCAGCCAAAGCAGTCCGCCGCCACCGCCAGAACCCAAATCAATAATTTGGTGGGTGCCACTATTTTCCAACCCTTTTAAGATAATGTGGACAATGGGCTTGTACATTTTGGTTTTATTTGACAAAAACTGAAGAAAATCCGTGCCGTAGTTCCTTAAAAATGATGGGAACCATTTTTGGTCTTCAAATTCGAATAGGAGGAGGCGTCCCATGATTTGATTTTAGTGGTGCCTAACCAATGATGGTTAGAAATAACGTTGCTCTAAATTAACATAAAATCTAGTAAACAAACCCTTTAACTTTCTTGAGTCCAAGGTCATAATTTAATATGACGCTTTATTTATTCGGCTGGAGTACATTTGAACAATGACCAGAAAGGATAGAATTTTTTTGGATTTATTTGAAGAAGCTTATGCTTCTCCTGAGGAACTTGCCGAAGTTGTACAATTGGGAATGGAAATGCTTTTTTATGTGGAAGAGGGGAGTTTTTCTCGAACAGAAATTCAAAATGTTGCAACAGCTTTGAATAGAATTAGGAAAGAGTTGAGTAATAGTAAGCAGAATGAAGAATGAAAAATGAAAACCTCTCTAATAAGAGCAGTATTATGCTTACTCAAACTGATTTCTCATCACCCTGAACTTGTTTCAGGGTCTCAAAAACTTTCCACAATTGAATGCGATACTGAAACGAGTTCAGCATGACATTGATTTTTTTTTGCTAAAATTACACCGCAACCATACCCTTAATATGAGGATGTGGGTCGTAGTTCAACAACTCAAAATCGTCAAAAGTAAAATCAAAAATATCTTTTACTTCTGGGTTGATTTTCATGGTGGGCAAGGGGCGAGGATCTCGACTCAATTGCAGTTCCACTTGCTCCATGTGGTTGTTGTAAATGTGGGCATCACCAAAGGTGTGGATAAAATCTCCGGGTTGGTAGCCACACACTTGGGCCATCATCATTGTAAACAAGGCGTAGGAAGCAATATTAAAAGGAACTCCTAAAAATATGTCCGCACTACGTTGGTACAACTGGCAAGAAAGTTTGCCATCGGCCACATAAAACTGGAAAAAAGCGTGACACGGAGGTAAGGCCGCTTTTCCATTCGCCACATTCTCCGCAAAAGAAACTGAAGTATCGGGCAAAACACTTGGATTCCATGCAGAAACCAACATCCTACGACTGTTCGGATTGTTTTTCAGGGTGTCGATAACCTCTTTGATCTGGTCGATTTCCTCGCTGTTCCAATTACGCCATTGATGTCCATAAACGGGGCCAAGGTCGCCATTTTCATCGGCCCACTCGTTCCAAATACGTACACCATTTTCTTGAAGGTAGGCAATGTTGGTATCCCCTTTTAAAAACCACAACAGTTCATGGATAATTGATTTTAGGTGCAATTTTTTGGTGGTCACCATGGGGAAACCTTCGGAAAGGTCGAACCGCATCTGGTATCCAAAAACACTCAAGGTTCCTGTGCCTGTACGGTCACCTTTTTGGTTTCCGTGCTCCAATACATGTTTTAGAAGGTCGTGGTATTGTTTCATGCTGTCTAGTTCATTTTAAATGTCATTTCGAACGAATGGAATGAGAAGAAATCTAAGACATTTCAATTGAGCTCGATGTGACAAAAAATCAATCCATCGAAATTACCTTAAAGCGTAGTTTTTTGAAACAGAAAATATAAAGACTTATGAAAAGTTTATTAACCAAGTTGGTTTTGGGTTGAAGGATCAAAGGTTAAGGGGCAGCCATAGTGTATTTGATTAGTGAAGCGATTTTACGTTGAAGTTTCTGGATGTCTCTGATGATTGGGCTTGTTTTTTCAAAGGAAAGAAGATTTAAATCCTCGCAAAGTATAACATGGCTTTCCAATTCGTATGCAGACCCGAGGCTAATTTGAAGAAATCGGGCAAAATCTTTATTTGAATATTTGCTGCACCTCTCCGCAATATTCGCTGGAATAGAAATGGACGCTCTTTGAATCTGCGAGACTAGTCCGAATTTTTCAGATTCAGGCAATAATTTTGAAATGGAGTACACCTCCTTTGCCAAGATTCTGGAATCTTGCCAAACGTTTAATTCTCGAAAATTTCGCATAACAATGTTAGCTTTAAATTATCGAGGTTGATATGTTTTAATTGAAATTTTATTTATCCTTTGACCTTTCACCCTTAACCCAGTGACCTTTTACCCATCTACCCTAAGATCATCCCCGCGATAGTGGCTGAAAGCAAAGATGCTAAAGAACCACCCAAAACGGCTTTCATTCCGAATTCGGATAAGGTTTTGCGTTGACCCGGTGCCAAAGAGCCAATACCCCCAATTTGAATACCAATGGAAGCAAAGTTGGCAAATCCACAAAGCATGTAAGTGGCCATGATTACCGATTTATTATAAGTGAAGTGTACTCCACTGGCCACATTTTTAAGGTCGGCCAATTGAATGTAGCCTACAAATTCGCTTGCGGCCAATTTAATTCCGAGGAGCTGTCCCATGAGCATGATGTCTTCGTTGGCAACCCCAATCAGCCACATCAATGGGGCAAAGATGGTACCCAAAATGGCTTCTATTGAAAAGTTTTCATAAGGAGAGTTGGCAGCGATCCAATTGTTGAGGGAGCTCCAATCCCCGACCCAGCCCAAAATTCCATTGATCATGGCAATAAAGGCCACAAATACCAAAAGCATAGCGCCAACGTTCAAGGCCAATTTCAATCCTTCCGTGGTTCCGTTGGCAATGGCATCCAAGATATTGGAACCAATTTTTTCGGCGGAAACGGTAACGTCCGTATTCACTTTTTCTGTTTGTGGATATAGAATTTTTGAAATAACAATGGCCCCAGGCGCGGCCATAACGGAAGCAGCCAAAAGGTGTTTCGCAAATACCAATCGCAGCGCCGGGTCATCTCCTCCCAAAAACCCAATGTAGGCGGCCAAAACGGCGCCAGCTACGGTGGCCATTCCACCGATCATCACCAAAAGGATTTCGGAACGGTTCATTTTTTCCAAATAGGCTTTAATGAGCAATGGTGCTTCCGTTTGTCCCAAAAAAATATTTCCTGCAACGGATAGACTTTCTGCCCCAGAGATGCCCAATGATTTGGATAGCAGCCAGGCCATCCATTTTACCACCACCTGAATCACTCCTAAATAATAGAGAACAGAAGTTAAAGCGGAGAAAAACACAATGGTAGGCAGCACTTGAAAGGCAAAAATGTAGCCAAAAGTGTCCATGTCGACGACCAAACCTTCAAACAGGAATTGACTTCCTGCTCTGGTGTAATCCAAAATGCTGACAAATACGGCACCAACTTTTTCAAAAGCGTACTGAACAAAAGAGATTTTCAATACCCCAATAGCAATCAAAACTTGCAATGAAAGACCAATCCCTACCGTTTTCCAATTGATGGCCTTGCGGTTGGAGCTGAACAAAAAGGAAATCAGAATCAAAACAGCCATTCCCAATGCCCCTCGGAGCAAAGTGCTTACAGAAAACCCTTGGTTGGGAATAATTTCTGCAGATTGTGCAGTGGTAATTTCCTCGACCATGGTAGAACCGATGGTTACGTTCAAGGAATCTGCGGGTATGGAACTTTGGCCGAAAGCGACCGAACAAATGAGTAAAAGTATCAGGAAACTTTGGGTCTTTTTCGCCATGTAAGTTTATTTGCGCTTGGAAATTTCGTCCCTTAATTTGGCAGCCTTTTCGTAGTCTTCGTTGGCCACTGCCTTATCCAATTCTTTGTGTAGTTCCTCTAGGGACAACTCACGATACCCTTGGGCTTCGGCGCCGGATTCAATCTCCACGGTTTCCCCTTCTTGAAGGATTTCGTCCACTACAATACTATCATCCTCATCTTCTTCTTTTTCTTTGGAAGAAAATTTCAGGAAGATTCCTGCCTTGTCCAAAATGGTTTTATAGGTGAAAATAGGGGCGTCAAAACGAAGCGCCAAAGCAATGGCATCGCTGGTTCGCGCATCAATGATTTCCTCAATATTTTCGCGTTCGCAGATAATGCTGGAGTAAAATACCCCATCGACCAATTTATGGATGATGACCTGCTTTACCACTATTTGAAATCGATCCGCAAAATTCTTGAACAGATCGTGGGTCAAAGGTCTTGGTGGTTTTATCTCTTTTTCCAATGCAATGGCAATTGACTGTGCTTCAAAAGCGCCAATGACAATGGGTAATTTTCGGTCTCCCTCTACTTCGTTTAAAATAAGGGCATACGCGCCATTTTGTGTTTGACTGTATGATATTCCCTTTATTTTTAATCGTACTAAGCTCATATTATCCTCCTAAAACAAAAAAGGCTGTTCAAATAAGTGACATAACCAGTTATCTGAACAGCCCCTTGCAATGGGCAAATTAACAAAATTTAAGCGTTTTGGGCTTTAAATTCCTTTAATTTTT
Source organism: Flagellimonas cixiensis (assembly GCF_042134615.1). GTDB lineage: Bacteria > Bacteroidota > Bacteroidia > Flavobacteriales > Flavobacteriaceae > Flagellimonas > Flagellimonas cixiensis. Next base: position 2,101,349 of record NZ_CP169639.1, read on the forward strand.
CGATGAGTTCGGGCACTACCTCGAAGGCATCGCCAACTATTCCGTAATCCGCAGCTTTAAAGAATGGAGCCTCTGGGTCGTTATTGATAACCACTTTGACTTTGGAGGCACTTACACCTGCCAAATGTTGAATGGCTCCTGAAATACCAATAGCGATGTACAAGTTGCTTGCCACGGGTTTTCCTGTTTGGCCCACGTGCTCGCTGTGCGGTCGCCACCCTAAATCTGAAACGGGCTTGGAACAAGCAGTTGCGGCGCCTAAAACTTCGGCCAATTCTTCAACCATGCCCCAGTTTTCTGGACCTTTAAGGCCACGACCACCAGATACCACAATATCGGCATCGGCAATGGTCACTTTTCCAGCCACTCGATCCACTTCTACAGACTTTACTGCAAAATCACCTTCAGCCAAAGTAGGGTTGAAATCTTCAACGGATGCAGAAACGGCATTTTCCGTTACACCAAAAGCGTTGTTGGAAACCCCAATGATCTTGATATCGGATGAGATTTCGGTGTGTGCGAAACCTTTGTTACTAAAAGCAGTTCTTTTTACCACAAATGGGGAGGTGCTATCGGGAGCAGCCATGACATTCGGAGCATATCCAGCACCTAATTTAGCAGCTAGAATGGGAGCCAAATATTTGGTGTCTGCCGTAGAACTTAAAATGACCACCTTGGCATCCTCCGCCTTTACAGCCTGTGCCAATACATCTGCATAGGCTTTGGCGCTGAAAGCGGAAAGAGCATCATCGGATACTCTTAAAACTTTGGAAACGCCATAAGTGCCCAACGCAGCATTGTCTTCTGCATTAAAGGCAACGGCAGTAACGGTTGTGCCTAATTCCTGTGCCACTTTATGTGCGTAAGAGGCTACTTCGAAGGCATTTTTTTTGAATTTTCCCTTTAGGGATTCGGTATATACTAATACTGACATAATTTTTTCTTGTTTAGATCACTTTCGCTTCGTTGTGCAATAGTTCGACCAATTCTCCTACGTTGCCCGCATCGACCAATTTAACTGGTCCTTTGGCGGCAGGTTTGTCAAACTTTTGGTCTTGGGTAGGTTGGGAAGCATCTACGGGCTCCACCACGTTCAACGCTTTTTTGCGCGCCATCATAATTCCTCTCATGTTCGGAATTTTGAGGTCACTCTCTTCAACCAATCCTTTTTGACCTCCAATAACCAAGGGTAGGGAAGTGCTTAATTTTTCTTTTCCGCCATCAATTTCGCGAATGGCTGTAGCTGTGGTGCCATCAATTTCCAATCCGATGCACATGTTCACAAAGTTCATGTCCAAAAGGGTAGCAAGAATACCAGGAACCATCCCGCCGTTGTAATCAATGGATTCACGTCCAGCAATTACAAGGTCATAACCACCGTTTTTCACCACTTCGGCCAATTGTTGGGCTACATAAAAACCATCTTTAGGCTCGGCATTTACACGAATGGCCTCGTCGGCACCAATGGCCAAGGCTTTTCTAATGGTTGGTTCGGTCTGAGCGCCACCCACAGTGGCCACATGAACCGTTGCGCCTTGCTTTTCTTTGAACCACATGGCACGCGTTAATCCAAATTCATCATTGGGATTAATCACAAATTGCACCCCGTTTGTGTCAAACTTGGTGTCGCCTTCCGTAAAATTGATTTTGGAAGTAGTATCCGGTACGTTGCTAATGCAAACTAAAATCTTCATATATACTTTAGGTTTATCTGCTCAAATATAAATATAAAATATGAAATTTATTATGCATGCATAATAAATTTTGTTGTTTTTTTTGGTTTCAGGCAAGGTAATGTTCGTCTACTTTTTGCTATTTTTGCTTGCGTTTTTAAGCACACCAACTAATTTTAGTACGATTCAATGAAAACATTACAGTTTAGGGAAGCCATTGCGGAGGCAATGTCCGAAGAAATGCGCAGAGATGATACCATTTATTTAATGGGTGAAGAGGTAGCCGAATACAACGGAGCCTATAAAGCTTCAAAAGGAATGTTGGACGAATTTGGGCCGGAGCGTGTGCTGGATACCCCAATTTCGGAGTTGGGCTTTTCTGGAATCGGAGTTGGTTCTGCCATGAACGGAAATAGGCCTATCATAGAATTTATGACGTTCAACTTCTCCTTGGTGGGAATTGATCAAATTATAAACAACGCTGCAAAAATCCGTCAAATGTCGGCAGGTCAATTTAATTGTCCTATCGTATTTAGAGGGCCAACAGCCTCTGCAGGTCAGTTGGCAGCAACGCATTCCCAAGCTTTTGAAAGCTGGTACGCAAACTGTCCTGGTTTAAAAGTGGTGGTGCCCTCCAACCCTGCCGATGCAAAAGGATTGTTGAAAGCTGCCATCCGTGATGATGACCCCGTTATTTTTATGGAGTCGGAGCAGATGTACGGAGATAAAGGTGAGGTGCCAGAAGGCGAGTACACCATTCCATTGGGTGTGGCCGACATCAAAAGAGAAGGTACCGATGTAACCATAGTTTCTTTCGGAAAAATTATCAAAGAAGCTTATAAAGCTGCAGATGAATTGGAGAAAGAAGGCATCAGTTGCGAGATCATTGATTTGAGAACTGTACGTCCAATGGACCATGAAGCCATTTTGAAATCCGTAAAGAAAACCAACAGAATGGTGATTTTGGAAGAGGCTTGGCCATTTGGTAACGTAGCTACCGAAATTATTTACCATGTACAGGACAAGGCATTTGATTATTTGGATGCCCCAATCGTAAAATTGAACACTGCAGATACACCAGCACCTTACTCACCAGTGCTTTTGGCTGAATGGTTGCCAAACGCTGATGATGTGATCAAGGCTGTTAAAAAGGTGTTATATAAGTAGTAAAATCATATTTGTAAGGTATATTAGCCCTGTCAACACAGTTGATGGGGCTTTTTTTTGGGAACAATTTTTTGATAACTAATTCATTTAATCCAAATTTGAACAAAAGTTAGGATGCAAAACCTTTTGGTTTTCTTTTTGTCCCTAATACCTGCTCATGAAAAAATTCCTACTTCCCTTATTTTTTCTTATTTGTTATACTGCATTTGGTCAAACCAAGGTGGAAGGTATGGTTACCGATGATTCTGGCATGCCAGTGGCTTTTGCCAATATCATCTTTGTCAACTCTTCTGAAGGAACCATCACTAACGATAACGGTCATTTTTATTTGGAATCCGAAGAAACTTATGATGCGATTAAGATTTCTTTTATCGGGTATGAGACCAAGGAGATTCAACTGACCCAAAAAGTGAACTATGGGTTGGAAATTGTGCTCAATGAATCTGCCGAAGCGCTTCAGGAAGTAATTGTTTACACGGGAAAACAATCCAAAAAAAACAATCCAGCGATTGAAATCCTCAAAAAAATATGGGCCAAAAAAAGACAGAACGGGGTTAGGATGTTTGACCAGTATCAATACGATAAATACGAAAAAATAGAATTCGACCTCAATACCATCGACAGCGCCATGATCAAGAGTAAGCTCTTCAAGGGAATGGAGTTTATGTTTGAGGACCTGGATACTTCAAGAATTACAGGAAAGACCTATTTGCCCATATTCTTAAATGAAACCTTTTCAAAAGTCTATGGGGACAACAATCTAAATCGTGAAAAAGAGGACGTTTTAGGGAACAAGAATTCAGGATTTAGCGGAAACCAAGCCATTACAGCCTTTGTGGAAGACTTGTATTCTGATTATAATATCTATAACAATTACCTGAAGTTTTTCGATAAGAGTTTTACCAGTCCGCTCTCTAAAACTGGCGTAGATGTCTACAATTACGTTTTGTCCGATAGTACCTTTATTGATAATAAATGGTGCTACAATATCATTTACTATCCCAGACGAAAGAACGAACTCACTTTTAAGGGAGACTTTTGGGTGAACGACACCACTTTTGCCATCAAGAAGATCAACATGCAGGTCACCAAGAGTGCCAACATCAACTGGGTGAAGGAAATCTATATTGAACAGGATTTTGATGTAGTGAACGATTCTGTGTTTTTGCTGAAACGGGATTATATGTTGAGTGATTTCAGTTTTACCAAAAAAGAGAAGTCCAAAGGGGTTTATGGGAAGCGAACCACTGTTTTTGATAATTACAAATTCAATATTCCCAGAACTGAGGATTTTTATAAAGCAGTCTCCGACCCCTACGATCCTAGAGTTTTCTCACAGGATAGTGCCTTTTGGAAAAATGCGCGTTTGGAACAGCTCAATGATGATGAAGCGGGAATTTTTAAACTGCTCGATACCTTAAAAACAGTTCCCAAGTTTAGAACCTACTACGATTTGGTAAGTATTTTGGGTTCGGGCTATATTGAAATTGATAAGTGGAACATTGACCTCGGGGACATTTATAGTTCTGTCGGTTTTAACGACGCTGAAGGTATTCGTTTACGTGGCGGGGCACGTACCTATTTTGGTCAGAATGACCTATGGCGTTTGGAAGGATACATGGCCTACGGTTTCGGTGATAAAAAGTTCAAACATGGATTTCAGGGCAAGTTCTTGTTAGATCGAAAAAACCGATTGATCATTTCAGGAGGTAACCGGCGCGATATTGAGCAATTAGGATTGAGTCTGACCAGTACCAACGATGTGATGGGCAGGAGTATTGCATCTTCATCTTTGGTCACGGTAGGATCCAATGATAGGTTAACGAATATCAATCTTTCCACCTTTACGGTAGGTATTGAACCCTTTACCAATGTGCGCTTAAATATAGGTAGCTCGTATCGCGAATTAAGTTCAGCATTACCCGAAGCCTTTAGTTTGGATTATGTGGATCCATCTTCGCCAACGGGTATTTCTTCCGAAGTAAAACAGTTCGATATCAGCACCACTTTAATCTATACCCCAGGTAAAAGAACCATTGGTTATGGGGTGGAACGTTCGGATATCAATGACGATTACAGTACCATATTTATAAAATATACCCATGGAATAGATGGTTTCCTCGAAAGTGATTTCGAGTTTAAAAAATTGCAATTTTCGTACACCCAACCTTGGCAAGTTGGTGGTTTTGGGCGATTGACCACAAGTATAGAGGCGGGTAAGACTTTTGGAGCAGTTCCATTGAGCTTACTGAGTGTTATCCCAGGGAACCAAACCCTGTTTACTATTTATAATGTGTTTCCCAATTTGGATTTCTACGAATTTGTGACCGATACCTATGCAACCGTACATTTGGAACATAACTTTAATGGAAGGCTATTTTCTAGGATACCCTTTTTGAGAAAACTTAATTTACGGGAAATTGTTGGTGTTCGGGGTGCATGGGGAGAATTGTCGGAAGAAAATATTGCTTTGAGTGCCCCTACCAATATTCCACTTCAGGCACCCACCGATAAATTGTATTGGGAGTATTCCTTTGGGGTTGGAAACATCTTCAAAATATTCAGGGTAGACTTCAATTTTAGGGGGAATTACCTAGAGAATCCCGATGCAAGAAGGTTTGGAATCACCGGAAGTTTCGGATTTAGCTTTTAATTCCAATGAAATGAGCAATTTATTCGGATTTTTCCAGTTGTACTAGTTATTTTTGCAACAAAATTTAAATCTCTATAATGTCTAAAAAACCAAGTATTACCTTCGATGTACTGGTAGAAATTCCAAAAGGTAGCCGAAATAAGTACGAATACGACTTTACCCTAAACAAGATTAGATTTGACAGAACGCTTTTTTCATCCATGATGTATCCTGGAGATTATGGTTTTATTCCAGAGACATTAGCGTTGGATGGAGACCCGTTGGATGTTCTGGTATTAAGTACCGAACCCACCTACCCGATGGTGGTTATTGAAGTAAAGCCGGTAGGGGTGTTTCATATGACCGATGAGAAAGGACCCGATGAAAAATTGATATGTGTGCCCGTTTCTGACCCGATTTGGAGCAAAAGGGATGATATCAGCGAATTGAACCCGCACCGTTTAAAAGAGATAGAACACTTCTTTCAAGTGTATAAAGATTTGGAAGAGAAGAAAGTAGATACCGGTGGTTGGGGAGATGTTCAGGAAGCCATTAAAATCTACGAAGAGTGCCTTAAGCGTTACGATGAAAGTGACCACAAAAAGAAACGCACCTTTACCATATAGATTACACAATAATAACATTAAAAAAATGCGCTTTTATTAATTAAAGGCGCATTTTTTTTATTACTTCGTATTTTACTACATTAGCTGCCATTGTAAAATACTAAACAACTCAATCTATGGAATTAATCGTGAAATTTTTGCCCATTTTCGGCGTCTTGGCCCTACTCTATGTATTCATTAAAAATATATGGATCTCCAAACAAGAGGTCGGAGACGAAAAAATGGCGAGAATAGCCAAGAACATTGCCGATGGCGCAATGTCATTCTTAAAGGCAGAATATAAAATACTGAGCATTTTTGTGGTGGCCGTAGCCGTATTACTATACTTTAAAGGAAGCAATGAAACAGGTTCGAATGGTATGGTGGCCGTATCCTTTATCGTTGGCGCCATTTGTTCGGCCCTAGCAGGTTTTATTGGAATGAAAGTCGCCACCAAAGCCAATGTAAGGACTACCAACGCAGCTAGAACCTCTTTGGGAAAAGCCTTGGAAGTGGCCTTCGCCGGTGGAGCGGTGATGGGGCTTGGTGTGGTAGGTCTTGGTGTTTTAGGATTGAGTGGGCTTTTTATGATCTATAGTGGTCAAGGATGGGAACTTGCCGAAGTATTGAACGTACTTTCCGGATTTTCATTAGGAGCCTCGTCCATAGCACTTTTCGCCCGTGTTGGTGGTGGAATTTACACCAAAGCAGCGGACGTAGGTGCCGACCTTGTGGGAAAAGTGGAGGCAGGGATTCCAGAAGATCACCCCTTAAACCCAGCAACCATAGCAGATAATGTTGGAGATAATGTTGGGGATGTTGCCGGAATGGGAGCTGACCTTTTTGAATCTTATGTAGGTTCCATTATCGGTACTATGGTATTAGGAGCTGTTTTTGCCTCATTGCCAGAATTTCAATCGGCTTACGATGGGTTGGGAGCAGTATACTTGCCTTTGGCTTTGGCCGCAGTAGGAATTATTATGTCCATTATTGGCACCTTTTTTGTTAAGGTAAAAGATGGCGGAAACCCACAAACCGCATTGAATATAGGAGAGTTTGGATCAGCGGCTTTAATGTTGGTCGCTTCCTATTTTATAATTGACGCCATGTTGCCTGAATCGTGGATGGAAGGTGGAAAAGAATTCACTTCCATGGGTGTATTTTGGGCAACCATTGCAGGTCTGGTTGCAGGACTATTGGTAGGTAAGGTTACCGAATATTATACAGGAACTGGAACAAAACCGGTAAATTCTATTGTTCGACAGTCCGATACCGGAGCCGCCACCAATATTATTGCAGGATTGGGTGTTGGAATGATGTCTACGGCTATTCCGATCATTTTGATTGCTGCCGCCATATTGGTATCGCACTATTTTGCCGGATTATATGGTATTGCAATCGCAGCTGTAGGAATGTTGGCCAATACAGGTATCCAATTGGCAGTTGATGCTTACGGACCCATATCCGATAATGCAGGAGGTATCGCTGAAATGGCCGAGTTGCCAAGCGAAGTTCGTGAAAGAACCGATAAATTGGATGCTGTGGGGAACACAACCGCAGCCATTGGAAAAGGATTCGCCATTGCCTCTGCTGCTTTGACCGCTTTGGCTTTGTTCGCAGCTTTTATGAAAACAGCAGGAGTAAAATCCATCGATGTATCTCAGCCTGATATTATGGCGGGATTATTGGTAGGAGGGATGCTGCCTTTTGTATTTTCAGCGCTTTCCATGAATGCCGTAGGTAGGGCTGCCATGTCCATGATTGAGGAAGTACGGCGCCAGTTCAAAGATATTCCACAGTTAAAAGCCGCTTTGGAAGTGATGAGAAAATACGATTCAGACCTTTCAAAAGCTTCTAAAGAAGATATGGAAATATTTGAGGCAGCCGATGGCTTGGCCGAATATGACAAATGTGTGGAAATATCCACTCAAGCTTCCATCAAAGAAATGGTTTTACCAGGATTGTTGGCCATCGCAGTTCCCGTAGCAGTTGGTTTTATTGGAGGTGCAGAAATGTTGGGAGGTCTTTTGGCAGGAGTAACAACCGCTGGTGTACTTATGGCAATTTTCCAATCCAACGCCGGTGGAGCATGGGACAATGCCAAGAAAACCATCGAAAGTGAGGGAAGAAAAGGTAGTGATGCACACAAAGCTGCCGTAGTTGGTGATACCGTTGGTGATCCTTTTAAGGATACTTCGGGTCCTTCTTTAAATATTTTGCTTAAATTGATGTCTGTTGTGGCGTTGGTCATTGCACCAAGTTTAGTGAGTTTGGCCCCTGCGGATGAAGTTTCCATCACCAAAGAAGATGGCACCGTGATAACAGTCACAGATCATGGAATGATGGAAACCAAAGCGGTTGAAAAGTTAATCCATGTAGAGGTGAGCAATACCGAAGACGGGGCATTTAAAGCCATTGTGACCACCAGTATAGAGAATAATGGTGAGTTGGTGGAAGAAACGGAAGAGTTTACCGCTGCAACCAAAGAAGAATTGGAAAAAAAGATTCAAGAATATAAGAGTGCCGAGGCAAAGGATTAGCTCGCGCTTTAATAAAGCTGGAAAAACCACGCCGAATGGCGTGGTTTTTTTATTTTGGACATTTTGAGAAAAGAGATTTCTCAATCGTCCTTACAGTCCTCATACCGAAATGACAAAGGGTGGATATTGTCATTTTGAACCGACCTTGGGAGTGTGAGAAATCTATCCTTTCCTTACATATTGATGATGATTTGTCATATCGAGCGTAGTTGAGATATCTATTTAATTCAATTTAAAAGTAATAGGAAGGGTATAAGTAACCTTTACTTTTTTCCCACCTTGTTTACCTGGGGTCATCGAAGGTAATTTGGAAATTATTCGAGTTGCTTCATTTTCTAAAGTTTCATGTGGCCCTCGAAACTTAATATTTCCAATTTCGCCGTTTTTCTCAATTGTGAATCTTATGTCAACCCTGCCTTGTAATCCCATTTCTTGAGCCATTTCAGGGTATCTAAAGTTTTTACGGATATGTTTTTTCATCATCTCTTGAAAACATTGCCGTTTTCCTTCTTCTGTGGTTTCTCCTTCGCAACCCGGAAAAATAGGGGCGTTTTCCACTAAAATTATGGGTATTTCTTCATCGATTTCTTCTTCTACAACTTTAATGTCGTCAACTTCAGCCACTGGGGTATCTTGGTCAATGTCGTTGGATTCAATAAAAGTTTCTTCTACTTTTTCATCATCTTCCGCAATTTCAATTTTTGGAGGGGTTTGAATTTTAGGTTTGGGTGGTTCAGGAAGTTTTTGAAAGGTCATCGGCACCTCTTCATCGGGCAATAGGTTTGGGTCCAATACACCAACATCCCAATCCGATTTTGGGTCGAAAGTTTTCCATTCAAGTGCCAAAAAGGTCAGCAATAAAATAACGGTCATTCCAACCATAAAATACAGCAAGCTGTTTTTTCTCAAGTCCAACTGTGGGTTCTTTTTCGGTCTCATAATATCAAAGTTTTTGAGCCTATAAAAGGCATAGTTAATAGTGATGGGCGAATCCCAATCCTAAACTAGTTTCAAAAACAACCGAAATAAAGCGCCAATGAGGGAACGAACCTCTTGAATGAGTGAACGGGAATTATTTTTTAATCCACAATGGCTTGATAGATCAAAGCGCGCAATTTTCCGTGGTCATCAATAGCTCCAGAGGGAATCAATTGCGTAAAATAGACCACAATCATTTGTTCTTTGGGGTCTACCCAATACGAGGAATGATAAGCGCCACCCCAGCCATACTCACCAACGGAACCCAAGGAGCCTCTATCCCCTAAATCCTCTACGACGGAAAAGCCCAAACCAAAACCAGTGCCACCGGCCCATGGAAATTGTGCCTTGCCCAAATGGCTTACGGTCATCAATTCCACGGATTTTCGGGAAAGGATACGATTTCCGTTAAAAACTCCCTTGTTCAACATCATTTGAAGGAATTTGGCATAATCCATCGATGTGCTCAAAAGTCCGGCACCACCCGAAAAACTTGTTCTTGGACCATCCACATAGGCGCCTTGTCCTACCATACCTCCTGGAGTTGGCGCTGGCTCCAAACCGTTTTCAGTGGGAGAATATACCACCGCCAATCGCTCTCTTTTTACTTTTGGAAGATAAAAATGGGTGTCGTTCATGCCCAGTGGGTCTAGAATATTTTTCTTTAGAAAAACATCCAAAGTTTCTCCAGAGACCACTTCAATTAGGGCTCCAAGAATATCGGTATTGTAGCCGTATTCAAATTTTTCACCAGGCTGCGCTTCAAAAGGGAGGTCACCCATTCGATTGATGGTCGCTTGGATGGGTTCTTCGCGATCCGCAAAATACCATCCTTGAATCCCTGCTTTTTTCCATAAATCTGCCGAAATACCACTGCCATAGGAAACCCCCGAAGTGTGGGTGAGCAAATCACGAACGGTAATAGGTCTCTCTGCATCAACAATGTCGTAACCGCCATCATCTTTGCGAACAGCTACTTTGGTTTTTTGAAATGCGGGCATAAATTTTCCTACGGGGTCACTAATCAATAATTGACCTCGTTCTTGAAGTATCATTATCCCAACACTCACAATGGCTTTGGTCTGGGATGCAATCCGAAACATAGAACCCTCGGACATAGGAATATTATTTTCAATGTCGTTATTCCCAAAAGTTTCGAAATAAGCAATCTTGCCTTTTCGGGCTACCAAAATGGATGCACCAGGCAATCTGTTCTGGTCAACATACTCTTGAAAAGTTTTGGTCAAATACTCAAGGCGTTCTGATGACATGCCCACTTGTTCGGCGGGTACTTTGGCAAGCTCCTGCGCATAGGTAAAAACTTGCAGGAACAAGGCAATGAAAAATATTTTAAATGAGATTGGATGTTTAGTGGTCATGGTTGTGCTTTTTGGTTATTTGAAAATGCAAATACCATTAAATATACCCAATATTTTTTCACCCAAAAGGGGAATGAAAAAAAAGAAAATGGAAAATTTAGGTGTGGAAACTATTCAAACAATCCGTGAATCTCACCATCGATTCGGTTGATCACCTCACCCAAATCTTCAGGATTGTCCACAAAATCTAAATTGTCCACATCAAAAATAATAAGCTTTCCTTTTGAGTAGGTGTTCACCCAGGCTTCGTAGCGTTCGTTCAAACGGCTGAGGTAATCAATGGATATTGAATTTTCATATTCCCGACCACGCTTGTGAATCTGACTCACCAAATTGGGAATAGTGCTTCTTAAATAGATCAATAAATCGGGTGGTTGCACCAAACTTTCCATCAACTCAAAAAGACTTTTATAGTTTTCAAAATCGCGGTTGGTCATCAAACCCATCGCATGTAAGTTGGGTGCAAAAATGTGTGCATCCTCGTAAATGGTACGATCTTGAATCACACTTTTTCCACTTTCCCTAATTTTTAGGATTTGGCGGTACCTACTGTTCAAAAAATAAATCTGAAGGTTAAAACTCCAACGTTCCATTTGGGTATAAAAATCATCCAAATAAGGATTGTCTACCACATCCTCAAAATGGGCATCCCACTTGTAATGTTTGGCCAAAAGGTTGGTGAGGGTGGTTTTGCCAGCGCCAATGTTTCCTGCTACAGCAATATGCATAGGGTGTGAGTGTTTAAAAGTTGGTGTTTATGATCAGGGAAATTCTAATCGCCGCAATATACAAAGTATATCCAGTAGACGAAAAAAAACTGGTTAAATAGCCTTTATTAAAAAGCATCCCAGACAAAGTTTTAAAATATGTGGCAAATACGTACTTTTGCCCTTCAAAACGAGGAAAGATTTGACTGATTGCAACCTCAGATGCCAGAAAGAGGGCACAAGAAAAATGCTAAAGCAGTTCAAACCCATGGTGGTTTGACTCCTCTTCATCAATGATTGAGAGCTTCGGTTGCATTTCTAAGTCAAGATTTCCCATTAATTAAACGTAATGTCATATTTATTTACATCAGAATCCGTTAGCGAAGGACATCCAGATAAGATTGCGGATCAGATAAGTGATGCATTGTTGGATAATTTTTTGGCCTTTGACCCTGAAAGTAAGGTGGCCTGTGAAACGTTGGTGACTACAGGACAGGTTGTGCTTGCAGGGGAGGTAAAAAGCCACACCTATGTGGATTTGCAAAGCATTGCCCGTGAGGTGATCAATAAAATTGGCTATACCAAAGGGGAATATCAATTTAGTGGCGATTCTTGTGGTGTGATCTCTCTGATTCACGAACAATCCCAAGATATTAACCAAGGGGTGGACCGAGGCAGCAAAGAGGAGCAGGGCGCAGGGGACCAAGGAATGATGTTCGGTTACGCCACGAAGGAAACTGATAACTACATGCCTTTGGCATTGGATATTTCCCATAAGATTCTTCAGGTGTTGGCGGAATTGAGAAGGGAAGGAACCAGAATTCCATATTTGAGACCTGATGCAAAAGCGCAGGTAACCATTGAATATTCGGATGATAATGTGCCACAGCGTATTGATACTATTGTGGTTTCGACTCAGCACGATGAGTTTGATGCGGATGAGGTGATGTTGGCCAAGATCAAAGAGGATATCATTACTATTTTGATTCCTGAAGTGCAAAAGTTGTTGCCTGAGAGTATTCAAAAATTGTTCACTGACCATATTAAATATCACATTAACCCAACAGGGAAGTTTGTAATTGGTGGTCCGCACGGTGATGCTGGTCTTACCGGCAGAAAAATTATTGTGGACACTTATGGGGGCAAAGGGGCCCACGGTGGTGGTGCCTTCAGTGGGAAAGACCCGAGTAAGGTGGATAGAAGTGCCGCTTATGCTGCGCGTCATGCTGCTAAAAACTTGGTGGCAGCAGGAGTTGCCGATGAAATTTTGGTGCAAGTAAGTTATGCCATTGGAGTGGTGGAACCAACCTCTATTTTTGTGGAAACCTATGGAACTTCCAAGCTTGGATTAAGTGATGGTGAAATCGCTAAAAAGACATCGGAATTGTTCGATATGAGACCTTTTGCCATAGAGGAACGCCTAAAATTGCGCAACCCCATTTATTTGGAAACAGCTGCTTATGGACACATGGGCAAGCAACCAGAAATATTGACCAAAGTTTTTGAATCACCTTATAACGGGAGAATTGAAAAAGAAGTGGAACTCTTTACATGGGAGAAACTGGACATGGTGGACAAGGTGAAAGAGGCTTTTGGCTTGTAATCCATAAACAATATAGAATGAAAAGGGAGTCCAAAACGGGCTCCTTTTTTTATTGCCTCCCTTTACATTCTTTAGTAGCTTTAGAAGCTCAAAAACTAACTCAACATGAAACTCAATTTCAAAATTCTATTCTTAAGTATTGGTTTATTCATTGCAGTGGTGAGCTGCAAGAAAAAAGGAACCGTAGAAATTGGCCAAACAGAAAACTATGTGGCCGAAAACTACACTAAAAAAGAAGTGGATATTGAAATGCGGGATGGAATTACCTTGCATACCACCATTTATTCCCCAAAAGATACCTCAAAGGAGTATCCCATTATTATGCAGCGTACCCCTTACAGTTCCCAACCCTATGGCGAGGGAAATTTTAGACCTAAAATTGGTCCCAATGAGCATTTGATGAAGGAAGGAAATATTTTTGTGTATCAAGATGTACGGGGAAGATGGCTGAGTGAAGGGCATTACGTAAACATGCGAGCCTATATTCCCAATAAAACTTCCAATGATCAAGTAGATGAAAGTTCCGACACCTACGACACCATAGAGTGGTTGGTGAACAATGTTGAAAATAATAACGGCAATGTGGGAATTTGGGGGATTTCCTACCCGGGGCATTATGCCACATATGCTACGGTGGATGCGCACCCTGCTTTAAAAGCAGCTTCACCACAGGCCTGTATCGGAGATTTCTTTTTTGATGATTTCCACCACAACGGAGCCTATTTGTTAAGTTATTTTAGGGCAACTTCACTTTTTGGAACTCCGAGGCCCAATGGTGATCAACCAGTGGACACCGCTTGGTACACCTTGCCAAGTCTGCCCACCGAAGACCAGTACCAATACTTCTTGGATGCTGGCCCATTGAAAAATCTAGATCACTTTTTTGAATACGAAACTGCCGATACGCCTAAAATGCGTCCAGAAGGCGTGACCGATGATTATTTCTGGAATGAGCTGAAAGAACACCCAAATTATGACGAAATGTGGCAGAGTCGCGGACTGATTCAGCATTTGAAAAATGTAAAGAGCAGCGTGGCAACCATGATCGTTGGCGGTTGGTTTGATGCCGAAGACCTATACGGCCCATTGGAAACCTATAAAAACATTGAAAAATACAACGAAGGCAATTATAATACCATGGTGTTTGGACCTTGGGACCACGGAGGTTGGGCTAGAGACCGCGAGAGAAATGTAGTGGGCAACTACTATTTCGGCGATTCCATTTCGTTGTTTTTCCAGAAAGATATCGAGACCAAATTCTTCAATCACTTTTTAAAAGGAGATGGAAGTCCAAATTCTGGTTTGCCAGAAGCCTATGTGTTTGATACCGGTAAAAAGGAATGGAAAACCTACGATACCTGGCCTCCT